>CAJCJD010000106.1 GCA_903970555.1 Vulcanimicrobiota bacterium
CAAATGCACGACATAAGGAATTTGCGTCGGCCTGGGCAAAAGCTCGACTAGCACGCCACCCAATAACGGCCCGCAACCCAAGCCCAACATATTGGAGGCGGTGGCCGCCAGGGTGGCATGTTTGTGCCACGCGGGCGGCGCCAGTTCAATCACGGTAACGGTGGCCGTTCCGGTAAAAATGCCGGCCGAAATACCCGATAGCAGACGTGCCACCATGAGGCTCAGTTGACCATCGCTAAGCAGGAACGTGACGGTCGCCGCGGCTGCCGCGCATAGGCCAGCCAGCAGCATGCGTCGACGGCCAAGTTGATCCGACCAATTGCCGACTATCAACAATGCACCAAGCACACCCACTGCATAGGACGCGTAAATCACCGTGATGACCGTTGGCGTGAAGCCGTACTGCAATTCGTAGTACCGATAGATCGCCGTCGGCAAGGTTGTTCCCATCATGACGATGAGGAACGCCATGACAACCGCGAGGAAGGCGCGGGTCGATGGTTGCTGCTGCGGATCGGTCGTTCTCATCGGAGTCTTCAGCGACTATCTACATGCATGTCCAATGCATTGAGAATCCCTGTTTGTCGGCATCATAAATCATGGGTCGGGACTCCATGAATCTGAGCGCATGCTCACTTTATTGACGAACGGGGCAGAGCATCGAAACGAGATCCAGGAATTGGGCGAGGTAATCGCGAAGGAATTCGCGGGTATCAACGTTTGTGATCTCACCTTCGGCATCCACCAGGCCCGGGCGAAATGACACATACGCTTCACCGCCCATCACTAGCGCCCCGAGTATGCCCAAAATCTGACGTAAGTGTTGTTGTCCTACGGCGGTGCCGATCACGCCTGGTGACGCCCCCGTGATGGCGACAGGCTTGTTCGTCCAGACACTTTTCGGTTTGGAACCCCAGTCAATGGCGTTCTTGAGCACCGCGGTGATCGAACGGTTGTGTTCGGGCGACAGGATCAAAAGGCCATCCGACCTTTCCACCGCATGGGCGAAGTCGATCGCTTCTTGAGGCCGTGCTGCTTCAAGATCGCCGTTGTACATCGGCAGGTGAGCGATATCGATGAAGTTAAACTCGTAATTGTCATGCTGGCCGAGGCGTACGAGGGCATTGGCAAGTTGCTTGTTGATGGATTCGCGCCGGTTGCTGCCGACGATGACGGAGATTTTAATAGCTGGCATTGCGCACCGATGAGGTTGTTGGAAGGCTTTGCGTCGAAATGAAAGCCGGTTCCTTATGAGGTGATGGAGTGATGATTGACGCTCGGGTGGACAGGGTGGGTTGTCAGGGAGCTTTCACAGGCGTGGATTGCCATGAAGACATCTTCCATCCGTCGGGGTGGCGCACCCAGGTCATGATGAATAGGTTGTCCAGCGGCTTGTCTTGTGCAAACTGGATGGTCTGCATCTTCGCGCGACCGCTGAGAAGAACCACTGACGAGGTGAGATAGCGAACATGTTCAACGGTGATATCGATCGCCTGATACGTGATGTCGCCCGCGCGCAGCGGCTCAATATACGTTATGTTGTTGTCGACAACCCCGGACGAATGGATGTACACGGCGTCGGGGTGGAGTAGCTTGGAAAGCACCTCTACGTTACCGTCGATCATGGCTTGTTCGCGCGCCTGTTCTGCCATAAACAACACACTAAGTTCGTGATCGCCGTGGGTTACCAAGTTGTTGCCAATGTGAAGTGACATGGTCGGATAGATCCTTGATGCGTGCTTTGTTAATGGTGTCTTGCACAGTCGCTCTTGAAAACCTGTCGACGATCAGAAGGAATCTAGCCAAAGTTTTCCAGCCAAAATCAGCGAACTGCTCGACGTGCGTGATTGGGAGCGACAACGAGTTGGCCAATCCCCATTCAATGAGCTTGATGGACCAGGCACACCATGTGCTGGAAGTGAAGGAGGTCGTCAGGAATTTGGGGATGGAATAGCGCCCGTCCACACGATACGAGTGAACGCGCTCATCTTGCGTGCATTGCGCAATGTACTTGGGGCATAGGCGGTTCATCGTCATTCGTCCGTGTTGCGATGCTCCCTCGGTGCTGGCGCTTGAACCGTGCCGGCGGGTTCGTGAGGCACACTCATGGCAACCACGGTGTCATTGACGATGCCGCCGCCGGTCGCGAGGTACAGGCCAACTGTGTCGACATACCGGGTGGTGCGGGCCAGCACCAATCGAAGCTCGGCCAGTTGCTGCAAGCGCTGTGCGTCCAGCACCTGCACGATGCCCGCATTACCCACGCCATAACCCTGCCGCGTCAGTTTCAGCGCGTTGTTCGCTGAGTCCAGCGCTGTCTGTTGGTCTCTTACTTCGTTGGCGGCGTTGTCCAAACCGTGCAAGTTGTCGGCAACCTGCTTGAAGGACATCAGAACAGTCTGCTGGTACTGCGCGAAGGTGGCCTGATAGTCGTCCTGCGCCGCTCGTCGCTGAGCTGACAACGCGCCACCGTGGAAAATCGGTCCGGTGATGCCGCCAAGAAAACTCCACGCGGCGCCCGAGCCTCCAGTAAACAGACCTTGCTCGGCGATAGTTGCATTGAGCGCGATGTGTGGATACATATCGGCGGTTGCGACACCCACCTCGGCATTCGCGGCGTGCAGCGCAGCCTCGGCGGCGCGGATGTCCGGGCGTGCGCGCACCAGATCCGATGGCACAACGACGGGAACGTTCTGCGGCAGCACAAACTTTTCGAGCTCGAAGTCAGGGACTTTCCATTCGGCCGGTGTCTTGCCCACCAGAATGGCCAGCGTGTCCTGCGCGACATTCCATTGTTGCTGGAGCGGAGGCAGCTCGGCACGGTCACTGTCGAGCTGGCTTTGCGCAGTCGTCACGTCCATCAGGGAAGCGACGCCTGCGTCACGAGCAGCTTTGACGAGCGCGAGATTCCGTTCGTCGGAGGCAGTCACGTCTTTCATCACGCGGATCTGTTCGCGCACGGATGCAATCTGCAGTGCGGTGAGCACTGTCTCGCCTGCGACACTCAAATGAGCCGCATGCAGCGCTTCTTCCTGAATCTGACTTTTCACCTGCGCCGATTCGATGCGGCGCTTTTGTCCACCAAATGCATCCAGGTCATAGCCAACGGATACGCCGCCGCTGTAAGCGGAAAAGGTGGGAAACGTGAAGGCTTCCGGACCAAGGAACGAGGCGCCGTAGGCCGTGCGCCCGCCTGATGCACCGCCGTCGACTTGCGGAAGAAGTCCGGCTCGCTGGACCTTGATGTTCTCGTTGGCTTTGGCGAGATTTGCGCGCGCTACATCCAAGGTCCAATTGTGGGCCAGCGCCATCGCCACCGTCTGATTGAGTTCGGGATACTGCAGGGCCGTCCACCAATCGGACGGAGTGTTCGCACCCATGACGATGTGTTGTTCGACTTCGCCGCCGCCAGCATTGCCTGGGGCACTCGTGTCATGCGGTACGTACGTCTGAATATGCGGATGTTCCGGCGCTTTGTAGTCGGGCCCAACGACGCATCCCGAGAGGAACAGTGACAGCAGAAGGCCCGTCAGAGTCGTCGGATTTGCCGGGGAATATCTATTTGAGCGCGACGAGGTATCCATCAGTCGCTCGACGCGAGGGGACTGGATGTTCATGGTTAGTGCGCCTCACCTGAAGATGTAGCCTGCGTCTTCTTGAGCATCAGCACCGCAACGAGTGCCAAACCAAGAAGCGCGCTCTGAAGAATGATGGTGTCGCTGTACGCCAGCATGGTGGCTTGGCGATGGATGGCGCGACCGACCGCAACCATCGCCTCATGACGGGCGTACATGGGATCGCTGACACCATGAGCCATGAAAACCTGAGTCAAGTGGTTAATGCGCAAGCGCGTTGCATCATTGAGTAGCGAGACTTGCGAGGTGATCACGTCGGAATGGAATTCCCCGCGTGTTGTGAGGAACGTCTGGATCACGGCAATGCCGATCGCGCCGCCAAGATTACGGATCATGTTGAACAGCGCGGCCGCAGATCCTGCATGTTCACGCTCGATACCGGCAACGGCCATGGCCGAGAGCGGCGTCATGACCATCGATTGAGCGAGTGCGCGTACGAGACTCGATGCAAGAAACTGCGGGCCGGAGAAATCGCCGGAAAGGTTGGTCGCCAGCAGGCTGCCGGCAATGAAAAGCACGAAGCCGACGGTCACAAGCTTGCGTGGATCGATGTACTTCATGACCTTCGGCATCAACGGAAGGATGACCAGCTGAGGCAGGCCGATCCAGATGAGTACTCCGCCGATCTGCTGCGCGTTATAGCCTTGGATGCGGCCGAGATAGAGCGGAACGATGTAGATCCAGCCGTACATCGACAGGCCGAAGAAGAAGTTGGCGATGGTACCGAGGCCAAAGTTGCGCCGGGCCAGCAGTCGCAGGTGCAGCAGCGGTTGCTTGCGAACCAGTTGGACGATCACAAAGGTTAGCAGTGCGACGATAGCTACGACGGTTAGGCGCACAATGAACATCGAACCGAACCAATCGTCCTTCTCGCCTTCTTCCAGCGCCGTTTCGAGAGCGCCCAGACCGATGGCGATGGTGGCGATGCCGAGCCAGTCGCCCTTGCGCAACAGATCCAATTGCCGTGGCTCGGATTCGAGCGAGAACCACAGCATGGCAAACATCACCGCACCGGGCAGCAGGTTCACGAAGAAGATCGACTGCCAGCCGAAATTTTCGTTGCAGTAACCACCGATTACCGGGCCGATGGCTGGCGCGAAGATCGCCGACACCGAATAGATGGACAAGCCGATCGCGTGTTTGGATGGCGGTAGCTTGGTCATGATGATCGAGAACGCGAGCGGAATCAGCACGCCTCCCGCAAAACCTTGCATCGCGCGCACGACGATCATTTGCCCAAGATTGGTGGTGAATGCACACAACACCGTCAGGATAAGAAAGAGTGCCGTATTCGTGAGGAGATAGCGGCGCACGGAAAATACGCGCGCGAGCCAACCACTCATGGGAATGACGATAATCTCGGCAACCAAATAGGCCGTGGTGATCCAGCCGCCTTCGTCCGATCCCGCTCCGATGGCTCCTTGTATATCAGCCAGGGATGAACTAACGATCTGAATATTGAGGATCGCAAGGAACGCGCCGAGCGCTGCGCCGACGACGGCAACCCATGTCTTGGTCGACACATAATCTGCCGACTTGGGCGCTGCGGGCTGCGCTTCCATCCGCGCTTCGAGAGCCACGCTGGACATCATCAGCTCCCTTGTACCGAACCGACGTGATGCAACTTGGTGTCGATGGAAACCTCTACCGACATGCCGGGATAAACGCGTCCGGTGAGTTCGTCGCTTAGCTGAAAGACGACCTTGACCGGAATGCGCTGGACGATCTTGGTGAAGTTGCCGGTTGCGTTATCCGGTGGCAGCAGGCTGAATTCCATGCCGCTCGCGGGTGCGATCGAATCGACTCGCCCTTGGATATCGTGATCGGGATAGGTGTCGATCTTGATGCGGACGTTTTGGCCTGGTTTGACGTCTGTGAGCTGCGTTTCTTTGTAGTTGGCGACGACGTAGACGCGCTTGAGCGGAACGAGCGCCATCAACTGCGTGCCTGCTTGAACGTACTGACCTACGCGCAGGCTGCGCGCTGCGACCGTACCATCGATGGGTGCCAAGATATTGGTGTAGCTCAGGTTGAGTTCCGCCTGGTGCTGAAGGACCTTCGCACGTTCGAGCTGCGCGACAGCCAGCTTACGCTGCGCCGTCAAGATATCCACCTGTTGCCGCGCCGTTACCGCTGCCGCCTTTAGGCGATCGAGATTGGCGCTGTCTTGCTTGCTGT
This sequence comes from Vulcanimicrobiota bacterium, assembly GCA_903970555.1. Lineage (GTDB taxonomy): Bacteria > Pseudomonadota > Gammaproteobacteria > Xanthomonadales > Rhodanobacteraceae > Dyella_B. Next base: position 5,814 of record CAJCJD010000106.1, read on the forward strand.
TAGTCGCAGCATCATCGGCTTGTTCCATCGAACCAAAGCCGATGGTAGCCATCTTTTGTCGACGAACGTCATTGCGCTGCGACAGGCTGAGTGCGGCCGATGCAGCGGTAACACTCGCATCGGCTTGACGAATCAGCGATGCCTGCGCGTCCAGTTGAGCGTCCAGGTGACCCACCGACGCGGTCATCGCATCAACATTGGCCGTGGCATCGTCCAATGCTGTGCGCAGATCCCGATCATCAATGCGCGCAAGCACGTCGCCCGCTTTGACAGTCTGGTTGTCGTTAACCAGCAAGTTACCGATATATCCCGAAACCTTTGGCGCGACGATGGTGGAATCGGCTTGGACGTAAGCGTCATCGGTGGTTTCGAAGTAGCGAGCGACCGTAAAGTAGTAGACCAACGTGATGCCGCCGCCGATGATCAAGACGGCGCCGAGCGCGCCCAGGATCGCGCGTTTGCGTATGCTCGAGGCCAGCTTGGGCTTATCACTGGCCTGTTCAGTATTGCGAATCGTGGAACTTACGTTCGCACGGGGCACAGCTACGGAGGTATTCATGTCGGCATTCCTTTCGGGTCTTGAGGCCGCGCGAATATCGGCGCTTGGCTTGATTGGCCGAAAGTATGAAAACGCGTCCGTCACGCCGGTAGACGGCATCGAAGGAATGTATCCTTTACAAAAACGGAAGGATGGCCATGACTGACGAACTCAGTGACCTTCGTTTATTTATCCGCATCGTGTCGGCGGGTAGCCTGTCGGAGGCGGCTCGGCGGCTGCATAGCTCACTGCCCTCGGTGAGCCGACGCCTGGCGGCGATGGAAGAGCGATTAGGCGTTCGGCTGATCGACCGCGGAACCCGGCACTTCAACCTTACCGAGGAAGGAAGCCTGCTCCACGAGCGGGGAACGAACATCCTGACGGATCTGGATGCTCTGGAGTCGGAGGTGAGTGCTTGCATCGCGGTTCCGCAGGGACACATCCGCGTCGGCACACTGCTGGAGATCGGCCGCCGCCGCTTCGGTCCCTTGGTCGCCGAGTTCACGAGGAAGTATCCGCAGGTATCCGTCGAATTGACCTTGACCGATTTCCCCGTCGATGTGCTGGGAAGCGATCTCGACATCGGACTGCTGGCGGATTCTCCGACCGATGGAAGCATGGTTTCACGCAAGCTGCTCGCAAGCCGACGAGTGATTTGCGCTTCGCCGGAATATATCGCTACGCATGGTGTGCCCGCGAGGCCCGAGGATCTCCTGTCGCACAAATGCCTCTTGCTGATGTTCGGTCGCCGTGTCTTCGATCGCTGGTCCTTCGAAGAAAATGGCAAGTCGCGCGAGGTGCAGGTTCGTGGCTCCCTGTGGTCCGACAATGCCGAAGTTGTGCATGGTTGGGCATTGGCCGGGTACGGTATCGCTCTGAAGGCGCTATGGGATATCGAAGAAGATCTGGCAGCGGGCCGGCTCATCGAACTGCTTAAGCCCTTCTCGCATGATGAGATCAACCTCTACATCGTCTATCCGACGCGCACTCATCTCCCACCGCGCATTCGGGTATTCATCGACTTTCTTGTTGAACGTATCAACGGTCCGATTTGAACACGATGACTGCATTGAAATCGCATTGACCTAATGCGTGGTGGTTCCGCATGGGTGCCAACCAATGTTTCATAAATCGGAAGCATACCTTCCAGCTAGGCCACCTTCTGCTCCTCATCCAAATTGCGCACGATGCGGCCCGTGGTCATCAAACGTGATGAGACATTTCAACGGACGACTGGTGATCCAGTAATCCACTGAGGTAGGAGTAGACGATGAGTTCCCCTCCAAATCCGGCGCAACGGCCGACATTCGAGATGTGCTCGCCCATGTTGCGCGTGAGGTCCGTGCACATCGCTGGGTTGTTTGTTCGTCGTGGCGGATAGCTCTCGACCTGTACGTGCTCTAGGCAGAGAAGCCTCGCGTTCACTGACTAACTGATCACGATGCGGCCCACGCCTTGCTGGCAGCCAGGCTTGCCTGACGATTTGTGGAGACGCTCCAACGCCTAGCGTGGCGCTGGAGTTCCTTGGCTGCGATTTCGATCGATCCGATGCCAATCCCGGGCGCTCGGCGGCCCGACGTGTTCCTGCTGCCAACAGTTTGAGGTGTATATGCGCGCGTCTTGCAACAAGGTCAGTGCTTCCCTGTCTGCCATAGCGTTGGCGACCGTCTCCATGTGGTCGCGTTCCGTGTCTGCATCTGAAAATCTCAGTCCCTATCTTCCTGGTGCGACCACCGGTGTTCCCATGGGCGCGTTGCCGCCGCCGGGCCTCTACTACTCCGATACGTTCTACACCACGAACGGTAATTCGCTAAAGGACGGCCAAGGCAAGGGTGTGCCGCTGAAGCTGCGCAACTACACCAATACATCGCTGTTCGTCTGGGTGCCGGGTTGGCATCTGCTGGGCGCCGAATACGCTGCCAACGTGATCTTCTTCTACGACCAGCACAACGTGGATACCACGTCGCTGGGCGGCTATCGATCCAGGTCGACCGGCTTTTTCAACCCGATCCTAACGCCAGTGATCCTGTCATGGAATCTGGGCAACGGCTTTTTCACCTCGACGAGCATGTCCGCCTACCTACCCGACGGCAACTACCACTATGAGGGCGGAAAGACGCTGCAGACGAGCTACGCGAACGACTATTGGACGGTCGAGCCAAGCTGGGCCATCAGCTATCTGCACAACGGATGGGACTTCACGCTCAACAACATTGTCGACATCAACAAGCGTAATCCGTCCACGGACTATCTATCAGGCAATGCCTATTACATGGATCTAACGGCCAGCAAAACGATTGGTGCATGGACCTTCGGTGCGATAGGCAATTATTCCCGGCAGTTCACCGATGACCGTCAGTACGGCGAAGTTGTCGGCGATGGCAATCGCTTCGAGCACGTCATGGTCGGCCCACTCGTCGCCTACGACTTCGGCAAGGCCAAAGTGACTCTGCGCTATCTGCAGAATGTTCGAACGCGCAATGACGTCAACGTATCGATGGCCTTTGCGTCAGTCTCATTCGCACTCTAGCTAGAGGATAGGTCATGAATAACCGCTGGCTAGCATTGACGATCATCTTTCTCTCGTTCCTACAGTTCACGCTGAACTGGTTCAACATCGTGCCGACCTTCGGCCACCTGATTGCCGCGCTTCATCTCACCCTTCCTCAGCTCGGCACGATCGTGGGTGTCTTCATTGCCGGCTACGGGCTAGCGCATATTCCGGGAGGCATGTTGGCCGAAGCGTTCGGTATGCGTTTCGCCATGTTGTTCGGTATCGCGGGGGAGACGCTGGGTGAAATTCTTTCCTCCCAAGTCGATTCGTTTACGGCGTTGCTCGTTGCACGTTTCATTTGCGGTGTTGGCGGATCCATCTATATCGGCAGTGCCATCGGCCTTACGACGGCATGGTTTCGCGATCACGAATTGGTGACTGCCAATGGTTTGATTACGGGAGTGGCTTTCACCGCGGGCGCCGCCTTGGGTCTCTATGCGTGGGCTGACGTGGTCTCGCATTTCGGTTGGCGGAACGCGCTGCTGATGGGTGCGGCAGTTGGCGCCATCACCTTTGTGGCGCTACTGGTGGCTTTTCCCAAACCGCCTGGTGCACATGCGCAGGCAGTGAAGGGAAGTCACCTGGATCGTGCGGCACTAAAGCGTGTTTTCGGCAATCGCGATCTATGGATACTTGGCCTTAGTTTCGTCGGTGGCTATGGCGGCTATTTCACCGCTGCGGAATTGCTTCCCGCCTACGCCCAGCAACATCTCAGCCTTGGTCAAACGGAGAGTGACAGCATCGGCGTGATCCTGTTGATCAGCGGCATCCCCGGTTCTTTCATCGGTGGTTGGTTGGCCGATAAGTTGTTCGGCATCATCCCCACGCTTATCGGCGCATGGTTGATCGAGGGCGTGACGCTGCTGATGATTCCGTATCTCGGCGCATCAGGCTTGCATATCGCCGCCGCGATCATCGGCGCAACCGCCATTCTCGGCTTCGTCGCATGGATTGCGGTGCCGGGACTTTATCGACACAGCATTCATCTTTCCGATGTACCGACCGCCTGCGGGCTGATGCTCACCATCGTGGCTATCGGTGGCGTTCTCGTGCCCTCGCTGTACGGCAAGATCGCGGCCACGTGGGGCTATCCCAGTGCATGGACCTTCACCGCGGTCATATCGATAGCGACGATGTTGTGTTGCTTCCTCGTCCGTCGACCTGAAGACAACGCTGCTAAAGGCCGTTCGCTCGATGCAGCAAAGACCGCCTAAAAGAAGCCTTCGCCAGTTCTAGGAATTGCAACCATGATCCATCTCGACGAAACACATGACCCGAAGCGCAGAAGCTGGGTTGAAAGTGCAAACCAGCCCGATACGGATTTTCCGATCCAGAACTTGCCGATTGGGATTTTCAGCACGGATGATGGCCATCCACGTGTCGGCATGGCGATCGGGGATTTCATTTTCGATATCGGCGTAGCGCACGCCAGGGGATGGTTGACCGGTGACGCCGCAAAGGCCGCTGAAGCCGCCAAAGGGGGCGCGCTTAATGAGCTCTTTGCGTTGGGACGAGGGCCGCTGAAGGAGTTGCGTTGGCAGGTTAGCACGTTGCTAGATCATCGCCGCGCCCAGCGAGAGCATGCCCTGGCTGTTCGCGAAGGGCTTCTGCATGAACGAGATAAGTGCACGATGCATTTACCTGTTCGTGTCGGTAATTACACGGACTTCTACGCCGGCATTTACCATGCACGCGCCGCGGGCGCATTGCTGACACCGGAAAATCCACTACCCGTCAACTACAAATGGGTGCCAATTGGCTATCACGGGCGTGCGTCTTCCGTTCGCGCCAGTGGTGGAATCGTTCGTCGACCCAACGGACAGCTACCACCTTCAAACTTGGACGAAAAACCGGAATTTGGTCCAAGCAAGCGCCTGGACTTCGAGCTTGAGATGGGATTCTACGTAGGCGCCGGTAATGCCTTGGGTGAGCCGATTGCGATCGAAGATGCGCATCGTCACATCATCGGTTATTGCCTGTTGAACGATTGGTCGGCGCGTGACGTACAACGGTGGGAAATGTTTCCGCTCGGCCCTTTCCTAAGCAAGAACTTTGGAACCATGGTTTCACCATGGGTCGTTCTTGCCGAAGCGCTGTTGCCATTTCGTGTTCCTGCCATGCCGCGTGACGATAGTGATCCGGCGCCCTTGGATTATCTGTTAGACAACACCGATCAGCGCCATGGTGGCATCGACATCGCACTGTCCGTGGGATTGCAAACGGCGGCGATGCGTCGTGAAAACAGATCTGCAGTGGAGATTTTGCAATCCAATGCGCGTCATCTCTTTTGGACGCCCGCGCAGATGCTCACGCACCACACCGTGGGCGGTTGCAACCTGGAGGCTGGCGACTTACTCGGCACCGGCACGATTTCCGGACCAACACCGGATCAGCTCAGCAGCATGTTGGAACTGACCTTCGGTGGCACAAAGCCAGTATCTCTGCCGAACGGCGAACAACGTGGATTTCTTGAAAACGGCGATGAAGTCGTATTCACGGCTAAGTGCCATCGCAAGGGCTTCGTATCCATTGGTTTTGGCGAAGTCCGCGGTCGCATTGAAGGTTAAGTCAGGTATTTCGAATACGGAGAATGACATGAGCAAGTTCATCGATATTTCCATCACGCTCGACAATGAAACGGTTTCCGACCCGCCCTTCATGCGCCCCTCGATCGCCTATACGACGCACAAGGAATCGGCTAAGGATGTCGTGGCTTCGTTTCCTGGCATGACGGAGGACCGGCTACCGGAAGGATTAGGCTGGGCGGTCGAGACAATTACCTTGTCCACGCATAACGGCACGCATATCGACGCGCCGTGGCACTACCACCCCACCATGGATCATGGAAGGCGCGCTATCGCCATTGATGAAGTGCCGCTTGAATGGTTCATGCAGCCAGGCGTAAAGCTTGATTTTCGCCATCTTCCCGATGGGCATGTCGTGACGCCCGCTGAAATTGATGCCGAACTTGCGCGCATCGGCCACACGCTCAAGCCGCTGGAGATCGTTGTGGTCAACACGCGGGCAGGCGAGCGATATGGCCATCCCGACTACATTCACGCCGGCTGCGGCATGGGTCGCGATGCCACGCTCCACCTTGCATCCAAAGGCGCCCGCGTCGTGGGTACCGATGGGTGGAGCTGGGATGCACCTTTCAGCCACACGGCCAAACGCTTCGCGGAAACCGGTGATGCAAGCCTGATTTGGGAAGGACACAAAGCCGGACGTGATGTTGGCTATTGTCAGATCGAAAAACTGCATAACCTCGAACAGCTGCCTGCCGATGGTTTCACCGTCATCTGCTTTCCGGCAAAGATCCGCGCTGCGAGTGCAGGCTGGACCAGGGCAGTGGCCATTCTCCCTGATTAACGAAACGTATCCGGATGGTCGCCTGACATTGTGTTCGGATTTTCCGGATCTCAATCCACCTCAATCTTCAGCAATAACGTGAATCTCCTTCTTGCACGGCGATGCGGACACATCCAGCGATGTCCGATAAATGCCTTTGGCATCAGGTGAATCACCAACGATCCGGAAAACGGAGGATCGATATGAGACTTGCGCGAAAAATAGTCATCACTCAACGTGCGCGGCAAGAGAATGAAGTGATCGCGGCCGGTCGTTTTGCTACACGGCGACCCGGATATAACCATTCCGATTTCGAATATATCGTGCTTCACATTGCCAGAGCGATTGAGCCGGACACGGAGAAGCTCATGGCTTGGTATCGGGGCACCCCCATCATGTCTATAGATGCGCTTACAGCTGAAAAACTCGTACATCTCGGGCGGGGAAATGAAGTCATTGCCTTCCTCGACTGCATTCGGACAGGAGTCACGCGATGAGTGCCGTGCGTATGCCAATTAATGATTTCGAGCAAGCCAGCTTCGTCAAAGGTGAGGTGCGTGAAAAGAAGGGATTGACGAGCGTAATCGATCTAGGTCGTGTCTCTAGAGAAATGGCACGACTTAACACCCTTCGCGACCAGACCATCATGGATGCGTTCGGCATTTTCAATAAACGCTACCCGACTCTTGCGGCGTTACTCTTGCAGCATTTTAGAGACAAGAAAAAAGCGGCGCGGTGGATGTGTATGTATCAAAAAGCATTCGGTGGCCGCATGGGATACGACGTCATTGCGGAAGGGGACGATGACTCGGTCTGGGATGAGATCGAGCGCATGGGTTGAATCGTTTTGACCATTCAATGCACATGAAATCCATCTATTAATAGTCTGACTATGCGCCAGGAACATTCACCACTGGATACTTTATTCCACGTCCTAGCCGACCCAACCCGACGTGCAATGTTGTATAGCCTGGCAGCTCACGATCACACCGTTACCGAGCTTGCTTCGCCTTATAAGATGACTTTTCCTGCTGCATCAAAGCACGTAAAGATATTGGAGCGGGCAGGGCTGGTATCGCGTCGAATTGTAGGGAAGAGGCATGTAGTAAGTGCTACACCACTTCCCCTGGCGGCTATCAACGCGTGGCTGTGGCTCTACATAGCACTCGGTGTAGGCCGCGACGGGCTGGCAAATGCGAAGCTTACCTATATTCCAGGCGGCCCGGGTCGCGCTAAATCTCCGCCAGAAACGACGGCGCGGGCAATCACCAACTCTGATACAACTTCCAGCATCTTGCCAGCACCGCGGACCTGATGGATCAGGTTAGCGGCGAAAGCGTACTTGTAAAATGCGACAGCTTCTTGAACCGTCATTCTGGCCTGACTCTTGAGTTTTGCTTAGATCGGTAAGCGTAAGAACGAGACGCCCTAGCGCATGAATTTTTCGCCCGTTGGTGTCATTATGTCTGGAGCCTAGTCCAGCCTTGCAGTCATTCAGGGTTTTCCGCGTGTTGAAGCGCGCAGCACAACAGAAGTTTGTGGCATGGCTGGCATTCGCCGCCATGGCACTGATTGTGCTGATGACCGCCATTTCTCGCTCCATGCCCGCAGATATGGACTGACGGGCCTGAATTAACTGGTCCAGATGTGAAGTTAGTTTACGCAGCTCGTTGTAGGCTTGCTCGAATGGTGTTTGGAAGCATAGCTTGCGGTGCTGGTGGTCGATAATTCAGTGCGCTGTGCGGTCGTAAGGTGTTGTAGTGGTGACGCCATTGCTCGATCACGATTTGTGCCTCACGCAAGGTGTAGAAGATTTCGCCATTGAGCAGTTCGTCGCGGAATTTCCCGTTGAACGATTCACAGTAGCCGTTCTCCCATGGACTTCCC
>CAJCJD010000107.1 GCA_903970555.1 Vulcanimicrobiota bacterium
GGAACAGCAACACCAGAATCGCCAGACCGATCGCGGATTCGGCCGCGGCCACAGTGAGAATGAAGAAAACGAAGACCTGCCCCGCCACGTCGTGATTGAAGCGCGAGAAAGCCACGAAATTGATATTGACGGCGAGCAGCATCAGCTCGATCGCCATCAGCAGCACGATCACGTTCTTGCGGTTGATGAACAAACCCGCCACCGAAATGCAGAACAGGATCGCGCCAAGCACGATGTAATGCGAAAGCGTAATCATGGCTTGGGCTCCTGAGCCGGTGCTGGCTGACTATCGGCCGGGCGCTCCGCTGCCATCTTCACGATGCGAATGCGGTCGCGCGCGTTGACAGCCACCTGTTCGCTCGCCTGCTGATGACGCACGCCCGTGCGCTGGCGCAAGGTAAGCGCCACGGCGGCGATCACGCCCACGGTAAGGATCAATGCAGCGACTTCGAAAGGCAGCAGATAATCCGTGTAAAGCGCCGTGCCCAGCCATGCGGTGTTGGACATGCCCGCAGCGGTGGCCGGATTCACGCCCATCGTCTCGGCATGCATCGCGCGTACGCCGATCAGGCCCAGCATTTCCACCAGCATCACAACGGCCACGACCAGGCCGACCGGCAGGAACTTCACGAAACCCTCGCGAAGCTTCTCCTGGTCGATATCCAACATCATCACCACGAACAGAAACAGCACCATCACCGCGCCGACGTAGACGACGATCAGCGCAATGGCGAGGAACTCCGCTTCGGCCAGCATCCAGATGCAGGCGGTGCTGAAGAAGGTAAGCACCAGCGCGAGCACGGCATGCACCGAGTTACGCAGCGTGATCACCGACAGCGCCGCGATCACGGTCACTATGGAGAACGCGTAGAAACAGACGAGTTGGAACATTTGCGGATCGATCATGATGTCCCGTCCTCAGCGATAAGCCGCGTCTTGCGCGCGAGCCGCCGCAATATCGGCTTCAAAGCGGTCACCGATGGCCAGCAGCTGCAGCTTGGTCACCACGTTCTCGCCGCGATGTTCGAAGTGGTATTCGTGCACATGCGTCTCGACGATCGAGTCCACCGGGCAGCTTTCCTCGCAGAAGCCGCAGTAGATGCACTTGAACAGGTCGATGTCGTAACGCGTGGTACGGCGCTGGCCGTCACTCGCACGCGGCGCCGAATCGATAGTGATCGCCAGCGCCGGGCACACCGCCTCGCACAGCTTGCACGCGATGCAACGCTCTTCACCGTTGGCGTAACGGCGCAACGCATGCAGACCGCGGAAGCGGTTGGACTTGGGGATGTGTTCCATCGGATAGCGCATGGTGTACTTGGGGCTGAACAGGTATTTCCAGGTCAGCACCATGCCCTTGAGCAATTCGAGGAGCAGCAGGCTTTTGAAATAGTTGGTAATGCGAGACATGGCTTTCTTTAGCCCCCCGTGCCGATGTGAACCCAGCCGTAGTACTTCATGCAGCCGGCGACGAACACCCACACGATGGCGATGGGAATGAATACCTTCCAACCCAGGCGCATGATCTGGTCATAGCGATAGCGCGGGAAGGTGGCACGGAACCACAGGAACAGGAACGCGAAGAAGAAAGCCTTCGCCAATAGCCAGATGAAACTGGAGTGCCCAAGCACCGGCACGCTTTCCGGGAACGGGCTCAGCCAGCCGCCCATGAACAGAAGCGAGGCCAGGAAGCTGACCAGGATCATGTTGGCGTATTCGGCCAGGAAGAACAGCGCGAATGTCGAACCCGAATATTCCACGTGGAAGCCGGCGACGATTTCCGATTCGCCTTCCGCAACGTCGAAGGGTGCGCGATTGGTTTCGGCCACACCCGAGACGAAATACACCACGAACACCGGCAACAACGGCCACATGAACCAGTCCAGGATGCCCTTGTGACCGGCCTGCGCCATGACGATGTCGGTGAGGTTGAGGCTGCCCGCCAGCACCAGCACGCAAACCAGGCACAGACCCATCGCCAGTTCGTAAGAGATCACCTGCGCGGCCGAACGCATCGCACCCAGCAGCGCATAGCGCGAGTTGGAGGCCCAGCCGGCCAGGATGATGCCGTACACGCCCAGCGAGGTCATCGCGAGCAGATAGAGCAAACCCGCGTTGGCATTGGACAACGCAAACTGCGCACCGAAAGGTATCACCGCCCATGCCGCGAGCGCGGGAATCAATGCCAGCAGCGGTGCCGTGTAGTACAGGAACTTGTTAGCACTGGTGGGCAGGATCACTTCTTTGCAAATCAGCTTCACCACGTCGGCGAAGGCTTGCAGCAAGCCCAGCGGACCGACCTGATTGGGCCCCATGCGCACGTGCATCCAGCCCAGCACCTTGCGCTCCCAGTAAACGTACAACGCCACCGTGAGGGTGAGCGGAATGACGACTGCCAGGACCAGCAATATGGGAATGATTAGCTGATGGAGAATCTGATCGCCCATGGGTTACGCCTTGCTCAAGGTGATGGCCGCGCCGTAAGGCGGCAGCGTCGCGGTCTGATCGTGCGCAGCTTCGATCCACACGGCGCCGTCGGGCACCGTTGCGTCAATGACCAGCGGCAGGACGACGTTCGCAAGCTTGACCTGGCCACCTTCGACCAGACCCTGACGCTGCGCTTCTTCCGCGTTCACGCGCACGGCCGGTGCACGATTGAGCGGATGCGCTTGCAACGCGCTCGCACGACGAAGCACGGCATCGCTGCGATAAATCGGCCACGTCGCAAGGCGGCTAAGTCCCTGCACGCTCTTACGTACGGAAAGTTCCTGCTTCGTCGCTGCCACCTGCTCCGTGATGCCCGCGCGCAAACCGGCGAGGTCATCGAATTCAAAGCCCGGCAACTTCATCTGGCCACCGAGGGCGCGCAACACCTTCCAGCCCGCGCGGACGTCGGAACCCGGTGCCTTGGCACCCGCCTCCACGTGCTGTGCGAAGCCATCGACATTGACGAGCGTGCCGTCGATTTCCGGCAGCAAGCCGATCGGCAAAATGACGTCGGCCACATCACGCAGTTCCGGCGTGGCGAACGCAGCGAATGCAACGATGTGCTGAGTGCCGTGCAGCGCATTGACCACAGCCGAACCGTCGGCGAAATCGTGCGGCAATTCCAAGCCGTAAAGCACGTAGGCCTTGCGCGGCTGCGCCAGCATGGCTTGCGCATCCAGACCGCCGTTGCCCGGCAGTACGCCGACTTTGGCCAGACCGATGGCGTTGGCGCCAGCCGGCAACTCGTTATACGCAGCGCCCGTAGCCTCGGCGACGAAGCGTGCGATGGCGCGCAGCCATGAAGCCTGCGGATGCGTCACAGCGGCGTCGCCCAGAATCACCACGGCGTGACCGGACTTGAGCGCCGCGATCGCATCGCTGTCGCCTTGATCGTTTGCGGCGCTGTTGATGGCATCGGCCAGAGCGGCCGGAGCCGTCGCACCAGCAGCTACTGCTGCCTTCGCCAACGACAACAACGCGTCGACCAACGCATGCGGCGCAACAATCGCTTCACCGGCCAGCTTGTAGTTGAAGTGGAACTCCGCCGGGTTGACGGCGTAAACCTTGGCGCCCTTCTTCACAGCCTGATGCAGACGATGATTGAGCAGCGGCATCTCGTAGCGAAGATTGGAACCAACCAGCAGCGCGGCCTTCACTTTGTCGACATCCGCTACCGGCATGGCGAACGGCTGCGCGACGGCGTTGTCGGCGAAATCGAGCTGACGCAGGCGATGATCGATATGGGCGCTGCCCAAACCGCGTGCCAGACGCACCAGCAGGTCGCCTTCCTCATTGGTGGTAGACGGATGCACCAGCACGCCGACATCACTGCCGGCAACGCTCTTCAGTGCTTCGGCGGCAACCGCCAACGCGTCTTCCCAGGTTGTGCCCTGCCACTGACCGTTGCGCTTCACTTCGGGAGTACGCACGCGGTCGGCGGCATACAGCCCCTGATAGCTGTAACGATCGCGGTCGGACAGCCAACATTCGTTGATGGCTTCGTTATCGCGCGGCACCGTGCGCAGCACTTCACCGCGGCGCGTATGCAGCCACAGATTCGAACCCAATGCGTCGTGATAGGCGACCGACGGCTTGGCGATCAATTCCCACGCACGTGCCTTGAACTGGAACGGCTTATTGGTCAGCGCACCGACCGGGCACACGTCGATGATGTTGCCTGAGAGTTCCGTTTCCAGCGTCTTGCCGATGTACGTACCGATCTGCAGGTTTTCGCCGCGGCTCATGCCGCCCAGCTCGTAGGTGCCGGCGATTTCGCTGGTGAAGCGCACGCAGCGCGTGCACTGGATGCAGCGGGTCATCTCGGTGGCAACCAGCGAGCCGAGGTTTTCGTCGGCGATGGTGCGCTTGCGTTCGGTGTAGCGCGAGACGCTGCGGCCGTAGCCGAGCGCCACGTCCTGCAGCTCGCATTCGCCGCCCTGATCGCAGATCGGGCAATCTAGCGGATGGTTGATCAGCAGGAATTCCATCACGTCGCGCTGGAACTTCAGCGCCTTTTCCGTGCGGGTGGTGACCTTCATACCCTCGGCCACCGGGGTGGCGCATGCCGGCTGCGGCTTGGGCATCGGGCGACCGCCCATTTCGACGTCGACCAGGCACATGCGGCAGTTGGCGGCGATCGGAAGTTTGCGGTGGTAGCAGAAGCGCGGAATAGCAACGCCAATGGCGTCGGCCGCTTCGATGATCATCGCGCCCTTGCGGATCTGCGTGGGCTTGCCATCGATCTCGATATTCAGGAGATCAGGCGCGGTATTGGCTGGCTGCGCACTCATGCAGCAACTCCACGGCGGGTTTCGGGAAGCCGGTCTTCGGTCATCGACCGGCCGTGCTGCACGTAGTATTCGAATTCATCCCAGAACTTGGCGAGAAAGCCCTGCACCGGCCACGCCGCGGCTTCGCCGAACGCGCAGATGGTGTGGCCTTCGATCTGGCCGGCGATGGCTTTCAGGCGATGCAAATCATCTGGACTGCCCTTGCCTTCCACGATGCGGGTCAGCACGCGGTACATCCAGCCGGTGCCTTCGCGGCACGGGGTGCACTGGCCGCACGATTCGGCGTGATAGAACTGCGAGATGCGCTGGCAGGCTTTCACCATGCAGGTGGTCTCGTCCATCACGATCACGGCGCCCGAACCCAGACCCGAACCAGCCTTCTGCAGGCAGTCGTAGTCCATGGTCGCGGCCATCATCTCCTCGGCATTGAGCACCTTCATCGAGGAGCCGCCAGGAATGACCGCCTTGAGCTTGTTGCCGTTGCGAACGCCACCGGCCAGTTCGAGCAGATCCTTGAACGACGTGCCGAGACGAACTTCGAAGTTGCCCGGATTATTGACGTGACCGGACACCGAGAAAATTTTCGGGCCGCCATTGTTCGGCTTGCCCAGATTGAGGAACCAATCCGCGCCGTTGCGCAGGATTGCCGGCACCGATGCATACGTTTCGGTGTTGTTGATCGTGGTTGGCTTGCCGTACAGGCCGAAGTTGGCCGGGAACGGGGGCTTGAAGCGCGGCTGGCCCTTCTTGCCTTCGAGCGATTCCATCAATGCGGTTTCTTCGCCGCAGATGTACGCGCCCGCGCCAAGCGCACCGTAGATGTCCACGTCAATGCCGGTGCCTTGGATGTTCTTGCCGAGCAGGCCTGCCGCATAGGCTTCCTTCAGCGCCTCTTCGAAATGCTCGAAGGGCTCATGATGGAATTCGCCGCGCAGATAGTTGTAGGCCACCGTCGAACCCGTCGCATAGCACGCGATCGCCAAGCCTTCGACCACCGAATGCGGGTTGTAGCGCAGGATGTCGCGATCCTTGGCGGTGCCGGGCTCCGATTCGTCAGAGTTGCAGAGGATGTACTTCTGCATGTTGCCCTTCGGCATGAAGGACCACTTCAGACCGGTGGGGAAGCCCGCGCCGCCGCGGCCGCGCAGGTTGCTGTTCTTGACGATATCGACGATCGAAGCCGGATCGGGCTTCTCGGCGAGAATCTTCTTCCACGCCTTATAGCCGTCCACTTGCAGATAGCTGTCCATCGTCCACGGCTTGTCGAAATGCAGCGTGGTGTAGACGACCTGGTGTTCCTGGGGTGCGGGTCCGACTGCCATTGCCCTGACCTTATTTCAGACCGTCGAGAATCTCATCGACCTTTTCGGTCGTGAGGCGCTCGTGGTAATGACCATTGACCGTCATCGCCGGCGCATACACGCAGGCAGCGATGCACTCTTCTTCTTTCTTCAGATAAACGCGGCCATCGGCAGTGCTTTCGCCCACCTTGATGCCGAGCTTCTTCTCGCAGTGACGCAGGATATCTTCGCCACCGTTGAGCCAGCACGAGATGTTGGTGCAGACGGCGACGTTGTTGCGCCCGACCGGCTTGGTTTCCAGCATCGAATAGAAGCTGGACACTTCGTAGGCCCACACGGTCGGCACGTCGATGTACTTGGCGACGGCTGCGATCAGCTCATCGGTCAGGAAGCCGTTGTTCTGCTCCTGCGCCGCGAACAGCGACTGGATCAGCGCGGAGCGCTTGCGATCCGGCGGGAACTTGCCCAGCCAATGATCAATGTGATGACGCGTGTGCTCGGTCAGCACGACGAGCGGATCGACGTTTTTGACCTGCTCGTAATTTCCGGTGACTTTCATGTGTTCGTTCCTCCGGGCTCAGCGATCGACTTCGCCGAACACGAGGTCATAGGTGCCGATCACCGCCACGGCATCGGCCAACATGTGGCCGCGCACGATGGTGTCCATCGACGACAGGTGGGCAAAACCAGGGGCGCGCAGGTGCACACGGAACGGCTTATTCGCACCATCGGAAACCAGGTAGCAGCCGAACTCACCCTTTGGGGCTTCGACTGCGGCGTAGGTTTCGCCTGCCGGGACGCCGTAGCCTTCGGTGAAGAGTTTGAAGTGATGGATCAGGGCTTCCATGTCTTCCTTCATGGCCTCGCGCTTGGGCGGCGCAACCTTGAAGTTTTCCACCATCACCGGGCCCGGGTTGGCGCGCAACCAAGCCACGCACTGCTTGATGATGCGATTGGACTGGCGCATTTCTTCGACGCGCACCAGGTAGCGGTCGTAGCAATCGCCGTTGACGCCCACCGGGATGTCGAAATCCATCTCAGCGTACTTCGCATATGGCTGCTTTTTGCGCAGATCCCAGGCAATACCGGAACCGCGCAACATCGCACCGGTCATGCCCCACTGCTGGGCAAGTTCGGGCGATACGATACCTATGCCGACCGTACGCTGCTTCCAGATACGGTTGTTGGTGAGCAGCTCTTCGTACTCATCCACTTTCTTCGAGAAGTCAGCGGTGAATGCGTCGAGATAGTCGAGCGTGGAACCTTCGCGCCAGCTGTTGAGGCGCTTGAGATCTTTACCCTTGTGCCACGGCGATTCGCGGTATTGCGACATCTTGCCCGGCAAATCGCGATAGACGCCACCTGGACGATAGTACGTAGCGTGCATGCGAGCGCCGGAGACGGCTTCGTAGCAGTCCATCAGCTCTTCGCGTTCGCGGAAGGCGTAGAGGAATACCGCCATCGCACCGAGATCGAGCGCGTTCGAACCGACCCACATCAGGTGATTCAAGATGCGGGTAATCTCGTCGAACATCGTGCGGATGTATTCCGCGCGTTCGGGCGCCCGGATGCCCAACAGGGTTTCGATGGCGCGCACGTAAGCGTGCTCGTTGCACATCATCGACACATAGTCGAGGCGATCCATGTAGCCAATCGACTGATTGAACGGCTTGGATTCGGCCAGCTTTTCGGTGCCACGATGCAGCAGGCCCACGTGTGGATCGGCGCGCACGACGGTTTCGCCGTCCATCTCCAGCACCAGGCGCAACACGCCGTGCGCAGCAGGATGCTGCGGGCCGAAGTTCATCGTGTAATTGCGGATTTCTTGGACGCTCATGCTCAATTCTCCCGCCAGTGGTCGGCGGCTTCGGCCTTGGCCTGGATCAGGTCGGCGTCGTCGCGGATCACGCGCGGGACCAGCACGCGCGGTTCGATGGAAACGGGTTCATAGATCACGCGCTTCTGCTCGGGGTCGTAGCGCACTTCGACGTTGCCGATCAGCGGGAAATCCTTGCGGAACGGATGACCGACGAAACCGTAATCGGTAAGGATGCGGCGCAAATCCGGATGACCGTCATAGATGATGCCGAACAGGTCGAACGATTCGCGCTCGAACCAGTTCAGGCCTGGCCAGGTATGCACCAGCGACGGCACTACCGGCAGGCTGTCGTCGTCGCAGAACACGCGCACACGCAGGCGCTGGTTATGTTCGATCGACAACAAATGGACCACTGAAGCGAAACGACGCGGCTTTGAAACATCGCGCGGGCGATCGGCCCAGGTGAAACGACCCAGCGCTTCGCCTTCCACGCCACGCGAGAAACCGGTGCTGGAGACGTCAGTGGTATCCCACTCGGTCTGGCCGTAGCCGAGATAATCGATGCCGCACAGGTCAACCGCTTCGGTGAAGCGGAAGGCCGGCTCGTCGCGCAATGCAGTCGCCACGGACAACAAGTTGCCAGCAGCAACTTCTGCCGTCGTCTGGCCGTGCGATTCGGTGATTTTTAGCAAATCGCCGAATCGCGCGGAAAGGCGCTCGACCAGCGAGTTCGTTTGCGTATCGCTCATGATGGAGCCTTCAGGAACGCGCGATGGTGCTGGTACGACGGATCTTCTTCTGCAACTGCAAAATGCCGTGGATCAACGCTTCAGCCGTAGGCGGGCAGCCCGGCACGTAGATGTCCACCGGCACGATGCGGTCGCAGCCGCGCACCACGGAATAGGAATAGTGGTAATAACCACCGCCGTTTGCGCAGCTGCCCATGGAGATCACCCACTTCGGGTCGGGCATCTGGTCGTAAACCTTGCGCAGCGCGGGAGCCATCTTGTTGACGAGCGTGCCGGCCACGATCATCACGTCGGACTGGCGCGGGCTGGGACGGAACACCACGCCGTAGCGATCCAGATCCAGACGCGCAGCACCGGCGTGCATCATTTCCACCGCACAGCAGGCCAGACCGAAAGTCATCGGCCACATCGAACCGGTGCGCGCCCAGTTCATCAGCGCATCGACGGTAGTCGTGACCGCGCCGCGTTGGATGACGGGATTGTCGCCAGCCGGACGCAGGATGTCGTCGACCACGTTCAACGGCTGCGGGTTGTGCATCACCCGGTCTAAGGCGGAGATCACTCCCATTCCAGCGCTCCCTTCTTCCACACGTAAGCGAAACCGATCACCAGCAACAACAAGAACAGCCCCATTTCGATCAGCGCCACAATGCCGATGTGCTGAAACACCACCGCCCACGGAAACAGGAAGGCGATTTCCAGATCGAAAATGATGAAGAGGATGGCGAGGAGGTAGTAGCGCACGTCAAATTGCATGCGCGCATCTTCGAACGCCTCAAAGCCGCATTCGTAGGGTGAGAGTTTGTCCGATTCGGGTCGACGCGGACCGACCAGCAGGCCGAGCGTGATGAGGACGATGCCCATTCCAGCGGCAACCGCGATGAACAGGAGAACGGGCCAATATTCGGCAAGCACGGTTTAACTTACCTCCGCACCATTTGAGGTGCATCAGTGACCGTTGGGGGAAACGGTCCGGAAGTTCGATTCAGCGGGCTGTCCAGCCCTGTACGCTGACATGCAGAATGCAGGTGCTCGACGATCCACGGGTCGAACCCGGGGATCGCGATATTGTATCAGCGCGCATGGGTACGCCGACAAGCCTTGTGTACCGCAACATGGGACATTTCTTGCAATTACATTGCCAGAACCGTTCAATCCCTCGCGGATACCTTCCCTGCTTGCGCGCGAACAGCCTAATCGCACATTGCGGCGATCGAGTTACATGGTTTGCGTGGCGCGCTCCGAACCCAGCGTGCCGGCGAGCAATGCCTCGATACGGCTGCGTGCTGCCTCGCCATCGCTCGATTCGTTGAATTGCACGCCGATGCCAGCCGTACGGTTGCCCTGCGCACCGATCGGCGTGATCCAAACCACCTTGCCGGCGACCGAAAGGCGCTCGCTTTCGTCGATCAGGCTGATCAGCAGGACGACCTCGTCACCCAACGAATAACGCTGCGCGGTGGGCGCAAACAGACCGCCATGCTTCAGAAACGGCATATAAGCGTTATAGAGCGACGCCGTGTCCTTGAACTTCAGCGAGATAATGCCCTGGCGGGCGGCGACCGGGTTCATGCCTACTCCTGTCGTGCGACGCTGGCGGTGGATCGGAATGGCACATCGTAACCAGCTGCATCGTTCCACGCAAAGCCGTTATGGCGAACCGCGAGCGAGACCTCACAAGGCGTGCCAGCCCCAGTGATCGAAGATCCAGGGCGACGGCCAGTCCAGATGAAGTTTTACAAAAGCAGGACGGGACATGGCTTGGCCCGCGGGCCACTGCACCCGATACGCCCCATCCAGATCGCGAACGAGTGGCGCCTCCGGCCAACGCCAGTCTTGGACGCCGGCAGGCGTGGCGACAAGCAGTCGCAACCAGCGCTGCAAAACAACCGGCGGCCGCCAAGGCAGGCGCAGATCGCCCGCGACGGCGTCGGCACGCATATACCGTTCCGGACTAAGCGCCAGGCGCTGCATGCGCTGTCCGCCAAGCACCATCTGCGTCTCGTGTTCGGCCAATGCGTCCAGCTTGCGTTGTTGCTGGTCCGCCGCCGCCTGGATCTGGATGGGGTAAGCCACCTCATCCGTCTCGCCGTGAACGGGATAGGCCAGCAGCGCGGGTGAAGGATGGATTTCCGTTAGCGCCAGGCTACACAGCACGTGCGCGGCGCCATGGTCCGGATGGCTGTCGCCGAGCGCCGGGCAGCTGACGATATTTGGCTGAAATTCCCGCAGGACCACGCGCACTGCTTCGATGGCTCGCGGCGCCTCGTCGCGCAAATGACGTGTGACATCCATGTCGAGCCACCCTAAGGGATGCAGCGCAGAGGGCGACAGGCCCAGATGGGCGATTGCTCGCGTCACTTCGCCTCGGCGACGAAAGCCCCAACGCCGGCGAGCGGCCGTATCGATGTGCAGGCGACGTTCTATATAGCGTTGCGGCCAAGGATTGTTATCGCCATCCGTCAGCAGCACTAAACGCACGGCGCCCCCAGCAGCCAGCACCTGTTGGATTAGCAGCCCGCAACCGATTGTCTCGTCGTCCGGATGCGGCGCGATGACCAACAGGCGGGTCTGCGCGGAAACGGACAACGGCTGCATTAGCGCCAGCGCCCCAGCAACTCCAGCAGCAACAGATCGCCACGAAGCGGTCCGCGCAAGGCTTCACGCGTGCGGTTTGCCGCGTCATACCAAGCACCCAGGCCCTCGGTGTCGAGGGCGCTGGAAAGCGGGCCCGCTTGTGCCGTGGCGCGAGCACGCATTTCGTCTGCCACGGCCTGCGCGGCGAACCACAGGCGTTGCGCAGGCAAGTTGTCCAACCAACGACGCCCCATTTCCATCGCGTCGCCTCGCCCGGAAGCCAGCGCAGCAAGATCCTTGCGAACCTCTTGCCGTTGGGCGAGTGCGCCCTCCTCCGCCCAAATACGCGCAAGACCGGGATTGCCGCCGGCTGCAGCCAACGCAGCAGGCGCATCGCGCACGCCTTCTTCTTGCAGCCAGGCCAGCGACTCGGCCTGTGTCGGCAGTTGGAAGTCGATGCGTTGGCAGCGGCTGCGAATCGTCGCCGGCATGCGCCATGGCGCGTCAGCCAGCAGGATCAGCATGGTCTGCCTCGACGGTTCCTCCAGCGTTTTGAGCAGCGCATTCGCCGCCGCGGCATTCATGGCATCGGCCGGATCGATGCTGGCAATCTGCCAACCGCCGAACTGACTGGAGGTCGCCAGGCGCGCCGACAATTCGCGAATCTGATCGACCACGATTTCCGAACGCTGTACGCCGTCCTTGCGCAAGCCGTAGCTCAAGGCCACGTAGTCCGGATGCGTGCCTGCGTTGAACAGCAAGCAGCTGCGGCAAGTGCCGCAAGCATCGCCATCAACGGAGTTTTGACATAAGAGGCCGCGCACGAAACGCTGCAGAAAATCACGCTTGCCCAAACCACGCGGCCCGCACAGCAGCAGCGCATGCGGCAACGCATCGCGCTGACGACGCGCTTGCAGACGCGACCAATGCTCGGCGTGCCAGGGCGGAATATTCATGAGTTCGCCTCGAACACATGGTCAACCGCGGCTATCGCCGCTTGCAACACGTTGTCGGGTGACTGGCTGGCATCGATGACGTGGAAACGCTGGGGCTCAGCCTCGGCACGTTCGCGATAGGCCTGTCGAACGCGTTCGAAGAACGCATCCGCCTCGGTCTCAATGCGATCCGCTGCACCACGTCCCGCGGCACGCGCGCGTCCTGTCGACACCGGGAGATCCAGCAGTAGTGTCAGATCCGCTTTCAGCCCTGCACAAGCCCAGCGTTCCAATTCAGCGATGCGTTCTTGCGGTTGCCCACGTCCCGCACCTTGATAGGCGTAGCTGGCATCGACATAGCGGTCGCACAGCACCCATTGCCCCGCAGTCAGCGCCGGCAGAATGCGTTCTCGCACCAGTTGCGCGCGGGCTGCAAACATCAGCAATAACTCGCTTTCCGCGCTGATGTCCGGATGAGAAGGATCGAGCACGATCGAACGGATCGCCTCGCCCAACGCCGTGCCGCCGGGTTCGCGCACTTGCAGCAGCGTCACACCACGCTGCAGCAAATGATCATGCAGCCCTTTGAGCAAGGTGCTTTTGCCGGCGCCTTCGCCGCCCTCAAGCGTGATGAAACGTCCGCGCGAATTCATTGGCAATGCTTCAATTGGTAACAGGCCACATTATGGTTCTGTTGTTCCAGCGTATCGGAGAACACGTGCGTGCCGTCGCCGCGCGCCACGAAATAGAGCGCAGTGCCCGATGCCGGATGCAGAGCCGCTTCAATGGCCGGCTTGCCGGGCATCGCGATGGGCGTCGGTGGCAGGCCTGGCCGCGTATAGGTGTTATAGGGCGTGTCGGTGGTGAGATCGCTCTTGTGGATGGTGCCTGCATAGCTGGCGCCCATGCCGTAGATCACCGAGGGATCGGTCTGCAGCAACATGTTCTTCTGCAATCGACGAATAAACACGCCCGCGACCTGCGGGCGCTCGTCGCCACGACCGGTCTCCTTCTCGACAATCGAGGCGAGGATCAGCGCGTCATACGGTGTGGCCAATGGCAGGTTTGGATCGCGCTGAGCCCACGCGGCCGTCAACGTCTTTGTCATGGCAGCGTGTGCACGACGCAGTACGTCCAGGTCGCTGTCGCCCTTCACGTAGGCATAGGTTTCTGGCAGGAAGCGCCCTTCGGGTTTTTCGCCGGGTGCGCCGATCTTCTGCATGATGGCAGCGTCATCGAGCCCTGCCGTCTCATGCTGCAACTTGTCGGCCTTGGCCAAGGTCTGCAGCACATCATGGAAGTTCCAACCGTCGACGATGGTGATATCGCGCTGTAGCACCTTGCCCTGCGCCATATTGATCAACAACTGCTGCGGCGTGATGCCGGGCGCAATAGCGTATTCGCCGGCATGCAATCGACCGGCTACGTGCATACGCTCGGCCAGGAGGCGCCAATACAGCGGCGTGGCGGTGCTCAGGCCTAGGCCGCGCAGCTGGTGCACGATGTCCTTGAAGCTGGTTCCCCGTCCGATCTCGACACTCTCGCCAGTCGCACTCACACGCAATGGCGTGGCCCCGAAACGTGTGAAATCACGCCAGAACCAGGTGGCGGCAGCAACAAAGGCCAATAATAGGATCAACAGAATGAGGCGCCACGACACGCGTCCGAGATTTGCATCGCTTTGTTTCATGCCTGCTCCGTTGGGAATCCAAGGTCGCGCCAGCACCGCTGCATAGCGCGAGCCACCGGGCCGGGAGCGTACACGGTATCGCCCACGGCCTGAACCGGCAGAATGCCGCGAATGCTGGAACTGAGGAAGAGCTCCGAGGCACGCAGGCATTCGGCCAGCGGCAGATTGCGCACATGGCAGTCATCGAGTGCATCAAGTACGGCCGCACGTGCCACGCCCGCAACGCCGCAGCGATCCAACGCTGGGGTTACCGGCACGCCGTCGATGACGGCGAAAAGATTGGCCGCCGTGGCCGAGATCGCGTTGCCGTGCTGGTCACACACCAGGCCTTCGCCGATAGACGGATCATTCCACTCCGCTCGCGCCAACACCTGTTCCAGCCGATTTAAATGCTTGATGCCCGCCAGTAGCGGCTGATCGGCAAGCGTGGTCTGGCATGGATGCATGCGAATGCCATCGGCGTAGACCACCGCAGATATCGGCGGCATGGCGAATGCGGCAACGATACGCGTAGCGATGCACGCAACTGGCGGCGCATAACCCCGCTCTCCCACGCCACGCGTTAGCGTGATGCGCACCACTGTATGCGCAAGATCGCCGCGTACCTGCAGTGCTTCCTGCCATAACTGCTGCGGATCGGGCGCAGGCATCCGCAAACGCTCGCAACCGGTAAGAAGACGCTGCATGTGCCTCGTCCATAAGGGCGCCTTGTCGCCGACAAACCGGATCGTCTCGAACAAGCCATCGCCGTAGCTCAGCCCACGATCAAGCGCCGATACGCTATCTCGCGGCTGGCCGTTGACCAGCATCATCAGCCTTGCACTCCCAGCGCGCGCAACATGCCGCGTGCCTTGGCTCGGGTTTCGTCCAATTCTTTGTCTGCGATGGAATCGGCGACGATGCCGGCGCCGGCACGAAGGTTCACTTCGTTGCCGTGCAAAGTGAGTGTGCGAATCAGGATGTTCAAATCGAGATCGCCGCTCCGATCGAGATAGCCCAAGGCACCGGTATACGCGCCGCGCGGCGCGTCCTCCAGCGCGGCGATGATTTCCATGCATCGTACCTTGGGGCAGCCGGTGATCGTGCCGCCAGGAAATGTCGCGGCGATCACTTGCCCCGGTGTCACGCCATCGCGCAGACGCCCTCGCACATTTGAAACGATGTGATGCACGTGCGCGTAGCTTTCCACCACCATCAATTCGTTCACTTCAACCGTGCCCGGCCGACAGACGCGGCCGAGGTCGTTACGCTCCAGATCAATCAGCATCACGTGCTCAGCGCGTTCTTTCGGATGCGTGCTGAGCTCGCGAATACGCGCCAGATCGTCATCACCTGCTTCGCGCGGACGCGTGCCGGCAATGGGTCGGGTCTGCGCCATGCCGCTTCGCACTTCGACCAGACGCTCGGGCGAAGAACTGACGACGGCCCAATCCTTGTGTTGCAGCAGGCCCGCGAACGGCGCGGGATTCGCACGACGTAGCGCCGCGTAAAGACTGGCCGCCGACGGTGCTTCGGCAAAACGCGCACGCCACGCACGCGAGAGATTTGCCTGAAACACGTCGCCGGCATGTAGGTGTTCGTGGATGCGTTCCACGCCTTCGAGAAACAAGGATGGCGCGTCTTCGTCGACGATTGCAGGTGCCGCAAGCGGCGGAATGATCGGCGCAGCATCGAGATCCGTCTCCATCGCATCCACCAAGGCATCCTGCCCTGCCTCCGCGACCAGGATGGTGCAATCATGCAGATGGTCGACAATGATCGCTGCCGGGCAGCGTACAGCCAGCGCAACAGGTAAATGTTCCGAGTGGCGCAAGCGAAGCGTCGGCTCGATTTCCGCAGCAAGCTCATACGCCAGCATCAGCACCCAGCCGCCATGAAACGGCAATCCATCATCCGCAGCTTGCGACAAGCGCTCTGCCCGCCAAGCAGTGTCGAGCGCATCGAGAAAACGACCGGCACGTACGTGCCCTGCGGCATCGCGCACGTGGCCATCGGATGACAGTGTCAGCGTGTCTTGGGGAAACGCAAAAAGAATGTCGTAGCGCGCATGCGCGCTCGCGCGCGTCACGCTTTCGAGCAGTGCAGGATAACGCTCTGGAAACGCAGCGGCCGGCGCGAGCAGATCGCGCCGGCCGGCGAGCGTACGAGTGATGGAACTCACTAGATGCGTCGGAAAGCGAGCGTGCCGTTGGTTCCACCGAAGCCGAATGAATTGGAGATGGCGATATCGAGCTTCGCATCGCGCGCGGTGTGCGGCACGAAATCCAGATCGCAACCTTCGCCCGGCTCATCGAGGTTGATCGTCGGCGGCAACACCTGATCGCGCAGGGCGAGAATGGTGAAGATCGCTTCCACGCCGCCAGCAGCACCAAGCAAGTGGCCGGTGGTCGACTTGGTCGAGCTCATCGCCAACTTGTAAGCGTGATCGCCGAACACGCGCTTGGCGGCCAACACTTCGCCCAGATCACCCAGCGGCGTCGACGTGCCGTGCGCATTGATGTATTGCACGTCGGACGGATTGATACCGGCATCACGCAGCGTGGCATCCATGCAACGCGCAGCACCTTCGCCGCCTTCGCTGGGTGCGGTGATGTGGTACGCATCGCCGCTCATACCGAAACCGACTAGCTCGGCATAAATGCGTGCGCCGCGAGCCTTGGCTTGTTCGTATTCCTCGAGCACCAGAACGCCGGCGCCGTCGGACAACACGAAACCGTCGCGGTCCTTGTCCCACGGACGACTTGCCTTGTGCGGCTCGTCGTTGCGGGTGGACATAGCCTTGGCCGAGCAGAAGCCCGCCATCGCCGTGCCCGTGGTCGAGAATTCGGCGCCGCCGGCGATCATCACATCCGCATCGCCGTACTGGATCATGCGCGCAGCCAGGCCGATGTTGTGGGTAGCCGTGGTGCATGCGGTGACGCACGCGATGTTCGGGCCCTTCAGGCCGAACATGATCGACAGATGACCCGACACCATGTTGATGATCGAGCTGGGCACGAAGAACGGGGAAACGCGACGCGGCCCCTTTTCGTGCAGTTCGATGGCGGTGTCTTCGATGGTGTTGAGGCCACCGATACCGGCACCCACTGCCACGCCGATGCGCGGCGCATTGGCTTCGGTTACTTCCAGACCGGAATCGCGCAGGGCCTGCGTGCCGGCAGCAATGCCGTAATGGATGAATGGATCCATTTTTTTGACGTCTTTGGGCGGCATCCACTGCAGCGGATCAAAGTCGCGCACCTGACCCGCGATGCGGGTGGCATACGTGGTGGCGTCAAAATGCGTCACCGAACCAATACCGCTGACGCCTTTGAGGATATTGTCCCAGGCAGTGGCGATATCGTTGCCGACCGGCGAGATGATGCCAATGCCGGTCACTACCACACGTCGTTTGCTCATGGATCTAAGTTCCTTGCTGTTTCGGGATGGATCCGCCGCTAGGCATCACCGTCCACAAATTGCGATGCGCGCCGACCTGCACACCATACGGGATCGGACGTTGCAAATTGCAGAAACGAAAACTGCGCCTTGATGGCGCAGCTTCCGGTATCGCTAGTGGTACATGGGACGCACTGCGCGTCGCCCGCCACAACGAATCATTCCTTGGTGTGGGCCCGAATGTAATCGACGGCCTGCTGCACGGTGGTGATCTTCTCGGCATCCTCGTCGGGAATTTCGGTTTCGAATTCCTCTTCGAGCGCCATCACGAGTTCAACCGTGTCCAGCGAATCCGCGCCCAGATCGTCCACGAACGAAGCGTTCGCCGTGACCTCATCTTCCTTCACGCCCAGCTGCTCGACGACGATTTTCTTGACGCGTTCTTCGATGGTGCTCATGTTGCCTTTACCTCCCAAGGGGTGTGTTCGTCTTGCCTGGCTTTCGGCCGGCAAAGTCTGCTGCATTGTAGTGGCTAAGCCGCGAAGCCGCCAATTATATGCCAAGTGATACAAGCCGCCACAGTGTCCGTGCCGGCGCGAAAGCGCCGATTGTCTCCTAAAACGGACGCCGTGACGACTTTTTCATCTCTGCGGGCCCTGGCCAGGCCGCAAAAATTCAAACGGTGCGAAGGACCTACGCTCAATCTTTCGACCAAGCTTGTGCCGCCAACACCCTTTTCAAGGCATGTACATGCCGCCGTTCACATGCAAAGTCTCGCCGGTGATATAGCCGGCCGCCGGCGAGGCGAGGAAGCCCACCGCCTTGGCGATATCGCTGGCATCGCCCAGGCGACCCAGGGCGATCTGACCCAGCAGGGCTTGCTTGGATTCTTCCGGCAGGCCGCGAGTCATGTCGGTATCGATGAAGCCCGGCGCCACCACATTGACCGTGATGCCGCGCGAACCGATTTCGCGCGCCAGCGATTTGGAAAACGCGATGATGCCAGCCTTGGCAGCAGCGTAATTGGATTGCCCGGGATTGCCGGTAAGACCAATCACCGAGGCGATCGAAATGATGCGGCCCTTGCGTGCCTTCATCATGCCGCGCATCACGGCCTTGGATGTGCGATAGACCGAGGTGAGATTGGTATCGAGGATGGCCTGCCAGTCTTCATCGCGCATGCGCATCAGCAATTGATCGCGCGTGATGCCCGCGTTATTGACCAGGATCGACACTGCACCGAATTGTTTGGTGATGTCATCGATCAACGCATCGACCGCGCTGCCATCCGTGACATTGAGGACACGTCCGTGGCCGCCCTTCGCAGCAAGTCGTTCGCCTATCGCTGCAGCGCCTGCTTCACTCGTCGCAGTACCGATCACGGTAGCGCCCATCGCGGCGAGTTCGTCGGCAATCGCGGCGCCGATGCCGCGGCTGGCGCCGGTGACCAATACGACTTCACCTTGCAGTGTGCTCATTCTTCGGTTTCCTTCAACGAGGCAAGATTCAGACTTTCCAAATGGATTTCAGACCCATTCGCTGCGTGCAGCATCGAGTTCGGCCGGCGTGCCGATCGCGCGCGCTTCGACGCTCTTGTCGATGCGCTTGATAAGACCCGCCAACACCTTGCCCGGGCCGCATTCGGCGATGCGCGTTGCGCCACCAGCAATCAGCGCCTGCACGCACTCCGTCCAGCGCACTGGAAGATACAACTGGCGCTGCAAAGCGCCTCGAATATCGTCGAGCGACGTGTAGCTGCGTGCTTCGGCGTTCTGCACGACAGGAATGGAGGGCTGCTGCCATGCGATCGATGTCATGCGCTCGCCAAGCTTGTCGGCGGCCTCACGCATCAGCGCACTATGCGAGGGTACGGAAACGGCCAGTTTCACGGCCTTCTTGACGCCCAGTTCGGCGAGTCTCGCCAACGCCCTATCGACGGCCTCGGCGTGGCCAGCAATCACCAACTGTCCGGGTGAATTGAAGTTGGCCGGCGCCACGATCTGGCCTTGCGCAACTTCCGCACACACCGCTGCGATCTGCTCATCGTCGCCACCGAGGATCGCCGCCATCGCGCCCACGCCCGCCGGCACGGCAGCCTGCATCAGACGGCCGCGCTCAGCTACCAGCGCCGCCGCATCGTGCAGCGACAACGCACCAGCGCAAACCAGCGCGCTGTATTCGCCCAAGCTATGCCCGGACAGTTGTGCCGGCTGTGCGCCGCCAAGCTTCTGCCATACGCGCCACACGGCCACACTCGCTGCCAACAAGGCAGGCTGCGTGTTTTCGGTGCGATTGAGCTGATCTTCCGGTCCCTGCTGACTCAACGCCCACAGATCGATGCCGGCACCTTGCGATGCTTCATCGAACGTGGCCTTTACATCGCCATGCGCAGCGGCCAGATCGGCAAGCATGCCAACCGACTGCGAACCCTGGCCGGGAAAAACGAAAGCTAGCGAAGCGGAACTCATAGGGAGAGGATTTCGCTCAAGATGAAAGGCGCAATGGTGCCAGTATCTGCGTGCATACGCAGCCGTATTCGCACATTTTCAACAAAATACCGCCGTGTAGCGAAGGGGCCGTCTATGCGGCGTCAAGCGTTTTGACGCCAAATACAAACGATGCAGTCGCGATCTTGCCTGCATGCACCTGATAGATGCATATCAGGTCCATGCGTCCGGGGCCTTCTGGAAAGCTGCGGATAACGCTCTCGTGATCGATCACCATCTCGCCCAGCACAACACGCTTGAGCAACTGGGCATGCAGATTGGGCTCGGCGAAACGCGGCGCTGCCCGCGCGCGGATCTCGGCGTGCCCTGATGCCAGCAGCGTCGCGGGGTGTTCGAACTGCTTGGCATCCACGGCGTACGTATCCAGCCATGCATCGAGGTCGTGCGCATTGTAGGCATCCAGTTGCCGCTGCACGACTTGTTCAGGCGTATTCATGTGGCAACGGGATGAGATCAATAACGCAGTAGCGCGGAAGCCCAGGTAAAGCCGCCGCCGAAGGCTTCGAGCAGCAAGTTCTGACCGCGCTTGACCTTGCCCGAGCGCACCGCGCTATCCAGTGCCAGCGGCACCGAACCGGACGAGGTGTTGGCGTGCTTATCGACGGTGACGATCACCTGATCCATCGGCATATTCAGACGCTTGGCCGTGGCTTCGATGATGCGCAGATTGGCCTGATGCGGAATCAGCCAATCCAGCTGCGATGCTTCCATGCCGGCTGCTGCAAGCGTTTCCTCGACCAGCGAATCGAGCGTCTTGACCGCCACCTTGAACACTTCGCGGCCCGACATGCGAATGCGCACGCCGTGATTGGGTTCGTCCTTGAAACCGACGGAGACGCCGACCGGGTTGTAGAGCAGCTCTTTGTGGCCGCCATCGGCATGCAGGCAGGTGGCGTAGATGCCCGGTTCGTCGGACGCCTCCAACACTACGGCACCGGCACCATCGCCAAACAGCACGCAGGTCTCACGCTCGGTCCAGTCGACCATGCGGGTAAGCGTTTCGGCGCCGATCACCAGTACCTTTTTGGACTGGCCGCTGCGAATGAACTTATCCGCGATACCCAACGCGTAGACGAAGCCCGAGCACGCTGCATTGACGTCGAAGGCTGCGCAGCCGTTCGCACCCAAACGATGCTGCACGAGGCAGGCGGTGGACGGAAAAATGATATCGGGCGTGGTGGTGCCCAGAATGATCAGATCCAGTTCGGAGGGCTTCACGCCGGCCGCATCGAGCGCGCGCTGCGCGGCCAACGTAGCGAAGTCGCCCGTGGTCTCCCCTTCAGCCGCGACATGGCGTTGACGAATGCCGGTGCGGCTATGGATCCATTCGTCACTGGTGTCGACGAATTTTTCGAGATCGGCGTTGGTCAGGACGCGCTCCGGCAGCGCACTGCCGGTAGCCATGATGCGGGAGTAGATCTGTGCCATTGAATATCCATCAGCAAGCGGAGGGTGCTTTGCGCCATCCGCCTAGCGGGTGACCGGACACCAGAACCGCAACGTTACGTTGCCGGATGCCCGAACGCAAAGCGGCGCGTCACCGCGCCGCCATGCAAAACCGAATCCCAGAACCTTAAAGGCCCATGGGGTTGGCTCAATCTTCTTCGACCACCGCGGCGCTGGTCTGGATCACTTTCTTGCCGCGGTAGTAACCGTCGGCCGTCACGTGATGACGACGATGCACTTCGCCGCTGGTCGGGTCGGTGCCCAACTGCACGGTGCTCAGCTTATCGTGCGAACGACGCATGCCGCGGGTGGACGGGGTTTTGCGGCTCTTGGCAACAGCCATGATGGTTCTCCAGCTGAATCAGTTTTTCTTGAGTTCGCGCAACACCGCGAACGGGTTATCGGGACGCCTCTCGGTGGGAGTTTCCTCCTCCGGCGGGCGAGTTACTTCTTCGGGCAGCTCGCCGTCCGGGTTGACCGGGACCAGCGGGAGCGCCAACAACAATTCGTCCTCGATCACATCGATCGGGCTCAGTTTATCGTCCTCGGCGACCAGCAGCGGCTCGCACCCCGGCGGCAGCGCGGATTCCTCGCGCTCGGAACGGATCATACCCAACCGGCTGTCCACCGTGACCGGCATGATGAACGGCTCGAGCGTGCGCTGGCAAACCAGCCACAAAGGCGCTTGAACACGTACATCCACGTATGCCGTGCCGTACTCGTCCCGACCGAAATCGAGCTCGTACTGCGCCACGCCTGCATCATCCGCCAATACTTCGCAAAGGCGACGCATTGCGGCGATGGGCAGTGACCCTTGGAACGAACGCCGCGCCGAAACCATGCGCCAAGCGTCCACGGACTCTGGCAGTGTGGCGGACATAACCGGGAAATAGTAAGTTTTCAGCCAGTTGAAGTCAACCGCACCCGCGCTGCGCAACCGGGCTGCTAACGGCATCACGGCGCCAGCCATGCTGCTTTGCCTGAATCGGGCACATACGGCAGACTGCGCCCTACCCCCGCCTGAGCCGTAAACCTAAGTGGATACCTACCTTACGCTCGGCCTGGCCATTCTGTTCATTTTACTGATTGCGGCTCTGGTCGGCGCCTTTGTGCTGCGCCGCCTAACCCAGCGAGCCGGCAGCCTGCGCCAGCTGCTGGAACTGGCTGATCGACTGGAGGCCGATCTGAAATCCTGCCGGGCTCGCCTACAGCAGGCACACGCGGTGATGTCACTCAATCCCGATCTGCCGGCCGCCAGCGAACAGGAGGCCTCCCATGCCGTCGACGCCGGCCTGCGCGCCCTGCTGCAGCAACGCATCTGGATCCGCGATCACGCCCCCACGGCCAGCCAGGGTGAGCTGGATGCCGCCATCCGGTCGATGGACCAGACCCGCGAGCGGCTACAACCTCTGTTACAGGCGCTGGGCCAGGCTCAGAGCGAGCTGGATAGCGCGATGCGGGAGCATATTCGGCAGGACTCGGCGTCATGACGGCACGACGCTTGGTCCTGGGCTCCACCTCCCGCTACCGGGCCGAGCTGTTGCAACGACTTGGCCTGACATTCGAAGCACGGGCCCCGGGAACGGTGGAAAACGAGATAGCCGGCGAAGCGCCCGCCATCCGGGCAATGCGGTTGGCGACGGCCAAAGCAACCGACGCGGGCGCGGAACTACCCGATGCGTTGGTGATTGGTTCGGATCAGGTCGCCGAACTCGATGGCGTGCTGCTGGATAAGCCCGGCTCCATCGAGCGAGCGCACGCGCAGCTTTCGGCCTGCTCTGGCCGCACGATCTATTTCCACACGGCGTTATGCCTGCTGGATACGCGAAGCAATCGGCGCTACACGCATCTCGATCTCACACGCGTGCACTTCAGACCACTCGAAGCGGCCGAGATAACGCGCTATATCGAGCAAGAACAACCCTTGGACTGCGCCGGCAGTTTCAAATGCGAAGGTCTGGGCATCAGCCTGTTCGAACGCATCGACAGCAGCGACCCCACTGCCTTGATCGGTTTGCCGTTGATTGCCTTGGCGCAGCTGCTGCGTGACGCTGGCCTCAGCGTTCCGTAATCACTCTTCGGCGGCGATCGCGTTGCGCCAAGCAATGCAATCACCTGCAGGCTTGCTGTCCGTCAACACCGAATCGGCAACCTGCCCTCGATAGAACGCAACACTCTTGCGTCCATCGAAAAGGCTAACTCTTCCCGCGGGCTGCAGGTTTTCCACGCGCGCACACAACGAACCCAGCCACGCCGCACGCTCACGTTCGCGCAACGCATGTTCATCGACAACAAGCAGTACAGAATCAGCCGGGTGATCGTGGCGCAATGCTGTTTCATCCATGCCCCACAAAGCGACTTGCGGTGCACGGCCATACTTCACATTCAAAGGGCTATCGAGCGTATAAATCGCGTGTTGCCCATTGAACTGAAAATCGAGTTCGGCAGCCATCATGAAGTTGTCTGCCACGAGAATTGCCGGCTTGTCGGCCAACTGCGCCCTCGCCATGTCGGCGCTTTCACGCCATCCGATAAAGCTAGTTGGAATAGCCCGTGCCGCCCCCAACCACCGCGCGCCCGCGGGATAGGCGGCAAGACCGAGATAAAACAAACCTGCCACTTGCGCGAGTAACGCCAATCCCGCGCCAGCCTTGGCAGTCATCTGCCAGCCACGCACCACGTTTGGCTCGCGCAAAAGAGCAGGAAGCGCCGCCAGCAACGGCAAATAGCCAGGCAGTGGCCAATGCACGCGGAAACGTTGATCGTCCGCGAACAAGCCAGCCGCGAAATAGACAACGACAAAGGTCAGCGACAACAGTGCAACCACGTCCCAAGGACCGCCATCACGTCGCCGACACCAGCAACGCCATGCCGCCCACAGCAAACATACGTAGAGCAAAGGCGTGCAGGTGATCGCCTGTTCCAACGGTTGAACGAGCGTATCGGCATGAAAACGCCATGGATTGCGTTCGATCAACTGGAAGGCCACACCCGCACCATGCTGCTGCCAGTTGGAAACAACCAACGGCACCAGCCCGATGACGGCAATTAGCATCGCCAACCAGAAGCCGCCGCGCGCCCACTGCGCACGGCCGCGTGGCGTGAGCAGCAACAGCAACACGCCCGCGATCACGAACATCGCGGCGCGGTAATGACTCATCCAGCACAGCGCTAGCGCTATACCCAACAACAACCAATCGCGCCGGCGGTTTTCATCCATCGCGCCCAGCAAGGCGAGCATCGCAACCGCGCCGGCCACAGTAAGCGGGACATCCGGTATTGCCATCACACCAAGGCTGCCAGCCAGTGGCAGGCATAGACACAGCAAGCCGGCCTGCCACCCTGTGCGCGCATCGAAGGCGCGTCGACCGAAGGCGACCAGCACCCAGGGCAAGAGACTGCCTAGCAGCAAAAATGGCCAGCGCATCCCCAGCAACCCGTGGCCGGCGATGCTTTCGCCCAGGCGGATCAACCATGCGGTAAGCGGTGGCAGGTCGCTATATCCCCAGGCGAGGTGTCTGCTTTCCTGCCAATAAAATGCCTCGTCACCGAACGGCTGCAGCGTTGCGGCAAGCACCAGCTTCATCCCTAGCAGGCACAGGAAGACCATGACGAACGCCGCTCGCCAGCGTGCGATGCCGGCGACTACACTGGGGTCATTCCCCATATCAGTCCTTGCCTTCCACAAACTCATGTCAGCCATCACTCCGCTTCGTGATGAAAACCTGCAGCAACGTCTCCACGCTGCCATTGCGCAGGTCAATCGGGTACTTCTCGGCAAGGCACGTCAGGTCAAACTGGCCTTCACCTGCCTGATCGCCGGCGGCCATTTGCTGCTGGAAGACGTACCCGGCGTCGGCAAGACCACCCTGGCGCATGCACTTGCGGCGAGCTTCGCGCTCGACTTCCAGCGCGTGCAGTTCACCAGCGACTTGCTGCCCTCCGACATTATCGGGGTCAGCATGTACGAGCGCGAGACGGGGCAGTTTCGTTTTCATCCAGGCCCGGTGTTCGCGGGACTGCTGCTGGCCGACGAAATCAACCGCGCAACGCCCAAAACGCAAAGCGCGTTGCTGGAAGCAATGGCCGAGCGCCAGGTGACAGTTGATGGCCAGACGCATGCGCTGCCAGAACCCTTCTTCGTGGTCGCGACGCAGAATCCGTTAGATCTTGCGGGCACTTTCCCCCTGCCGGACTCGCAACTCGACCGTTTCATGCTGCGCGTTTCACTC
The DNA here is from genome assembly GCA_903970555.1 of Vulcanimicrobiota bacterium. Classification (GTDB taxonomy): domain Bacteria; phylum Pseudomonadota; class Gammaproteobacteria; order Xanthomonadales; family Rhodanobacteraceae; genus Dyella_B. Next base: position 25,413 of record CAJCJD010000107.1, read on the forward strand.
GACTATCCCGACGCCAGCGCCGAACGCGAGCTGCTCATCGGCAGCGATCGACGCGACCTGCTGACACGGCTCACGCCCCAACTCGATGCCGCCAGCCTCACGGCACTCTATCGCCAAATACAGACCATCACTGCGAGCCCAGCACTGCTCGACTATCTGCAGGCCCTGCTCTCCGCCAGCCGTCGGCATCCCGATATCCGAGTGGGATTGTCCCCACGCGCCGGCCTCTCATTGCTCGCAGCGGCGCGCGCATGGGCCATGCTTAGTGATCGCGGGCACGTTTTGCCGGAAGACATCCAGGCTTTGTTCGTATCGTTGGCCGCACATCGCTTGGTTGCGGCACGCGGCGCGAATGGCGAGACCTTGGCGCGCACCTTGTTGAGCGAAGTCGCCGTCGACTGATGCAAGCGCAGCTGCAACGCCTGCAACAGTGGGCCGAACGTCGATTGCCGGCGTTGACACGACATCGCCGACTCGAAGAGTTGCCGATCGAGCTGCATCGGCAACGCATCTACATTGTTCCCACCGGCTTCGGAGCAGCCTTCACGGTATTGCTGCTGGTGATGATGGTCGGCAGCCTCAACTATTCGAACAATGCTGCGTTGCTGCTCACATGCGTGCTCGGCGCCGCCACATCGATCAGCATGCTTGTGGCGTTTCGCACGTTGAATGGATTGCATGTACGCAACTTGCGTGCTGGTCATGCAACGGCTGGGCAGCCGATCGATGTGGTATTCGATTTTCAAGCATCGCGCCTGCGCCAAGCCATTCGACTCGATCTCGTGGGCGGCACTCACGCGTTCGACGTCGATGGTCGAACGGAAGTAACCGTAAGCATCCCAACCGAGCATCGCGGCTGGCTGACCGTGCCGCGCTTTCGCATCTGGACTACCTGGCCATGGGGCCTGTTCCGCGCGTGGAGCTGGGTGCGGCCCAACCACGCTGTGTTGGTATGGCCGCGACCGGAACTTGCCGGCCCGTCCCCCACCTTGCTAGCCGAAGACAACCGTCGTCAGCGCCTGCATCGCGGCGAGGATCTGGCATCCCTGCGCGATTACCGTAGCGGCGATTCGCTGCGCCACGTGGCATGGAAAGCAAGCGCGCGTCATGACACGCTGCTCGTGAAAGATTACGAACAACCCGAAGCCCGTCAGGAATGGCAACTGGACTGGCGGCATCTGCGTGGCCTCGACAATGAAGCACGCATTGCCCGCCTTGCTCGATGGCTCGGTGAAGCGCAGGCCCAGGGACGCCAGTGCAGCCTATGGCTGCCCAATGAGGTGATCGATCTCGGCAGCGGCACCGCTCACTACGCGCGCTGCATGAGCGCCTTGGCCTTATTGCCATGATGAGTATCGGGCAAATGATGCACCGTCATCGTGTGCCCGAGCACGTGAGCAATCGCACGTTCGATCTGTTGGTCGTGACTACTGCATTTGTCCTGGCCGTCCACGCCAACCATTTACCGTGGTGGCTGAGTGCGGCGCTTATCGCCGCGCTTGCGTTGCGCTGGTGGCAACGCAAAGAACGCCCGGGACGCGTACCTGCGTGGCTGAAAGTGCCGATGCTGATCATCCTGGTCGCGGCCGTCATGCTCGATTACGGCAACCTGTTCGGCCGAGAACCCGGCTCCGCGCTGGCGGCCGGGCTGTTGGTGCTGAAGCTGACCGAGAGCGAGTCGCCACGCGACGCGCGTGTCGCCGCTGCTTTCGCCTGCTTCCTGCTGATGGCCGCGCTCTTATTTGGACAAGGCCTGATAGCAACCGTCGTGGTGGCGCTGGGGTTGCTGCCGGCGCTGACAACCTGGCGCTCGCTTGAGCCCACGCACGTACCTGTCAAGCTGCCGCGCCAGTTGCTGCCTGCGCTCGGGTTGCTTGCCGCATCGTTGCCGCTGGCATTCGTCGCATTCGTATTGCTGCCGCGACTGAGCTCGCCGCTTTGGGGGACGTCCAACACGCAGGAAGCCCGAACCGGCCTTAGCGATCAAATGTCGCCGAGCGACTTCACCGAGTTGCTCACCGACGACAGCCCCGCCATGCGTGTGAGCTTCGATGGATCGCCACCGCCCAACGATCAACGCTATTTCCGCGCCTATGTGATGTGGGATTACAACGGAAGAGACTGGCAGCGGATCCATGTCTCCAGTCAGACACCCATGCATGTCGAAGCAAACGGCTCCATCACCTATCGAATCAGCCTGGAGCCCACACACCAGCGCGTATTGCCCACGCTCGATCTGCCGTTGCAAGCGCCCGCGCAATCTGAGATGCGCTCGGACGGTGAGGTATTTGCCGACAAGCCGGTCGATGATGCGCGCGATTACACAGTCCGATCGGCAACGCACTACCGACTTCAGACAGAACTCGACCCCGCCACGCGCCAGCGCGCACTGGAACTTCCGGAGGGTTTCGATCCTCGCACTCACGCACTGGCCGCCGAACTGCGGCAACGCTTCGGTCACGATGATGCCGGCATCATCCAGGCCGTCTTGCACCGGTTTCACGATGACGGCTTCAGCTATACCTTGCTGCCAGCGCCGCTCGGTCACGATGCTGTCGATGATTTCCTGTTCAACACGCGCGAAGGTTTTTGCGAACACTACGCTTCATCTTTCACGGTACTGATGCGTGCTGCTGGCATTCCAGCGCGTGTCGTCACCGGTTACCAGGGCGGATTCTGGAACAACATGGGCCAATACCTGCTGGTGCGCAATTCCGATGCACATGCATGGAGCGAGTTATGGCTGGACCGACGGGGCTGGGTACGCATCGACCCCACCGCCGCGGTGCGGCCGCAGCGAATCAATCTCGGCGCGGCCAGTGCAGCGGGCGGCCAGCTGCCATGGTACGAATCCGGGCTGCTGGAATCGATGCGTAATCATTGGGACATCGTCAACCGATGGTGGAACAAGGGCGTTATCGGTTTTGACACATTGCGCCAGCGCGGATTGCTGACCCCGTTTGGCATTCGCGATACCGATACCGGCATGCTTGAAAAGCTGCTGGCTATCGGCATCGCAGTGTTTGGCGTCGTGGGATTGTCGTGGGCGCTGTGGCGTCGACCGGAGGGTGATCCTGCCCTGGCGGCCATGCGCGCACTGGAGCGCAAGCTTGCCCATGTGGGGGTTGCTCGCGGGCGCAGCGAGGGGCCGCAGAACTACCTTCGCCGCGCAATCCGTGCATTGCCTCGGCAACACACAGAACTGAACTATTTGATGAGGTGCTATATCGAACTGCGCTA
>CAJCJD010000108.1 GCA_903970555.1 Vulcanimicrobiota bacterium
CCGCCAGCCCCACCCTGTTTCCACGGCCAGCGTTGCAACTGGTCGGCATTACGCTCACTGCGCGTGACAACAGCGCTGCTGCTGCCAACATGCCCATCCTTGTAGCCGCCAATGGTCGCCTGGTATTGCCATGGCACACGCTATTCGGCGGCCCGATGGTGATCTCGCGGATGCAGATCGATTCACCGCGCGTCGATCTGGATGCGCTGCAAGCATGGCTATTCAATTTGCCGCCGCAATCGACCACCGTGCCCGAACAGATTCCGCGCATCGCCACCGGTGTGCGCATCCGCAATGGCAGCGTGGTGGAAAACAACAGCGAATGGCTAACGGACGTCTCGCTGGATACCGGACGCCTCGCTCCCGCGCAGTCTTTCTGGGTCAACCTTTCGGCGAAGGAAACCGATGGCACGCCGCTGCAATTGCAGATATCGAGCGTGCCAAGCATCGCCGCCGGTGTATTGAATCTCGACAACATCATCCTGCAAGCATCCGACAGCAGCGCCACTGCATTGCACCTGACCGGCAACGCGCGCTGGACGGGTGCTGCCAACGCATCCGTGCACTTGCAAGGCAAGTTCTACGAAGCGAATGAAGGCAACTACGACGCCGCCGTTACGCTTACTCCCGCCGGGGAAAACAACCCGCTGCTGTTGCATCTGAAGCTGCTCGGCAAAGAAAACCACATCGATCTGGAATTGCCGCCGCTGGCCTTAGCGCAATGGTGGAATCAGATGGCCAATCCACTTGGCCCCAAACTGTCCTCCCCGCCCGGCAATGGGCAGGTCAACATGGCCACGCTGGATATCGGCAAAATTCATATCGAAGGCTTGAGCGTGCAAACCGGCAATGCCGTACCTGCCAGCGCAGCAAGTGTGTCGCCCACCGCCAAATCCGCTGCACCACAACTACCGTGACGCCCTTCGCTACCGCCCTGCTCGCCTGGTTTGATCGCCACGGCCGTCACGATCTGCCTTGGCAACACCCTCGCGATGCCTACCGTGTGTGGCTGTCGGAGATCATGCTGCAGCAGACGCAAGTCGCCACCGTCATTCCGTACTTCCACCGCTTCGTGACGAGCTTGCCCACGCTGCGCGATCTCGCTGCAGCCGACGAAGACACCGTGTTCGCGCTGTGGTCGGGACTCGGCTATTACCGGCGCGCGCGTTTCCTGCATCGCGCGGCGCAGTTGTGTGTGGAACACCACAACGGCGAAATGCCGCGCGACTTCGATGCCCTAACCGCCCTCCCCGGCATCGGCCGCTCTACGGCGGGCGCGATACTCGCCCAAGCCTACGGACTGCGTTTTCCGATCCTCGACGGTAACGTAAAACGCGTACTGACGCGCTACCACGGCATCGTCGGCCATCCGGGCGAGCGCGAAGTCGAAAAACAACTGTGGCAACACGCCGATGCGCATACACCTGCCGAGCGCACTGCCGACTACACGCAGGCAATCATGGATCTGGGCGCCACCGTGTGCGTGCGCACGCGGCCGCTGTGCGGCGCATGCCCGATGCGCAGCGATTGCGTTGCCAACCGCGACAACCTCACCACGCAACTGCCCACGCCCAAACCAGGCAAAACCCTCCCCACGCGCAGCACGGTCATGCTGATCCTGCGCGACGCCGATCAACGCGTGCTGCTGCAACGGCGCGGCGCGCAAGGCGTATGGTCAGGCCTATGGAGCCTGCCCGAAGCTGAAGACGCCGACGGCGCATGGCGTGAAGCGCAACAACGCGCCCAAATCGACGATGCGCAATCGCTTACGCCATTCGTACACGTCTTCAGCCACTATCGCCTACACATTCAGCCGCTACTGTTCGACGGCGCGACACCCGCGCACGCAATCGCCGATAATGCCGACCTGCGCTGGTGCGCCATCGCCGAACTACCATCGCTCGGCCTGCCCGCGCCCGTACGAACCCTGCTGCTAGCGCTGCCGGAACCCACCGAGGAACATTGATGAGCCGCACCATCCATTGCGCCAAGCTTGGCATCGACGCCGAAGGCCTGGACTTCGCCCCCTGGCCCGGCCCGCTCGGCCAGCGCGTCTACGCCGAAATCTCCAAACCCGCATGGCAGCAATGGCTCGCCCACCAGACCATGCTGATCAACGAATACCGCCTCAACCCGCTGGACCCCAAATCCCGCCAATTCCTAAGCCAGGAAATGGAAAAATTCCTCTTCGGCGGCGAAGCAAAAATCCCGGAAGGCTACGTCGCACCCGACGCCCAGTCTTGACGCAACGCCCACCATCCGTTTTAATGTGCGGCTCCACGCAACACCGATAGCCCAAGCGGCTGTCCACCCTGGCCGGGTAGCTCAGTTGGTAGAGCAGGGGATTGAAAATCCCCGTGTCGGCGGTTCGATTCCGTCCCCGGCCACCATTGAATTCAAGGGCTTGCAGCGATGCAGGCCCTTTTCATTTTGCGACCGAGACTTTGGGTTGCCGCTCGGTTGCCGTTTGCTGAATGCTCGGGCCACGGACAAACCTTCCCCCTTCAAATTTCGTGTCAGCAGGCCTAGACCTCTAACGAAGTAGTTCGCCTTGGCGCTTTCGCAGAGTTTGAGAATGACATCCGGTCGGAACGTCAGGCCGATGGGATTGCCAAGGCCAAGCAAAAGGGTGTGGCTTTCGGCCGAAAGCGTGCACTAACGTGCGGAACAATGCCAGCGGATCAAAACGCTACGGGAAGAGGAAAACTTCTCTGTCCCTCAGTTGGCAGAACGGTTCAATGTTGGGCCAGCTACTATATATCGAGCTTTACAGCAGGAACTCGCTTAAGCCTTACAGGCCAATATTGCTGAAGCGGCAACCGTCGAACTCCAAAGTTCACTGCACCAACGCGGGCATGCAAGTGACATCGATTGCATCGAAGACATTCGCCATCCAATGCTTTTATTAGTATCGAGCGTTAGGGCTGGGGAAAGCAGGACTGCGCAGCAGCGTGATGAAATATCGTTTTGTCAGAATTTCTACAGATTGGCGACCTTCCGTCGTGCGTAAATTTAACTGCGCTGTTACCGAATAACTAAAAGCGAAAATGGGGCAATGAATGGATATCAAGCGTTGTGCATCCCTTTGCGTGTTCGCCCTTCTTGGAAGTACTGCCCATGCAGCTAGTTTCGACTGCAAAAATGTCTCAGACAACATAGAAAAAATCATTTGCAATAGTAAGTCTCTGTCAGATCTCGATTCGAGGCTCGCGGAGACATATCAAAAAGTTTATGCGGCTTCAGATTCAGCAACCAAAACGAAGTTACTTTCGAATCAACGTGCTTGGCTACATCACGTGCGCTTTGTTTGTGGCGATGAAGAGTGCATCACAATTTCGTATGAAGCCCGCATCGACCAATTAGAAGATTTATCAAACGAATATACCAGCGTTGGTCAAGCAGAAAACCTTACAAATCTGAATTTCGAAGGGTTACAAGTTGGAGAAGTTTTAGATGAGGCAGCAGCTCGCAAGATCATCCATAACTTTGAGTGTGGCGGTGATAAGCAGTTAGAAAAATCACTGTCTGCCTTCGAGCATCAAGCTGTTCGGGTGTGTCGGGGAGACGCTATATTCGAAGGACAGCAAATGGATGCCATCATTCAGCTGCACAGTGACCGTCGCTTAGTAAGCGTCATGCTCACCTATGACACGCCATATCCTGACGAAGGTGTTAACACCATATCGGCTACTGACCTAGAAAACCGTATGATCAGAACGTATGGTGAACCGAGTATTTTGCGCAGTGAAAGCCTTCATCAACCCGTGCAATACGATCCTGCTGATTTGGTCGAGATGACAGTTGCACGCGATCAAGGTGGCGATCAATGGGTTTTTGCAAATGGGGCGTCGATCGTCCTAGAGCCCGGCATCGGACACCAAAAGGAAATGGGTGGACATATCTTTTCTTCAGAAGTGATCTGGTTCAACAGTGACGCGCAAGGTGTGTTGGTAACGCTTCCTGCCCATCACCCTATCCCCGTTGTTCTAACCAAGTTGGTTGGAAATGCAGCCCAATGGAAGCCAGATGAATTGATGACCGTCATGCTCTTCGTTGGTGGAAAGAGAACTTGCACCGTAGGTCGACCCACTCCGTCAGTCACTGAGGGTGGCCGCACAAGGTACATGACTACTCTGTCGTGCAAGGATTTCACACAGATTCAGGATTTTGCTGTGAACCCTCTGAACAGCACTCAGGTTCATATCATGAGGGGTAACCAAGAATTAGCCGAAGGTTACATTCCAACGGTGAAAGCCGTTACGAGTCTCGAACAGCATTAGCAATTGGCTTTACGGTGCGCCGTTAAGTCAAATGGAATCTGCCATCGCAAGGAATGTAAAGGGTGCAACTTATGCGTCAGCTTTGGATGAAGAGCTTGTTACTGATGGCGTGGTCAATCACCAGCCCATTGGTTTCCGCAGCAGGTTTTGATTGCAATCAAGCTAAAGATGTCGTCGAGCGAACAATTTGTGGCGATAGTCAGCTATCTCAGCTTGATAATCAACTGACGCAATCGTTTCAGCAGGCACACATACGGGCTGGAACACTTGCGAATGTGCTTCTGCGTGATCAGCGAAACTGGCTTGCGGAACGCAATGAGTCAGTAGCATTCGTCCGTGATCCCGTAGATGTGTATAAGGAACGAATTCAATTTCTCGAGCACCTGTTCCGTGAACCAAAAATACCCTCCCCTTTGCTGCAAGGTATCTATAGTCATATTGCAGTTGCTCGATCATTTTCACCTGATGCAAATGGCCCATGGGCGGCACTTGGCGGGAATGGATCTGTATTCCATCTGGCTGAAGAACGGGGTCTTGATGAAGCCGAATCACTTCCGTTCGACCTCGGAGACCTGAAAACATCGGCAGATTCCGATGATGGTGCTAAGACACTTGCATTCCTCGATGCGATGCATGTGGGAGGCATTTCCATTGAGGCGGGAACGTCACACTGCATAGATTGGTCACTATTTAGCTGGAGTGGTCGCACCACTCGAGCAGTACACACTCCCATCATTCTTGAAGATTACTGTGCGGAGGGTGGTGCAACAGGTGGTTTAGCCGAATATCAAGGGAGGGCTTACGCGCTGCAATTCAATGAAAACGCGACCTCTACCGGTGATCTTGATGTGCAGCCCTATCTCAAGGAACGCTGGGGAATGCCTGAGCGCTTGGAGATACGTTACGACGTTCAGCTGCTTCCATCCACATTTCAATGTGCGCTACCGAACTGCGAAGAGCTTAAAAAGAAGGCTGACAAAATCGTGGCTTACTACGATAAAAGCTACGATGTCGCTGCGTTGGCAGAGGCCCTGAAGGCAGACGATCAGGCTAAATTCAAATTGCTACAGCAAGAAGCAGAACATGTGGCCATGCTTGGCATACTTCCGAATTTTGATGGACGCCAGACATATCAAGGTTACTTCTATACAGGCTTTGGAGGGAGCGGAGCTTATTTTCCTATCCTATGGCATGGCGAATTGTTGCTTGGACGAATTGCTAACGGACAACACGGCGCACATGACAGCTTGGACTGGGTGCTTGCGATATGGCGTTGGAATGGTCATACATTTGTGCCTGCCTTAGGCATGGTCACCCTCAAGGAGAGAAAAAGCATTCTGCTAAGCGCAATTGTTCCCCCTCCGTATACAGTCGCCGAGATAAAGGACCAATAATTCAGGTGCAATACCGTACATATCGCCGTTGCAAATAAAGCTTTAGCTAATATCTGTGCCTTTAGCGGTTGGCTATTTTTTCTGCTTGGCAAGTCACCGGCTGGATCATCGGTTTGCATAAGTACGATGCTTTCAGTGCCGATGTTCTTTAGCTTATTTCTCCGTCCGCATGCTGGACAGATAAAGTGGGCACCGAAATCGTCAATATTTGGAGTGGCCTCTTTAACGGACCACTCGCTACCGCAGCGGATACATGTCCACATGGCCACACTCTCCTACACGAGCAGTTCGTTCCCCACACTACGCTCGTGTACGCGTTGGGCCTTGCATTGGCCGCATCAGGTGCGGCGCTCGCCATCCTCTCTCGCATGCTGCTTGGCCGGAACTGGAGTGCCACCGTCCAACTCAAGCAAGAGCATGAGCTGATAACCGTCGGCCCCTATCGTCTTGTCAGACATCCCATCTATACGGGCTTATTGCTCCAGTTCCTGGGCACCGCCGTCATGGTTGGTGATTGGCGCGGCCTATTGGCTGTCGCCATCGTGCTTGTCTCGTTCTGGCGAAAACTTCGACTTGAGGAGGTATGGCTAACTGAGCACTTTGGGGAGTCTTATCGACTCTACAAAATCCGCACAAAAGCGCTCATTCCTATGGTGCTATAAAAACCGAAAACGGTTCCTGAGGAAAAGGGGCAGACTATTTTTTCAGACTGCCACTTCGGCAAAAAAGTGTTCCGGTGTCTTACTTCCGTCTTTGTGTCGCATACAACTTCAAGACGAGGAAATAGTGCACTTCTTTCAAGATTGCCGACCCAACAAATTGAGCAAGCCCAACCTGCCGCAGTTTTGCCTGCCTCCACTATCTGAGGCATCGAAACCATCTCTTACATGGGGCCTTCTCGCTCACGGAACTGCGGCCTAAACCTTTTCTTCGCCGCTGGCATCACAGTGCTTATCACTAATCAGCGACATGGAGATCAGCATGGTCAGAGGCCGTTACGCGCGTAAAGTCTTGCTAATACTCGGCATGGCAGCATCGACGTTTAGTGCCGCGGCGACCACGGAGCAGCTTCCCGCCTCCGCCTACATGCATCCTCAGCAGTTGGTTACGGTGGCACCGGGCCGTCGACTTAATCTTTATTGCGTGGGAACGGGCGAACCGACGGTATTGTTCGACTCTGGACTTGGCGACGGCACGCTTATCTGGCGCTTGATTCAAACGGATATCGCAAAAACCACGCGAGCATGTTCTTACGACCGCGCTAATTATTTCTACAGCGATAACGTACAGCGAAGCGCGACGGCACAAGCCGCTGTCGACGACATGCTGGCGCTAATTGATAAGGCCCAACTCGGGCAACACGTGATTCTGGTGGGACATTCACGCGGTGGCTTAAACGTGCGGCTGTTTGCTTATGAGCATGCGGATCGCGTCGCGGGGTTGGTGATGATCGACCCGACCGCTACGGAACAATTGAATCTTGTGGCGACGCCCCATTTCGTTCAGAAGTACGAAAATTATCTTCATATGGGACAGAAGCTCGGAAATTGCGAGCAACTGGCCGCGCAGCATCAGCTACTCGTTGATGGAAACGACCCGTCGAAATGCCTGGACGATTTCGGCGTGCAGACGGATCCGCAGGAAAACGCCTTAGCTGTCGCCACAAGAAGCATGGAAACGCGCGCAGTATTTCAAGGGACGCTGTTTTCCGAGCGTCAGAATCTCTTCTACCCCATCAATAATGATGGTTATTCGACGGACGGGCTGAGCATCGCGCAATCGGAGCGTTCCCTCGGCGACATTCCGCTCACGGTGATTGTCGCGAACGGCTTCAAGTCAAAATCTTTCAAAGGGACGCCCACGCCTGAAATATTGAAGTTTTTTGCTTGGCGAGAAGATGAACTTCGCAAAGTTGTTGACGAATCAACATCGGGGGAATTCGTCGAGGTGGCGAGCGGACACTATATTCAGAAGGATCGCCCTGATGTCGTGCTCGCGGCGATTCACCGGGTAGTGGACGTCTCTCGTTCGCAGCATTAGCGCAAAGGCGTAAGAAAGTTCAACCAGCCGCCCGTTTCTTCGGGGGCGAGCGCTCGGCAACGCTCAACCTCGCGTGACGCGGCCCGTAATCGCTTTCGTTACGTTGTGCCTGATCCAGATCTATATATAGTTCCCGATTTTTAGAGGCATAACCGATTCGCCAACTCGCAGCTGACGAACCGGTTCGCGCGTCTACAGCCACTCAGAAGTGACCGGAAACACTCACACCGAACGTGCGCGGCGGACCGGGTATGTAGGTCGGAAGATCGAACTCCGCACCTGTGTTGCCGGCATCGACCAGGTACTTTTTATTGGTCAAGTTATCCGCGAACAATCCCATGTCCCAATGATTCTGATCGAACGTCACGCCTATCCGCAGGCTGAGCAAGCCGTAGGCGCCCTGCGCAAAGGTTTCCGTATTGCCACCGTCTTCGAACCACGTCTTGGAACGCCACGTATAGCTTGGGCGCACATAACCGATATAATCGTTGTTCAACGGGATGCTCCAGTTCATACCCAACGCAGCCGTCGTGTCTGGCGCAAGACGCAAGTGATCGCCATTGAAGTCATCCTCCGCCGAGGTACCCGCCGCCGGGCTACCGTAACGCGCATGCTCGTAGGTGGCGTTGAGGAAAACATCGAGGTTCGGTGTGAAGGCTTCCTGTAGCGAGGTTTCAATGCCCGGCGCGGTGGCCCGCCCCGAGTTCACCGTGATGTACTGAGCGTTCTGGTACACCTGGCTCTGGAAGTTGGTGTACTTGTAGTAGTACGCAGAAACGTCATAGGCGAACTTACCCTGATCCGCCGAGCCCTTGATGCCGGCCTCATAATTCATGAGCGTTTCCGCCGGCAGGATGGTCTTTGTGTAACCGAGGGCCGGCGCCGCATTCACGTTGAAGGTGAGATCTTCCGGACGGCGGCCACGCGACACGCTGAGGTAAGCGTTGGTGTCTTCGTTGATGTGATAGCTGCCGATCAAGCGACCCACCACGGAGTTGCTGGAGGTGGAATTGGTCAACAGTCCATTGGTAGGCGCAAAGATGTCGTTCGGCGCGGTAACGCCATCGAGGCCGAGAGGGCCGATACCAAGAAGCTCGCCCAACTTCGCAAAGCCCGGGCCAATGACGGCCGCGCTCGAGCCCGTAGCGTTGAATACCTGGTAACCGGCCCAGATTTGCTCGTGCGTGGCGCGCAGACCAGCGGTGATATCGAACTTGTCGGTGACGCGGAAAGTGCCATCGGCAAAGAACTCGAACGAGCGGGAGCTGCCGCGGTTGGCATAGCCTTCGCTCTCATTTGGATTAAGCGGCGTACCCAATAGCGGGAACGTTGTTTCCGACAGATTCGGCTGGTAGTTCGAGTTAAGCAGCGGCGGATTTCCAAACACACTGTCAACCAGGCCAAGGTACTTTCCGCCATCGAGGCCTTCGGCCAATTGCTTGACCAGTGGCGTAATAGCCGCCAGCAGGCTGCTTTCGTTGGTATTGAACGGAACCGTCTGATGACCGTTGTTGTAGAAGAAGTTCGCGCCGAAGAAACCGCTAAAGCGGCCGCCGCTATCGTAGTTTAGGCGTAGCTCCTGGCTAATCTGATGCTCGCCCTGACTATTGCCAAATTGCAGCACCGGCGCCTGCATGCCGGAAGCATTGAAGTTTTCGTCCGAGTCGTACCTGCGCAAGCCCGTGGTGCTGGACAACGTCCAATCATCATTGATGACGAAGTTGCCGATGCCCGTGAGGCCACTGATCTTGCGGCGAACCCCAAGCTCGTTGCCGCCATACAGCGAAGCCGCCCCATAGATGTTGGTCGAGCCATACACGTTCGGCAACGCGCTGCGGAAATCGGTGCCTGGAGGTGCATCACGTTCGTAATTGGCAATGATGTCGTAATAGCTGTTGCCGTTGAACTTGATATGCAAGCTGGCGCGCACCGCCTTGGTGTCCGCACCATCGAGGCGACCGCCTTCCGTATTCGGGATGTAGCCTTCATGCTTGTTGTCGTACACCGCGATGCGTGCATCCACGTTGGAACTGATCGGTGTATTGAAGTAGCCGGTAAGCAGGTGGCTGTCGTAATTGCCCGCCTGCGCGGTGAAACCACCCGAGGTAGTGTCGTTGGCGATATTGGAATTGAGAGCGAACGCGCCACTTTCTGCCGCGCGGCCGAACAGCGTACCCTGCGGGCCACGCATCACTTCGACATCCGCCATGTCGTACAGCGCGACGATCGAGCCGCTCTGGCTGCTGATGTCCACGCCATCCTGGAATACCGATACGCGCGAAGGCGTATTGGCAGCGGTATCGTCGATAGTGATGCCGCGGATCGACAGGCTAGGCGTATTTGGGCTCTGCACCTGCACCTGCACGCCTGGCACGTAGCGACCAAGGTCGTCCAAGGTGGTGATGCCGTACCGATGGAGGAAATCGCCGGACAGCGCAGTAATGGATGCGGGCACCTCCAACACTTGCTGCTCGCGCTTCTGGGCGTTGACCACGATGGTGTTGAGGTTTACGACGTTCGACGATGCGGATTGGCCGACCGACGCGCCCCCCGTTTTCGACTTGTCCGGCGTCTGCGCGTTGGCGCTGCTGTCGGTCTGTTGCGCATGGAGCGCCCATGGCGCACCCAACAGAGCCATCTGAATGGAAAGAGCAAGCCAACGACGGCTTGCCACCTGTACCTTGCGGCAAGTGGCATGGTTCAGCATGTTGCGGATTCCCCTTTAAGTTTTTACGTTTGAAACGCATTGAAAAGCCTGGGCTTTTCATCCTCCCCAATCGTTATGACAGACGCATGACCGGAGTACGGCTTTGGCTTAGAAAGTTATCGCTCAGGAAGAGATTAGCGGTGCTTTTGGAACATAACGTGGCACGGCTTTTTGCACCATCCTCAAAATCGCCTTAAGGCTTAAAATGGATAGCCTTTTCTCAACGCCTTTCATTGCTACATTTAAGACAACGTAACGACAGCGAAGCCAACGGCTAAAGTCGTCGAGTTATCTTCGCATTTGCATTGATTAGACACACAAGCGCTCGCCGACACGCTGCCCCCCTATGTCGGCGATTCGCGCAATCGCGCTGTTACTCCTGTTCGCTGATCGTTTGCGCGTACGTCTTTCCGTACGGGTAGAACAATTCCTTTCGACCTTGCTGCCATGCCGCCTTGAGTTCGGGCGTGGTGATATCCCAGTCCGGCCGCCATTTCTTCGTCACTGCACGCATGTCCTGATGCAGTTCATCTACCGTGGGACGGCCGAAGAACCAGTAGCCGTTGTAGATCTTATAGATGACAAGGCCTGGCTCTAGGACAATCGTGTAAGGGATCATCGGATTGTGAGTGGTGTCGGTGTACTCGGCGATATCGAGGTCCCTCTGCACAGTACGCCGTGGGTCCGACAAGAACGGCCAATGCGCGCCTACTCCACTGCGATATTCATTGGTCTCACTGATGTTGTCGGTGCTGATCGTAACCAGTCGGCAATAGCCCACCTCAAGCTCACGATGCAATTGAACGAGGCCTTCGGCCTGACGGCGATCTTTGGGGCAGAAACTTCCGCGACTCAGGACCAAAACCATCGGATTGTGCCCTTGTAGCTCAGACAGCTTTCGATGTTTGCCAGTGTGGTCGGCCAGCTCATAGTCCGGGAAAGTGGCCCCTGGAATCATGTCGGGTCGCATAGGAATGTCTCCTCCTCAATTGTTCATTGATCGGATTCCTGCAAATCATAACTTTGATCCGCTTATTACAATATGCCAAGAAATAGATACCATCGTGCAATATCTTCCCGCTCACACGTATGTTTCTATCCCAGCGAGAGTTTTGACAAATAACGATGGCCCGGCAGCGCCCGAATGAAAAGAGTGACGTGATCCTTGCCCACGTTGATCTATACGGCGCGCTCTTGCTGCGTTGATGCCTAGACACGATGTCCGTCGCGGACGTGCTAAGCAAATGGAAGGTTGGCACGTTCTGGGGATAGTCGCTTTCTTGAAATCGCTGCGTTGGAGTAGTCGATGAACAGCGTACAAGTCGAACAGAAGAGTTATGAAATGCCCCCAACGGAGGGGATCAGCGTCGCGCATTTTCTCACAGTGGCCGACATCGACCGATCGGCTCGCTTCTACGAAACGGTCTTCGGCGGTCGCATTCTAAGCCGCGGCGACGGTAAGGGCGCACCTGGTTACATTCAGATCGCGAATACGTGGCTGCTTGTCAACGTCGGGGGTGGGCCGACCCCGGATAAGCCATCGGTAACGCTCAGCGTCCTCGCTGATCCGAATCACATCAGCAGCTTTATGAATATCCGCGTTGCGGACATTCAAGCTTGCTACAAATTATGGAAAAGTCGAGGAGCGGAGTTCATCACGGAGCCGAAGGAAAAGTACGGCGAGACGCGCTGCTATATCCGCGATCCTGACGGCTACATTATCGAGGTCGGACAGAGCAAACCGGACTTCACGTACGGTTAGTTGTAGATGGCCAATGTGTTGAGCAACTTCTGGCAAAGCAACTGCACGCTGCAGACATCGTAGCTGCGCGCCTAGCTTCGAAGTCCATAACTACCTTTTAGAGACGCCATCGCGAGTTTTCGCCTGCATGCCGTCGCTAGCCAAGCCATCACAATCAAGACTTCCATTCTTCGGTATAGGCAAAGCGCGTGGGCCGCAGCGACATGTATTGCACGACGCGTGGTCGTTGTGCACGGTTCGGACTGCTGCCATGCGGTAGCAAGTGATGCCAGATGATCATGTCACCGCGCTTTGCGGCAATCGGTTTCATCGTCAAGGTGCGCCTTGCGTGATCGCTCGCATTCACGCCGTTGGGAACGCTTTCCAGCCACTGCTTCAGCGTGCGATGAAAGCCGGGTACGCAGCTGAATGCCCCCTGGTCCTCAGCAACGTCGGCAAGATACAGGATGCCCTGCGATTCAAAGCAGTGCGGCTCCGCGAGCGTAGCGTCCCAGTGCAAATGCGGCCCGGGAAACTGCCAGTTGTCGCGCTCCGGCGGATTAAATCCGCCTTGATCGATGGTTACCCAAAGATCTTCGCGCCCCCAGAGTTGGGTATGGGCTTTGTGAATACGTGGCGCGCGACGATTGGCTACCAGCGCCGGATGCCGAAGTAGCGGCACCCAGATGGAATGATCCAGCGATTGGCGATACCAGGACTTCGGGTCGTCGCGGTCCATCCCTAAAAAATCGTAGATGGCCATCTCTGCGATTTCCGCCGCGTCCGTGCTGATCGCGTTACGCAGGATGACGTAGCCATGCTCGTGCCAGTGTGCAAGGTCGTCCGCACTTAGACCTTCGATGCCCTCGAGATTGCCGACTTCAGCGCCGACGTTCTCGCCTGCTAGCGCTCGCCGCAAGCGATTGAGCGAGGCTTCTTTCAATTCACCGCCATTGCGGTCCCACACCCAGGCTTCGAATTGCGCATAACTCGGCCGCAGCTGGTGCAAATAACGCAGTGTCTCTAGCACGTTAAGTCGCAAGCCAGCCAGCAACGTCTTTACGACGTCCTGAGGGAGCGGTGTAGCAGATCCTGGCGCGCATTGGCAGGCCCAGTAAGTATGCAACTCCTCGATACCAAGACTTTTCCCCATCTCGACCATCGCGCTCCTCGCTACTTCAAAAATAACGGCAACGTCCGCTTCGGGTTGCGATTTCAGCTACCCGAATCCGCACCTGCAGTCTTTTGGGTGATGCGGATGACGACGAACTCGGCCGGGTAAACCGGAGCCAGACCGATGTCGATGAAAAGTTGGCCCAGCCCACGTGTTTCCGGCGGATTGTTCGACCCATCGCATATGACGAAAAACGCCTGCTGCGCTGTGGTGCCCATAAATGCTCCCTGGTTCCACAACGTGGTGAGGAATACGCCGATGTCGCGCGAGACCGCTGCCCACAAGGTTTGGTCGTTAGGCTCGAAGACTACCCATTGCAAACTGTTCTTCAGGCTTTGCTCCACGAAGATAAACAATCGACGCACGCTGACATACGTCCATTGCGTATCTTGTGACACAGTGCGCGCGCCGTAGATCACGTTGCCGTAATTGTGGAGATTGCGCAGCGCATTGATGCCGTTCGGATTGAGCGTATCTTGGTCCGCATCGGTCACTTGCGTAGCCAGCGAGGCGACGGTGGGTAAAGCGCCGTCATTGACGCCAGCGGGCGATTTCCACACGCCGATATTCGAATCGGTGTAGGCGTAGCGTCCCAGCACCGGGCCGGAGGGTGGGATTGGCACATTTATATGGGAGAGAGGATTAACTATCCACACCCACGGGTAATACAGCGCGCCATAGTTGGAGTTGATCGCCTTACCGCCCTGCGAGGTGCCCGCTGGTGGCGTGCCGTTCTTGAAAGACAACACACCCGATACGTTCTGGCCGCATGGCGGATCGATCACGTAGAACAAGCTTCCTAGCTGCTCGCACAGGTTCAAGCCCTGGTTCACCAACTCGCTCTGCGAGAGCCCGTTGGTAGCGCCGTTGCTGTCGGTAGCGCCCACGGTATCGGGCATCGCCAACAGGCTCACGCCCTGCACTGTTGCCAACGCCTCAAGCGCGCCGCTGAAATCCCAAGTTGGGTTCTGGCCGTTGCTGAGGGCGATGGATGTTGGCGTACTGGGTAGACGCGTGTTGTCGATCGCCGCCACACGGATGAACATCGACTGCGTGTTGATGCGCGACTGGAACGAGGCATCAACCGCGGTAAAACCGCTGAAAGCCTCCAGCACGTAATAGCTGTTGGTGTTGATCGTAGTGGATACGAGGTTGTTCTCTTTCACATAGGCGGCCAGCATTTGCGTAGTCTGGTCGGCCGTTGCATGGCTCGGGGTAATCACCGAAGCCGATACCACCACCAGCAGATTGAAGGTGGGTGTCTGATCTGAGCTGCCGCCCGATGTTCTGCCAGAACTGTTAGTGATGCACACCTGCAAACGGTTGCCCCAGGCTCCCATGCTGGCCGCGCTGATCGTCGTACCGCTCACCGTGGCGGTGGCGGCCCTTCCCTGGCCGGAACTTGCCTGGTTGGCGCGGACGATGTAACAACTGCTACCGCCTTCCTGGAAAAACTCATACACCGCCCAGGGCATGAAGCCATACCAGCTCAAGCTTCCGAATTGGCGCGTATACGCATTCCAGCTGGTG
>CAJCJD010000109.1 GCA_903970555.1 Vulcanimicrobiota bacterium
AACGCACTGATCCCCAACTGCGTCGTCTGGCGCTACCCGACCGCCGCTGCCGGCCTCACCGCCGTCCGCATCACTGACTAAGGGCTATGACTATGCAAAAGAGTATCGAACACAGCCATTTTGGCCCGCGTGATGTGCGACCGGTCGTGATGACGGCGGAAGATGCGGCCGATTACGCGCTGCTTGCCGACATCGGCGTCGGCTTCAAAAATCGCCAGACCCTTGGCGCCATGGCTCAGTACGCCATGGATGACCAGCAGGGCCTGATCACCTCAGCCAGCATGACGACTCCGGTGCAGTTCCTTCAGAACTGGCTCCCCGGTTTCATCAAGACCATCACCGCAGCTCGCAAGATCGATGAGCTGATCGGCATCACCACCTCAGGCTCCTGGGAAGACGAGGAAATCGTGCAGGGCATCCTGGAGCCGATCGGCACCGCGGTTCCCTACGGCGATTACACCAACGTCCCGCTGTCGAGCTGGAACACCAATTTCATCCGCCGCACCGTGGTCCGTTTTGAGAAGGGCTTCAAGGTTGGACGGCTGGAAGAGGCGCGCGCCGCTCGCATCCGCGTCAGCACCGATGCCGAGAAACGCGCATCGGCTGCACTGGCTTTGGAAATCCAGCGAAATCTGATCGGGTTCAACGGCTACAACGGCGGCAATAACCTGACCTACGGGTTCCTCAACGATCCGAACCTGCCCGCCTATGTGACTGTACCCGCTACCGGCACCGGCACGTCGACGCTGTGGGCGAACAAGACGTTCCTGCAGATCGTGGCCGACATCCGCACTGCCGCCGCGCAGTTGCAGACACAGTCGCAGGACACGATCAATCCGGAAGATGTGGAAATCACCCTGGCCGTCGCCACTGCGGTGTACCAGTACCTGTCCGTGGTGTCGGACTTCGGTATCTCGGTTCGCCAGTGGATTCGCGAAACCTACCCGAAGATGCGCATCGTTTCCGCCCCGCAGTTGAATGGCGCAAATGGTGGTGCAAACGTGTTCTACCTGTACGCCGAAAAAGTGGACGACGGCGCCACCGACGATTCGCGCGTGTGGCTGCAGGTTGTCCCAGCCAAGTACATGGTGCTGGGTGTTGAGCAGCAGGCCAAAGGATACGTCGAGGATGCGGTTTCTGCGACCTCTGGCGCGTTCCTGAAACGCCCGTACGGCGTGGTTCGCTACTCAGGCGTCTGATCTATAGGTGGCGGCGTTCCTATAGCCGCCTGTTTCTCTCTCAAGGGCTATTCCCATGGCACACGTTTTTTGCACGCTTTCCAATGACCAGCTCTACACGAATTACGAACAGGGCGCGGGCGGCGTTTCCATACCGACCGAAAAGGTGCTGATCAAAGGCGGCGCAGGCATCGCGAACAAGCGACTGATCACGCCGCTTGGCGTGGCCACCGAAGTGGACGACAAGCAGCTTGCTGTCCTGCACAACAACCAAGATTTTCTGCTGCACAAGAAAGCCGGCCACATCATCATTCGCGACAAGAAAGCGGACCCCGACAAGGTGGCGACCGACATGCAGCAGCGCGACAAGTCGGCACCGCTGACCGATGCCGATTACCTGGACGAGAACGGTCCGAAGGTTTCCACAGGTGAGCGCGCGTAATGACGCCCCCGGTCTACAGCGACGCCAACTTCCGGGCGCAGTTTCCGCAATTCGCGGACACGACGGCATTTCCGGAAGCCATGCTTCAAGCTTACTGGACGATGGCGACCGCCTATATCAATCCAGACGGCGGACCGGGCTGGTGCAAGAATCCGGCTCAGCTGCAACTGGCCATTGATCTGATGGCGGCGCATCTCACCGCGTCCTATGTGCTGATCAATGCCGGCACGCCGACTGTGTTGGTGCAAGGGTCGACAGAAGGCTCGGTATCGGTGTCGTTGACGCCGCCGCCCGTCAAGACGGCTTACGGCTGGTGGCTGGCTACCACGCCATACGGTTTGCAGTTGCGCGCTTTGCTGGCGACGGTACAGAACGTTGGCTTCTACTTTGGCGGACTGCCGGAGCGAGCCGGTTTTCGTAAAGTCGCAGGCGTTTTCTGATGAGCGGATTGGATTTCTCCAAGATCAATGCCCGCTTGGAGCGCATCCCGAAAGAGTTCGACAATAAGATCGCGCAGGCCGGCTTTCCCTCGGGCCTGCAGTACGAAGATGGCACGTCAGTGGCCTATGTCGCCGCCATCCAGAACTACGGCGCACCGGCCAGCGGTATTCCGCCCCGGCCATTCATGGAGCCGACGATTGCCGACGATAAGGAAGGCTGGGTCAAGCTGCTGGGTCAGGGCGCGGCGAAGGTGGGCGACGGCTCATTGACCGCAGTGGATGTTCTGGAAGCTGTCGGCCTGATGATGGTCGGCGACATTCAGGAAGAGATTGCGGGCATTCAATCCCCGGCACTGAGCCCGATCACCGTGCTGTTACGCAAGTGGAAGAAAGAAGGCCGCACGATCACCGGTTCAACGGTTGGCGAAGCCGCGGCAGCGATTGCCGCAGGCGTTGACCCAGGCAGTGACGACAAACCCCTGAACGCTACGGGCTTGCTGATTTCTTCCGTCCGCAATGCCGTTACCGCTACCGATGGGGAGTTCACTGCGTCATGAGCTGGAATCTGCGCGCCATCGCGAATCCGATCACGCAGGTGATCAACGCGAACCTCACGGTGCCGTGGATTCAAAACGACGGCTGGACGATTGACGGTGCCGGCAAGCGCACGCCCGTTACGACGACTGTCACCGTGCAAGCCCAAGTGCAAGCGATGTCAGCCGGCGACCTCAAGCACGCGGACTCGCAGAACATTCAGGGCGTCATGCGCTCGGTCTACATGTACGGCGACGTGCAGGGCATCGTGCGCGCGACGCAACAGGGCGGCGATGTGCTGCAGTTCCCGATGCATCCGGGCGGCCCTGTGGCTAACTGGCTGGTATCGTCCGTAATCGAAACGTGGTCCGACTGGTGCCATGTCATTGTGACCCTGCAGTCGCCGCTCGTATGAGTATCAACCTCACCGATCAGGACGTTTTTACCGCGCTGGTGACGTTCTTTGCCGCTTTCCTTCCGGGCATCACGGTCGTGCAGGCGCAGGACAATAAAGTGCCGATGCCGCTGGGCGGTTTTGTGATGATGAACAACGTGTCGCAAACGCGCCTTTCGACCAACGTGCCGCAGTACGTCGCCGGAACGTCCAACCCAGGCGTCAAGAACATCCTGACGGCCACGAAATACGGCATGCAGCTGGATTTCTACGGTCCTGACTCCGGCGCATGGGCGATGCAGACGCAGACGTTGTTCCGCGATGAGTACGCGACCGAGATGTTTCCGGCCAATATTCAGCCGCTGTACGCCGACGATCCGATGCAGATGCCGCTGATCGACGGTGAAGACCAGTACGAACAGCGATGGAAGGTGACAGCCTTCCTGCAATACAACCCGATAACCAACGTCGGACAGGACTTTGCCGCATCGCTTGATGTGGAAGTCGTCAGCGTAGACGTCGCTTACCCACCGAACTAACCCCGCCTTCAACCCGATCCGTCAGCCGCCTTTGAGGCGGCTTTTGTCGTTTCCTCTCGGAGCTACGCCATGTCCTCGATCCCCGTCTCACAGCTTGTCCAAGTGCTTCCGGGCGTGCTGGCTCCTGCCGGTACGCTCAACAATCTCAACGGCTTGATTCTCACGAACAACATCGCCGTTCCTGTCGGCAGTGCGCAGTCCTTTCCCAATGCCGCCGCAGTTGGTGCGTTCTTCGGTCTGACCTCGCCGGAATACGACGCTGCTGTCGTGTATTTCGCCGGCCCGACCAACGCCACCAAGACGCCTTCGTCGCTGCTTTTCGCGCAGTACCCGTCAGCTGCTGTTGGCGCTTATCTGCGCTCGGCCAAGTTGGCGCTGACGCTCACGCAGCTGCAGGCGCTGACCGGCACGCTGACAATCACCGTCAACGGCACCCCGCTGACCTCGTCGTCCATCAACCTGTCGGCCGCAACCAGCTTCAGCAATGCCGCAACACTGATTGCCGCAGCGTTTACGACACCGCCTTTCGGCGTGGCTTACGACAGCCAGCGCGGCGCGTTCGTGTTCACGTCCACCGCAACGGGTTCGGCAGAAACGATCGGCTATGCAGCGGGCTCGTTGTCCTCCGCTCTATCGCTGACAGCGGCGACCGGCGCCATTCTCTCCCAGGGTGCCAACATCGCCACGCCTGCCGCTTACATGTCCGCACTGGCTGGCGTGACGCAGAACTTCTTCTGCTTCACCAGCGTGTTTGAACCCGACACCGCAGACAAGATCGCCTTTTCGGGATGGGCAGCTACGCAGCAGGATGAATACTGCTACGTCGGCTACGATTCCGACCCGAATGTTACCGGCGAGCAGGGCAACGTCAGTACTTGGGGCTATGCCGTGGCGGCGGATGACGACTCGGGTTCGTGCATGGTCGTCGGTGACTACACCCATACGGCGTTTGTCGCCAGCTGGGCGGCCTCTACCGATTACACGCAGCGCAATGGGCGCAGCACGCTCGCCTATCGCCAGCAGTCCGGACTGATCCCGAGCGTCAGCGATCTCACGTCGTACACGAACCTTCTTTCCAACGGCTACAACTGCTACGGCGCGTTCGGCCTAGCCAGCCAGACCTATCAGCGTTTCCAGAACGGATCGGTGTCCGGCCCGTATGCGTGGATGGATTCCTACGCCGACCAGAAGTGGTTGCGCGGCAATTTGCAGCTCGCGCTTTTCAACCTTCTGTCGACGGCCGGAACGATCCCGTACAACCAAGACGGCTACTCGCAGAGTCGTGCGGCGTGCGCTGACCCAATCAATGCCGCGGTGAACTTCGGCGCCATCGTTCCGGGCGTCACGCTTTCGGCATCGCAGATTCAGAGCCTGACCAACGCCGTTGGTTTTGACATCTCCGCCTCGCTTTCCGCGCTGGGCTACTACCTGCAGATTCAGGACGCCGCACCGGCCACCCGCATCGTTCGCGGCAGTCCGCCGATGACGCTGTTCTATACCGATGGCCAGTCCATCCAGACCATTTCCCTGACCGCGCTTGAGGTGGCATAACCATGGCTACGATTACTTCCGCCAATGCCCGTCTCGCGCTCGCGGTCACGGGTGTGTTTCCAGTTCCGCAGACCTTGCAGGGCTGGGCTACTGACGACTCGTTCAGTTCCGCATCGCTCAATTCGGCCGAAACCGTCAAAGGTGTCGACGGCCAGTTTCATGCGGGCTTTGTGTTTGACATCTACAAAATGTCGTTGACGATAATGCCGGATTCGCCGTCGATCATTTTGATGGACACATGGTCGACGTTTGAAAAGACGGCGCAGGAGAAGTTTGTCGCCTCCGGAACGATCGTGATGCCTTCAGTGGGCCGAAGCTACGTGCTGTCACAGGTTTATCTCAAGTCCATCACCCCTTTCTCCGACGCTAAGAAAGTGCTGCAGGCGATGAAGTACGAGCTGGAGATTGGCGATATCCAGATGGTGCCATTGGCATGAGTCGACGCACGCTGATTTACACCGTCGCTGACGACAACCGTGATAAGGGTCGCGTCTACAAGCTCAACGAGATGTACGCGACGCAGGGTGAGCTATGGGCCGCGCGTGCGTTCTTTGCTATGGCGAAGAACGGCATCGACATTCCGGACAGCTTGCAGGGTTCCGGCATGGCGGGCCTAGCTCGTTTCGGCCTTGAGCTAATCGGCAAGCTGCCTTTCAACGAGGCGCAGGTGCTAATGGCCGAGATGTTCGCCCAGGTCGAGTTCATTCCGGACCCGAAAAACGGCATGACGCGAGCCCTGATTGAGGACGACATCGAAGAAATCTCGACCCGCGTCAAATTGCGCATGGAGTTGCTGAAACTGCACGCGGATTTTTTGAAAGCCGTCATGCCATCGACTTCGGCCTCGGGTTCGACGGCGCAGTAAGCGGATTGGTCGAATACACGAACCTGCCGCGGACCATTGCGGCAGTCGTTTCGTCAGGCAAAGCCACACTGAAAGACTTGGACACGCACTACGGAACCACGGATCTCTGGTGGTTGCTGGAAGTGATTGCGGTCGATAACCACAACCAGAACGTGTTGAACAAGGCGCCCGAATGACGACCATTATTGACTCACTTGCTATCAAGCTCGGGCTCGATGTGGGCGATTATCGCAAGGGGCAGAAGGAAGTTGTCGACTCGCAGAAGACCTTGCGTGAAGAGTCGACTAAGACATCAAAGGAGATGGAGGCCGGACATAAGCGAGTCACCGAAGGCTTGACCTCACTTAAGGTCGGCTTGCTTGAAGTGGTTGCGATCTTCGCCGCGGGCGTCGGGCTGAAAGACTTCGTTGTTGGCACGATGGAATCCCAGGCATCGCTAGGGCGTTTGTCCACGAACTTAAACATGAACGCCAAGGATTTGAAGGCGTGGGGTATTGTGGCCGAAGAGATGGGTGGTAAGGCGGAGGATGCTTTCAGTTCGCTGTCGGCGGTGCAGTCCGGTATCGGCGAGGCGATGGCGAACGGCCATTCTGGCTTTACTGACATGGCGCGGAAGATGGGCGTGAACATCACGCCCGAGATGATAAAGAATCAGGATTACAGCGCCGTCATGGGCGCCATTTCCAAGCGCCTGCAGTCCTTGCCGAGGCCCTTGGCTCAGTACGACGCGGGCCAGCTTGGCGTCGGCAGCATGTTCAATGTGCTGATGGACAAGAACCTCGGTGCGAACCTTGAGCACGCCAAGACGCTGACCGGTGTCACTGAGCAAAGCACGGCCGCTGCCGAGCGCATGCAGAAGCAGTGGGTCGACTTCGGCGAAAAGATGGAAGGCGTGAAGGATCGCGTCTGGATGAAGATGGAGCCGGTCATTGAGCGGATCGGGACGCAGTTTGCGAATTGGGTCGAAAAGATCGACTGGGACAAGCTGATCACTCAGATCGGCAAGCTATTCGACAAGATCAACGATGTGGTTCAAGCGTTCGGCGGCTGGAAGGACGTGCTGATCGTGCTGGGTGGCGTGCTTGCGTTGCAGCTGCTGTCGCCGCTTACTGGCGCCATTGGCTTGTTGACGAAAATCATTCCCTTGCTGGCGACGACAACGGGCGGATTTTTGGCACTCTCCGCAGCTGCCGGCGCCTTGGCTGGCACGGTTATCTACAACGCCTCGCAAGGCACTGCTGTCGGTGACTGGCTGGAAAAGACCGCGGCATACACGGCTGCACTGTTCGGCAGCAAAACGGCGCAAGATGCCATTGATAGCCAGCGCACGCCGGTAAGCGCGGCGCGTGTAAAACAACTTGATGCGCTCTATCGCGTTCGTAATGGCGGCAACGGCGCCTTGCATCCAACGATTGATACAGCATCTCCGGCAGCATCTCCGGCAGCATCTAGCGGCGATTCTGCCGATCCGATGCGATCGCATATCTTTGGCAGCAACGCCGAACTATTCTCGACTATGGAGTCGCGATTCGGGTTGCCTTCCGGCATCATGCAGCGCATGTTTATGCAGGAATCGGGCGGCGGAAAACATCTGCTGTCTGGCGCCGGCGCGAAAGGACCGTTTCAGTTTATGGATGGCACGGCGAGCCAGATGGGTTTGCAGGGCAATCAGGTCAACGACCTTGATTATTCCGCCGCCGCCGCTGCTAAGTATCTGTCGCAGCTTAAATCACAGTTTGGCGGTGATATGTCCAAAGCTGTCGCCGCCTATAATTGGGGTCCGGGCAATGTGCAGAAAAACGGGTTGGCTAATCTTCCCGCGGAAACCTCCAACTACCTTGCGAACGTATTGCCAAGCGCTTCGCGCGTAGCGGGTGTGCGTGGCGGCAATTCCAGCTCGACTGAGGTCAGCGTCGGCACGATCAACGTCAACGCACCCCAGGCCACTGACGCGCGCGGCATTGCCCTTGCCATGCGAAGCCAAATGAAGGCCGTTCCCTTGTTTGCTCAAGTCGACACGGGGACTGAGTAATGAGCGCATCTGCACTTGCCGTACTATCTACCGGTGCGCAGGAAGTCTTCAACCTGCTTGGCATCGGTGGCGCGACGCAGTGGGCGATTTACAGCGCGGGATCGTCTGACCCCGCCATTCAACCAGACAGCTTCAAGGAAATCGACTTCCGTAGCGATGCGCGTGTGTGCGACTACCCTATGGAAGCCGGCTCGTTCGAGTCCTACAACAAGGTGATGGTGCCGAAGGACTTTCGCATCCAGCTCGTCTGTTCCGGTCAGAACATGTCAGTCGGTGATTTCCTGCAGCAGCTCGAAGTGATGCGCCAGTCCACGAACCTGTACGACATTGCGACCCCGGACATTCTCTACCAGAACTGCTCGCTCGTACGAGCCGACTACAAGCGCACATCGACCAACGGCGTGAGCATGGTGACCGTCGACGCAGGCTTTCAGGAGATTCGCCAAGCTGGCGACCCCACGTATTCGAGCAGTGGCGCGATCAATAGCGCGAGTCCAAGCGCAGCCAGTCCGGAGAACCTAGGGACAGTGCATCCAGGCGATACGGTCACCGTGTCGTTCCCGCCAGAGACGCCGCAATGAACATTGTCCCGCTCCAGCCCATTGCGGCGCAGCAGTTCAATGCCACGCTCGGCGCGCAGGCGTGCGTCATAGCGATCTACCAGAAGTCGACCGGCTTGTTCATGGATCTGACGGCGAACAACGTTGTCATTTTCACAGGCGTGATCTGCCGAAACGCTGACCTGTTAGTGCGCTACGCCTACCTAGGGTTCATCGGTGACCTGAGCTTCAACGATCTGCAGGGATCGTCGGACCCCGATTACACCGCGCTGGGCTCGCGCTTTCAGCTGGTCTACCTGACGCCCGACGACGTGACAGCGATATGAGCCTAATCAAGCGTAAGATCGACGTGCAACTGAAGCTCAATGGCGATCAGTTCGGCGGCGGTGGCGATACGGTCACTCTGACGGGGCTTCGCTGTAACGCGACAGTGCATAGTTTCATCGGCGGGACGGGTGGCTGGTTCAGCGATGCGTCCATTCGCATCAGCGGCATGAAAAACGCTGACATGGCGAAACTATCCACGCTTGGAACGGTGGCGAACAACTACAATACCGGGTCGGGCGCCAGTAACCAGATCAACATTCTGGCCGGTGACGACGACGCCGGCATGAACCTGATCTTCGGCGGCGCGATCACCTCCGGGAACGTCGATTACAACGCGATGCCTGATGTGGGTGTGGATCTGGTCTGCAATGCCCTGACGGACTTGCAGATGGCCCCCATTGCCGCCTCCAGCTACAAGGGCGCAATGAGCGTGGCAAGCATGATCGAGGCGATCTGTCATGCCGCCTCGCCGCCCATGGCGTTCGTCAATAACGGGGTAACGAGCAAGCTCACCAATCATGCGGTGGGTGGGTCGGCTAAAGCGCAGATCGAAGATATTTGCCAGTCGGTCGGCTGCTTTCACAAGATCGTCGGCGCCGCGGGAAATCAGGCGTGCATCATCTGGCCTCCCGGTTCGCAGTCGGATAGCACGATCATTGACCTTGGGCCGAATACCGGCATGGTCGGCTATCCGGTGTACTCGATGCGCGGCATCAACGTAGTGAGCCTATACAACTCTGCCATCGAAGTGGGACGCCAGATCAAGGTGACGAGCTCCATCCCGGCTCCAGCGAAGAATGCACCGCTACAGGTTCCCGGCACGCTGGCCGGTCAGGGTCCACTGCAAATCTCCGGAGCCAATGGCACGTTTAACGTAATCGCCGTGACGCATAACGTGGTGAGCGAAACACCTGGCGGAGCGTGGTTCACCTCGGCCGAATTGACGAGCCTTCCTTACAATGCCCGATAACCAGCCATCAGGGTTTATTTCCGGATCGAACTCCGGAAACCCCGCCAGTGCTATGGAATTTTTCTTCCGGCGCGCGATGGCAAAAGTGGCGACAGCAACTCTTGTTGAGGTGATAGCAGTTTATAGCGCGGACGGCATCGCCCCGCCTGGCATGCTGGATGTTCGACCGCTGCTCAATCAAATTGATGGACAAGGAATCATTACGGCTCGCCCAGTCATTTACGGCGTGCCTTTTAGCCGAGTTCAGAGCGGCACAAACGCGATCATCATGGACCCGGTCGTCGGAGATATTGGCGTTTGCTGTTTTGGCGACCGTGACCTGTCATCGGTGATTGCCAGCCAAGCTCAAGCGCCACCGGGAAGCAATCGTCGGCACAGCATGAGTGACGCGCTCTATGTCTGCAGCATCCTCGGCAAAGAAACGCCGACGCAGTACGTCGTTTTTGAAGAATCAGGTATCAAGATGGTGTCGCCGAACATCGTCACGATTCAGGCGCCGACAACGGCCGTGCAGGGTAATTTGACAGTGACCGGCACAGTCGTTGCCGATGGCGAAATTACAGGCGCAGGCATCGTTCTGGGATTCCACGTACACAGCGGGGTGCAAAGCGGGAGCAGTGAGAGCGGGCCGCCTGTCCCTTAATTCACCAAGTGACGTTGAGAACTCTTTCGACGCACCCGCCAAGGGCTAGATAGCCCAGCCCATTTGGGGATCGTTGAGAGTACACTTTTGTTTCAGAAACGCATTGCTCCCTATCTTTTTCAGGCATTGATGGCCAGTAAGTCTGAAGGCCTTTCAGGGTTTCTGACTCCTGACCAACGCAAGCTTCAAATACGCCATCATTCGGCTGAATATTAGCGGTCGCTTTTCGGCAATAAGACTTGATATCGATGGATGGAATAAGCGTTGCTTCCGCTAGGTACTTATCCACAGACGCGTAGATCGCCGGTGTTATCGCTGTGTAATACGTTTCGGCCTGATCGCTGCTCATGCCTGCTGCTTTAAAGGATGGAGATGATCTTGCCGCCATCTGTTCGTATGACCAAAAAACCTTTTGCGGGATGTGTGCGGCTTTGGAAAATTCCACGTCGACATGCCTTCCAGCGAAATCAAGCCATACACATTTGAAGTCTTGTTGCCCTTGATCTACGCGAGCTTGGTAGCACTCGTTTATTGCTTGAATCAGACCGTTTGCGCCGCTT
>CAJCJD010000110.1 GCA_903970555.1 Vulcanimicrobiota bacterium
TGCGCTGAGCTTCGAAGATGTGCCCGCCGAGTTGATGCAAGGCGTGGACGTGTACAAGAACCCGTCTGCCGAAATGATCGAAGGCGGCATCGGTGGCACGGTAGACCTGCGCACGCGCATGCCGTTCGACTCACCGAGTCAGGTCGTCGGCTTCTCCACCGGTATCAACGAAGGCGACATGGAGAAGAAGAGCAAGCCGTCCTCGTCGTTCCTGTATAGCAACCGCTGGAAGACCGAAGATCTCGGTGAGTTCGGCGCGCTGCTCGATCTGTCCTACTCCGAACTGGCTTCGCGTTCCGATGGCGTCCAGGTCAACCCCTACGTGCTTGAGCCGGCCAACAATCTGGGCAATTGCGGCAACGTTCCGTGCGAACCCACCTCGGCCAACGGCAATGTGGCTATTCCGGGCGACATCAACTATTACCAGATGGACATGCAACGCAGGCGCACCGGTCTATACGGCGCCTTGCAGTGGCGTCCGAACAACGATCTGGAAATCTCCACGCGCTTCTTCCGCTCCATCTACAACCTGCAGTGGACTGAACACGAAGTTCAGGCCAACGAAGGCAACTACTACAACATGGTGCCGGTGCCTGGCACGTCGTTCAACTACAACGGCAACGGCGTCTTCCAGGACGGCGACATGGTGGCCAATTCGTGGCAGGGCTACGACCCCACGGCTAAAGCAACGTTGAACACCGGATACCCGCCGATCGGTGGCCCGAACTATTACGCGCTCACGCGCGAGCAAACGCAGTTCACCCGCACGACCGACTGGTCGACCGATTTCAAGTACAACCTCAACGACCACATGATCTGGTCGGGTGCCGTACAGTTCGTCAAATCTACCTCCAATGAAGTGGACTTCACGGTGTACAACCAGTTCTTCATGCCGCCGGCCAACGTGAATGTGTCCGGCACGCCTGGCATGTCGTTGTTGCCCAACCCCGCGTACGCAACTATTCCGTCGAACACCACCAATCCGAATAGCCTGACCAACTACGCCAATTACTACCTCGGCGCGGCGCTGGATCACCTGGAATACGACTACGCGATGGAGCGCGCCTTCCGCACCGACCTCGAATACGACTTCCAGGACAACAACTGGCTGCAGTACGTCAAGGTAGGCGTGCGCGCAACCACCCACGACACCTACAGCAACAACAACAGCAGCAGCTACAACTGGGGCCCGATCAGCCAGGTATGGCAGGGCGCATCCATCTACAACGGCGGCACGCAGCCTCTGGATTGGGCCAACAACGTCCCTGGTTGGATGGAACAGCAGTTTACGATGAGCGACTTCTTCCGTGGCCAGGCGAAAGTCCCCACCACGCTGATCTTCCCCAGCACGGCGCTGGTCAGCAATTACTACGGCGCGATCTCTTCGTTGCGTGCGCTTGAATTGGGCGGCGGCGCCGGTGGCTGGTGCCCGCAGTTCTTCACCTCGGCCGATGGCTGCACGCCGGCATCGGGCATGAGCGCGGACTACATGCACGAATCGACTCAAGGCGGCTATGCGATGCTGTACTTCGGCAACGAGAGCGCGCTGGGCATTCCCTTCGATGGCAACATCGGCGTGCGTTTCGTCCGCACCAGCTTGAAC
Source organism: Vulcanimicrobiota bacterium (assembly GCA_903970555.1). GTDB lineage: Bacteria > Pseudomonadota > Gammaproteobacteria > Xanthomonadales > Rhodanobacteraceae > Dyella_B. Next base: position 1,604 of record CAJCJD010000110.1, read on the forward strand.
GCCAACGGCTCAGTGACCTATCCGTCGTCGGATGCCATCCAGAACCCCGATGGCATCACGCCGGCCCAGTTGGCCCTTTTCAATGGCATGACCACGCCGATCAACGGTGCCTACGACTACCACAACGTGCTCCCCAGCCTGAATTTGCGCTTCAAGCTGACCGAGGACCTGCAACTGCGCTTGGCTGCCTCGAAGGGTGTTACGCGCCCGGATATCAGCGAGCTTAATTCCTACATGGTCATCGGTAGCTCGTGGACGTCGGCTGGCACGAGTTCGACGAGCGCGGCATCCAAACTCGCCGGCTTCACCGCCACCTCGGGCGGCAACCCGGACCTGAAACCGCTGGAAGCCAACCAGTTCGACGCTGCGCTGGAGTGGTACTTCGCGCCGACCAGCGAGCTGTACGTCACGCTGTTCAAGAAGAATCTCTCCAACTACACCACAACCGAAGTCCATCAGCAGATCATCGATGGCGTGCCGGTGGCGGTGAGCGGCCCGACCAATGCGGGCAAAGGTACCATCAAGGGTGCCGAGTTCGGCTACTCGCAGTTCTTTGACTTCCTGCCGGGTGCGTTAAAGGGTCTGGGCGTGCAGGCCAACTACACCTTCCTCCAGAGCAGCAAGGTCTACAACACCACCTCGTGCGATCCGAACCACGGCAATGGTTCGTGCGCGGCCGACGACGTGGTCACCAACCCGGGCCTGCCGATGCAGGGCTTGTCGCCGCACAACTACAACATCACCGGCATGTACGAATACGGTGACTGGTCGGCTCGCCTGGCCTGGTCGTGGCGCAGTCGCTACTTGATCACGCCGGTGGATTCGGGTGATACCTACCTGCCGATGTGGAACGCGTCCTCGGGCCAACTCGATGGCTCGGTGTTCTACCACATCAACAAGAACATGCAGGTGGGTCTGCAGGTGAACAACATCACCAATACCGTGCAGCGCGTGCTGATGGGCCCGACCAGCTACTTGAACGGCTATGTGGACTGGAATCTCTACACGCGTGCGCTGTTCATGACGGATCGTCGTTACGAACTGGTGTTCCGCGCGAGTTTCTGATGATCGCACCGGGAAACAAGGCAGGCCGCTGGATGCTTGCCTGTCTACTCACTGTCGCCGGCATGCATGCGCATGCCGGCGATGTTGCTCAAGCGTATCGCTTTGCCAATGTGCGTATCGGCGGCGGTGGCTTCGTCAGCGGACTGCTTTACCAGCCCGAAGCGCAGGGTTTGCTGTACGCACGTACCGATGTCGGTGGCGCGTATCGCTGGGATCAAAACCGCGCGCAATGGACGCCCTTGTTGGACTGGTTGTCTGCCTCCGACAACAATCTCTACGGCGTGGATAGCATTGCAGTCGACCCGCATGACGCCAATCGCGTTTACCTACTGACCGGCACTTATACCGCGCCCGGCGCGGGTAACGGCGCTGTACTGATTTCCGCCGATCGCGGTGCGCATTTCACGCGTAGCGATCTGCCTTTTCCGATGGGTGGTAACGAGCAGGGCCGTAACGATGGCGAACGCCTCGCGGTCGATCCCAACGATGGTCGCGTACTGTTTCTCGGTTCGCGCACCGCTGGTTTGTGGCGCAGCGAGGATCATGGTGCGCACTGGATGAAAGTGGATGGTTTTCCTGACATCGCCACCAGTGCCGGCGCGAGTGCAACGCATGCCTCTCGTACGCAGCCGATTGGCATCGTGTTCGTGGTGTTCGATCCGGCAAGCGGTGTGTCGGGTCATCCCAGCCGCACGGTATATGCCGGCGTTTCTACTCAAGACACCAGTCTCTATCGTTTGACCGATGGCGGCCAGCATTGGGCTGCCGTAGAAGGTCAGCCTGCAGGTCTGCGCCCGAATCACATGCTGCGTGCTGGCGATGGCGCGTACTACCTCACTTACAGCGACCAACCAGGACCTGACGCCATTCACGACGGCGCGGTGTGGAAATACGTGCCGGCCACGGGAGAATGGGCCGACATCACACCATTGCCGCGCCCTGCGGGCCAGCCGAGTGGTTATGGTTGGGACGCCATCGCCGTGGATGCCAGCAACCCGCAGGTGGTGATGACCGCGACTTTCGCGCATTACACGCCCAAGGACTTATTGTTTCGCAGTACCGACGGCGGCAAGCACTGGCGGGAAGTCTTCGCACACTCACAGTTCGATACCGATCACCCCGCGTGGCTGAAAGAACACATACCGCATTGGATCGCTTCCATCGCGATCGATCCGCATGACGCCGACCGTGTATGGTTCGTTACCGGCTATGGCGTGTGGGCTGCGAATGATCTGCGCCAGGTGGATCACGGCGGCACGGTGCATTGGCAATTTCTCGACGACGGATTGGAAGAAATCGTTGCCAAGGCGATCATCAGTCCGCCTGCCGGCGCGCATCTGATCAGCGTGATGTACGATCTGGACGGCTATCGCCACGATGACTTCGACGTGGCGCCGCCGCAATTCCAAGCGCCGCCACGCTACGCGGATGCGGATGATGTGGACTATGCCGAAGCCAAGCCCAACGTAATCGTGCGCAGTGGTTGGCTACGCAAGCCGTTCGGTCCAGCTATCCGCGCCGCGTATTCCACCGATGGCGGCAGCCACTGGCGAAGCTTCGCCAGCGAACCGGTCAACATGGAAGGCGTCGGCGGTGGCAGCATCGCTATTGCCGCGGATGCCAGTCGTGTGTTGTGGTTTCCGCGCGACGCAAGACATGGTTATGTCACGACCGATTTTGGGCAGCACTGGCAGGTGATCGACGGCCTGGAAGGGCATATGCGTGTGGTTGCCGATCGCGTCGATCCACAACGTTTCTACGCCGTCGACGCACAACAGAAAACGATCTTCGCCAGCCATGATGGCGGTGCGCACTTCCAGCCGATCAATGGAAAATTGCGCCAGTTCGCGGCCCAGGCGTCGCATTTGCGCCTGCAAGCGGCGCCGGGTGCTTCGGGTCAGCTTTACTTATCCAGTCACGAAGGATTGGTTCGCGGCAGCGATGACGGCAAGCTATTGGCTACCGCCGGGCAGCTGACGGGCGTAGACGCTTTCGGTTTCGGTATGCACGCGCCGCACCACGCGCAAGCCACGTTGTATGCAGCTGGCAAGCGCGGAGACGAACAAGGCATCTTTCGTTCCATCGATGGTGGCCAGCATTGGCAACGCATCGATGACGACACCCATCGCTACGGCGAAATCAGCATGATCACCGGCGATCCGCGTGTGTTTGGTCGCGTCTATTTCGGCACCAGTGGGCGGGGTGTCGTCTATGGTGATCCCGTTGAACCCTGAGGCGCGACTGTGATGCGTCTGCCAGCACGCCGCAAGCTGATCGGACTGCTTTTCATCATCTTCAGCATGTTCGTCTTGGGCGTGATCCTGACATCTTCGGCGCCGAGCCATGCCGCTCGCGTGGCCACGTCCCGTTGAGAGAATCATCCATGCGTAAAGCCCGTTTGAAGTGCGTGTTGTTGTCATTGAGCTTGGCACTAATATGCCAGCCGGTGGCGTTTGCTGGCGATGCACCCGTGTCGGATAGCCCCGCCATCGAGCATCGTGTGGATGGCCTGCTGTCCAAGCTTTCCTTGGAGCAGAAGCTGCAGTTGATCGGTGGCGTGGATAACTTCTACACCTACGCTCAGCCAAACATCGGGTTGCCGCGACTTAAGATGTCCGACGGTCCGTTCGGTGTGCGTGTGTTCGGCAAATCCACGGCCTATGCAGCCGGCATTGGCTTGGCAGCGAGCTGGGATCCGTCGCTGGCCGAACGTGTAGGCGAGGCCATGGGTCGCGATGCACGTGCGCGTGGGGTGCACATCATTCTTGGCCCCGGCGTGAACATGTACCGTTCGCCGCTCAACGGCCGCAACATGGAATATTTCGGCGAAGATCCGCTCCTGTCCGGCAGCATTGCTGTCGGCCTGATCGATGGCATCCAGAGCCAGGGCGTGATGGCCACGGTCAAGCATTTCGCGGCCAACAATTCCGAATACGACCGCAGACATGTCGACAGCATCATCGACGAACGCACTCTGCATGAAATCTACCTTCCTGCGTTCGAGATGGCCGTGAAGCAAGGCCATGTGGGCGCCGTGATGAGCAGCTACAACCTGCTCAACCACGACTACACCGCCGAAAGCCATGCGTTGCTCACCGATATTCTGAAAAAGCAGTGGGGTTTCGACGGCCTGGTGATGTCCGACTGGGGCGCTGTGCATGATGGCGAGAAAGCGTTCAAGGCTGGCTTGGATCTGGAGATGCCCAATGCCGAACAGATGAACGCCGCACTGATCACAGCCAAGCTTAAGGATGGCACGCTGACGCAGGCCGAGCTCGACGACAAAGTGCGCCGCATCTTGCGCACAGCGGTGCGTTTCGGCTTTCTCGATCGCGATCAGACAATTTCCAGCCTGCCGCTGGACAGCGTTGAGAACGACAAGGTGGCGCTGCAAGACGCACTGGAATGCCTCACCTTGCTGAAGAATGAGCACCACGTGTTGCCGCTCGATGCCGACACCATCAAGACCATCGCGGTGATCGGTCCCGACGCAGATCCAGCTATCGCCAGCGCAGGCGGCAGTTCGCACGTGGATACTTTCCACGCGCAAAGCATCCTTGAAGGCATCAAGCAGCTGCTAGGCAATAAGGTGGAAGTGCTCTACACCCGTGGCCTGCCGGCACCGATGGACGTGTTCCGGCAAAGCCGCTTCACCGGGCCGCACGGTGAGGTCGGTTTGCGCAAGGATGTTTTCGACAACGACGCATTTATTGGCAAGTCCGTTACCAGCACCGATTTACACGTTGACCAATGGAAATCGGAGTTGTGGACTGTTCCGGCCAAGCGGCACAAAAGCATGCGTTGGAGCGGCCACTTCACGCCGACGCATGATGGGCAGTATCTGTTCCTGACTGCTGCCGCCAGCGAAGATACCTACACGCTATACGTGGATGGGAAGTCGGTCATCGAGCAACCGCACCGTGAAGGGCAGGCGCCCCATCAAGTCACGTTGGCGCTGCACGCGAACCAGCCGGTGACGATACGTCTCGATTACAAGCCCGACGTCGATGACAGTCGCATGGGTTTCGGCGTCATTGCAGTCGACGATCTGATTTCGCCGGATGCAAAGAGCATGGCAAAGCAGGCGGATGCAGCCATTGTGGCGGTCGGCTTCGATCCCGCTTCGGAAAGCGAAGCGTTCGATCGCACCTACGACTTGCCTTGGGGCCAGGATGCGCTAATCGAAGCTGTGGCAACGGCCAATCCCAAGACCGTGGTAGCGGTGACTTCCGGCGGTGGTTATGCGACTCGTAGCTGGTTGGACAAGGTGCCGGCACTCCTGCAGAACTGGTATCCGGGGCAGGAAGGCGGCAGTGCGATCGCGCAGGTGCTATTTGGTCAGCACTCGCCGGAAGGCAAACTGCCGATCAGCTTCGAGCGCGACTGGGCGGATAATCCCGCTCACAATTCCTATGCCCCAAAGACGATCACCTTTGGCAAGGTGATCGACCTGCCGTATCGCGACGGCGTGTTTCTTGGCTATCGCGGGTACACCAGTCATCCCGATTGGACACAGCCGCTGTTCGCGTTTGGTTACGGCATGTCCTACACCACGTTTGCGTTTGCTCATCTGCAGGTGGGCGTGCCGGATGCCAACGACAACGTCGCCGTGTCGTTCGACGTCAGCAATACCGGGCAGCGCGACGCCGCCGACGTTGCGCAGTTGTATGTGGGTGATCCTTCCGCGAGTGTGGCCAGGCCGGCGCATGAGTTGAAAGCGTTTCGAAAAGTGCGCTTGGCAGCAGGCCAGACACAGCACGTAACGCTGATGCTGGACCGTCGATCATTCGCCTACTACGACGTGGCAAGTCATGGCTGGAAAGTCGATCCGGGCGCGTTCAAGGTGTACGTCGGTGATGCTTCGGACAACACGCCACTGACGGCCGACCTGTCGTTGTCACGCTGAAGGGCAGGGGCGCGTCAGACGCGCAGCTTTTCCAGATATTGTTTCGGCGTGCAATCGAACTCGCGACGGAACACGGCGTACATGTACTGCAATGAGGTGAAACCGCTGCGCACGGCAACGTCCGATAACGAGATCGACGGATCGGCCAGCATGTGCTGCGCCGTTTCCAACTTGTGCTCCAGAATTACCTGATGCACAGACTTCTTTAGCTCGCGCTTGAAATGTTCTTCCAGTGGCGTGCGTGAAATGCCTACGTAGTCGGCCACCTGCTCGGTCTTGATCCCCATGCAGGCGTACTGGCGGATGTAATGCCTTGCACGCATCACGTATGGACTCAAGATGCATTGATGCTGGCTGCTGGCCTGCACGTTGATGCCTGCCGGCGGCACCAGAATGCGCGTGGTCGAGCAGTCGCCACCGTGCAGCATCTGATGCAGCAGTTGCGCGGCAGTACGCCCCATTTCCTCGGCACCCTGGATCACCGACGTCAGGCGAATGCAGCTGAGCATCTGCACGATAGGGTCGTTGTCGATGCCGACAATGGCAACTTGTTCGGGTACCGGCACGTCGGCCACGATGCATGCTTGCAAAAGTTGTCGTGCGCGGGCGTCGGTGGCGGCAATGATGCCGATGGGCTTGGGTAGCGAACGAACCCAATCGGCGACATCTTCCTGTGCCCGGCCCCAGCCGCCCGCATTGGTGGGCGAGCCGTGGTAGACGATGCCCTCCAGGCCGTCCTCATCCGTCATCTTTTGGAACCAGGTCTCGCGCTCGTAGGCCCAGCGGTTACCCGGTTCCGGTGGCTTGCCGAAGAAGGCAAAACGTTGCAGACCGTGCTCGATCAAATGATCGTAGGCCGTACGCACCAGTTTCTGATTGTCGGTCGCCACGTACGGGATGCCGGTCGGGTAGTGCGACTCATTGGCATAGGAGCCGCCCACGGCAACCACTGGCAAGGGCAGTGCCGACACGGCTTCGGCCACGATGGGGTCATCGAAATCGGCGATGATCCCGTCGCCGCGCCACAGGTGGATACCGGCGGTGCGGCTACGGAAATCTTCCTCCATGAACAGATCCCACTTCACTCGCGTGAAAGTGAGATGCTGCCCGATACCCGCAATGACTTGCCGGTCGTAGACCTTGTTGGCGTTGAACAGCAATGCAATGCGATAAGGCGACATAGGGGCCGTCATGTAAGGGGCAGTTGAACTGCCATCGGGCCAACGCTGACAAAGGCGGTCAAGGCAGTCAATCAGACTTTCCTCACAGCTTCGCCGCTAGCAACGCCTCCAGTTTACGCTGGTCCGCCGCGAACTTGCGGATGCCTTCGGCCAGTTTCTCAGTGGCCATGGCGTCCTCGTTGTGGCCCCAGCGGAAGACGGCTTCGCTGATCGGCGCCGGGCGTGGTGCGCGCGTGCCATCGTCTGTCAAAGCTCGCGCCAGCGGGCTGTGGTCTTGTTCCAGCGTTTCCAGCAGGTCGGGGCTGATGGTGAGGTGGTCGCAGCCGGCAAGCGCCTGAATCTGGCCGACGTTGCGGAAGCTGGCGCCCATGACGATGGTTTTGAAACCATGCTGCTTGTACCAGGCGTAGATGGTGCGCACCGATTTGACCCCCGGATCCTCGTCCGGGGTATAGCTCTTGGTGCCGGTGTTGGCCACGTACCAGTCCATGATGCGACCCACGAAGGGCGAGATCAGGAACACGCCGGCCTCGGCGCAGGCCACGGCCTGCTGGAAGGAGAACAGCAGGGTGAGGTTGCACTGGATGCCGCGCTTTTCCAACTGCTCGGCAGCGCGGATGCCTTCCCAGGTGGAGGCGATCTTGATCAGGATGCGTTCGCGCTTCACTCCGGCTTGATCGTACAGGCCGACCAGACGTTCGGCCTTGGCGATGGTGGCACTCGTGTCGAAGGAGAGGCGCGCATCGACCTCGGTGGACACGCGACCCGGCACCAATCCCACGATCTTGCAGCCAACCGCCACGGCCAAGTGGTCGCCCGCGTCTATCAGCTGTTGCTCACGCGAGCTGCTTTGCGACTTGGCCCACGCCACCGCTTCGTCGATCAGCGGTGCATATGCGGGCAGTTCGGCGGCCTTGAGCAGCAACGAGGGGTTGGTGGTGGCGTCTACCGGCTTGTAACGGGCGATGGCTTCGATGTCGCCGGTGTCGGCGACTACGGTGGTGTACTGGCGCAATTGCTCGAGTTGGTTGCTCACAGATCTTCCGTCGGGTTGTCTGGCAGAGCACCTATTGTCCGCGCTGGCAGACACAGCGCACAAGGCATCCAGACGACCTGACATCTCTTGTCCCGCAGCCTTACTCACGGTGTAGTGCTACCGGCGCGCCCGCGCCTTGGGTTTTCGGAATGCAAGCAGGAAGCTAGCGACTGCCTCATGTGCCCAGCGGTCGCGCTGTGCCGCTGATGGACGCGATCTCGGGTGTGTCAGGCATTGCATCTGTGCTTCGCCACGAACCATGTTTACAAATAGTGCCGCCGCAGCATCACGCCCGACGCTGCTGAAGTCGAGTTCATTTTTCGACGTGGCACCATCAAGCAAGTCCGCGACAATGCCGTTCATCGCTCCGGGCCCAGCGACATAAAAACGCCTAGCAAGTTCAGGGAATCGTGGAGCTTCTGCCACAACGACTCTATAGAGCGCCAAGGACTCGGGCGATAGCACGATGTCCAGATACGAGCGCGCCGTTTCTTCCAAAATCCATTCCAGACCCTTGTCCGAGAACCTCAGTTTGCGCATGGTCTCAAGAGAGTATTCGCACTCGGCCTCAACCATCGCCGTAAACAAAGCCTCCTTGTTTGGATAGTGCGAGTAAACCGTCGACTTCGATACTCCGGCGGCCTGCTGAATCATGTCGGTGGTCGCTGCATTGAAGCCGAGAGCTAGAAATATCTCGCGTGCACCCGCGAGCACGGCTGCTGCCTTGTCCGTGGGCAGCGATGAAACCCTGCGTGTTGCAGGGCGCGATTCTAGAGTGGGGGCGGGGGACTTACGGCGCCGTGTAGGGGGCATGGATGAGATCCACAGCAAGGATTGCCTTTAGCGTACCAGATGGCACGTACCGAACCGCTCGGTTCTTATCTATATTTATGAAATATAAGTCATTTAATGCACATTTACGTCTTAGTATTTGACATACAGTACCGATCGGTACACAATGCTGTGGCCTCGATCAGAACAGGCCTGGAGTGATGCTGGTCAGTGGATAGTCCGCTGCGCTCGCGACGAATGATCTCTATGCGCTTGCACTCCTATCAATGCTTGGATTGATGGTTCCGATCTGATTTTTTAATAACCCGAGTGCCCGCTAAAGCGGTTTCCCATCGAACGATGACGCGCGTGCGCATGGCGCCTAATCGAAGGACGAACTGGAATGTCTCAGACCCCACTCACAAGTACCAAAGACGAATTTCTTGCTCGTTGCATCCCGGTTCTCCAAGAGGTCAAGGACATGACCACCGGCACGGAGGTCGAGCAATGGCTCAATTCGAAATACGGCGTGGAAAGCGAGTTGTACAAAGATCTGTCGCGACTGATTACCCTCGGCCTGAAAGAAGGCTGGGTAGCTGATGTTGAAGTCGGTGGCCCACGTTACCGTCGCGCACAACTCGTTGTGCCCAGCGCGGAGACGTTCTTCTTCAGCATCACGGGCGTGCTGATGGACAGCACGGACAACTCCCAGAACAATCCCGAAGATAGCTTCCGTGGTGGCTATCACTTGCACCCGTATGGCGAGATCAATTTGGTAGTGCCACTCAATGAAGGCGCTGCGCTCGCGGGTCCAAACGGTTGGTGTTACGGTGGCTGGACGACCCCAGCACCAGGAAGCCACCACTTTCCGGAAGTGAAGGGCGGTGCTGTCGTCTCGCTCACTTTTTTGCCCGCGGGTCGGATTGCGTTCGACATCAAGCCGCCGTCACACTGAAGCGTTCAGGAGTGTTCCGATGATGAGGCTCTTGAATGGCGATCGCTATCACCGCTGTGCTCACTTCATTGGCGTCGAAAGTGGCGACGGAACACAGCAATCGATCTGATTCGCCTTATCCCTCATGTTCCGCCATAGATAGCAAGTTGTTCGCGCAGGAGCAGTTGCGCCATTGCCCCGTCTTGCATCACTGCGGCGCGATCGCACATATGCGCGATCACTCCAGCATCATGGCTAACCAACAACATGGTCATGTTGTAGCGCGCTTTAAGCTGATTGAGTAGATTCAGGATCTCGGCCTGTACCGACACATCCAGCGCCGACGTTGGCTCATCCAGCAGCAGCAAGGAGGGTCGCAATAACAGGGCGCGAGCGATGGCGACGCGTTGCCGCTGCCCCCCTGACATTTGATGGGGATAGCGTTGTTCGATGCTAGGCGGCAGGCCTACATCGTCAAGTGCCTGGCGCAACCGTCGTGCGGGTTCCGGAATATTGTTGACCTTGAGCGGCTCAAGCAAGGCACGCCCTACGCTGTGACGTGGATGCAGGGATGCGTAGGGATCCTGGAACACCATTTGCACCGTGCTTAGCAATGCGTTGCGTGGATAGTTATCTGGCTGCAACGTTTGCCCAAAAATCGAAACCTCGCCGCGCCAGCGCGTGTGCAAGCCGGCAAGGATGCGCAGCAAGGTAGATTTGCCGCAGCCAGACGGGCCGATCAGGCCAAAGGTTTCTCCCGTCATGACCCGCAGTTGCACGGACTTTAGCACCGCTGTCGTGCCACTGCGGCGCGTGGAAAAATCAGCACTCAGCGCCTTGCAGTCAATCGCCATCATGATGCATTCGCTTCGATGGATTCGGGATCGAAGACTGGCAACGGGTGACCGAAGGTATGACCACTTGGGCGGCAATTCCACAGTGCCTGTGTATACGGCGACGTGGCCTGATCAAGCGCGTTGCCTGCGCAGCGATCCACGCATTGGCCCCGATACATCACCAATACCTGTTTACAATAACGCGCGACTAGCGGCAGATTGTGACTGATCAACAACAGCCCCATGCCATGCGTGTCGGCGAGCTGCATCATCAGATCCAGCACTTGATTGCGCAAACCAGTATCGAGTGCGGAGGTGGGCTCGTCGGCGATCAACAAGCGCGGACGATTGACCAATGCGATGGCCAGCATCACACGTTGACCCATGCCACCGGAGAGCTGATGCGGATAGTGCTTCAGTAACTGCCGCGATTGCGGTAAACCAACTTCATCCATCACCTGCAGCACACGATCCAGGCGCTGCGTCGTGCGCATGCGCACATGCAGTCTTAGGGCTTCATCGATCTGCTCGCCAACGGTCAGGCGTGGATTGAGCGCGTGGCGTGGGTCCTGCATGACCAATGCGATTTCCGCGCCGCGTACGGCCTGCCATTCGCGGTTATTTAGCGTGGATAGCTCTCGATCGCCAAAGCGCATCTGTCGACTATGTGCCTGCAGATTTGGCGGGAGCAGATTCAACAGGGCGCGTGCGGTCAGCGATTTGCCGGAGCCGGATTCGCCAACCAGTCCGGTCGCTCCGCTTCCGATGTCAAAGGAAAACGGACCGACTAGCGGGGCCTCGCGGTTATCCCTGCGTCGCACTTCCAGTTGTTGCACGTGCAGGAGGGGATGCTCAGCCATGACGCGGATCTCCCAGATCGCGCAAGCCGTCGGCCAGCAGATTGAAGGCGACGCAGATGATCAGGATGGCTGCACCGGGCACGGCCGCGACCCACCACTGATCGAAAATTACCTTGCTGCCATCGGCCACCATTGCACCCCATTCCGGTGTTGGTGGCTGCACGCCCAGGCCGAGAAAGCCGAGGCTGGAAAGCGAAAGAATGGTTGCCGCCATATCCAGCGCCACGCGCACGTGGGCGAAGGGCAGGCATATCGGCAGCACATGTCCCCAAAGCAGGCGACTACTGCGGATACCTAGCATGCGAGCGGCCGCGAGATAGTCGCTATCGCGAATCGAAAGTGTTTCCGTGCGTGCCAACCGCGCATAACTCGGCCAAATGGTTAGTGCTACCGCCAGCGCGCCGTTGAACGTGCCTGCACCGAGCAGACCGGCGAAGGCCAGTGCGAGCACGAGTTGCGGAAACGCCAGCACGATATCGGTGAGTCGCATCAGCACACGTTCGGTCCAGCCGCCGACGTAACCGGCAACGATGCCGATCAACAAACCGATCGGCGCAGCCGCGGCCATCACCAGCGCGGCGATACCCAGCGTAGGACGCGCGCCATAGATCAATCGTGACAAGATGTCTCGACCCAGATTGTCGGTGCCGAGCCAATGACCGGCACCCGGCGGCCGCAAACGTAATGCGATGTCCTGACGCAATGGGTCGGATGGTGCAAGCCACGGTGCAAACGCCGCCACGATGATCACTATCAGCAGCACGCTGGCACCAATGGTTGCGGCAGGCGAGCGTAACCCCCGTCGCAAGCGCGGTGCAAAATCGATGAGCGTAAATAGCTGCGCGCTGAGGTTCATCGTTGGCGAGGATCGAGCAGTCGGACCAGCATGTCGGTGGTGCCGTTAATGAGGATGAAGGCGATGCCGAGCACGAGCGTCGCGCCGAGAATGGCGGGCACATCGCCGTAGAACAACGCATTGGTGAGATAGCGGCCAAGGCCTGGACGCGCGAACACGGTTTCTGTGAGCACCGCGCCTTGCAGCAAGTTGGTGTAAGCCAGCGCAATCACCGTCAACATCGGGCCAGCGCAATTGGGCAGCACATGGTGCAACAAAATCCATGACGAGCCAGCACCTTTGGCGCGCGCAAGCGTCACGTATTCCTGATGCAGTTCACCCAGCAACGCGGTGCGCGTCAGGCGGGCAATACTGCCAAGCACATAGCTAGCCAGCAACAGAACAGGTAGCAACATATGCTTGACCGCGCTGGCGAATGCACCTGGCATGCCACTGTGCCAACTATCGACCAGCACCAAGCCACTGGGCATGTCGATGGTGTATTCGTAAGCATCATCCAGGCGGCCAGGGCCGCCGGCCCAATGCCAGTGCGCATAGAACAACGCCAGGGCGACAAGCCCTAGCCAGAAGATCGGCACCGATGAGCCAAGCAGCGAAATGATGCGAATCACACTGTCGATCCAGCTGCCCGGCCAGCGCGCACTGAGCAGGGCGAGACCGACGCCGGCCATGGCGCTGAGCAATAGCGCGATGGTCGACAGCTCGAAGGTCGCTGGGAATACCTCGCGCAATTCGCCCAGCACGGGTTGTCCGGTAGCGGTCGACACGCCGAGATCGCCGTGGCAAAGCCGATCCAGATAGTGCACAAACCGCTCAGGCAGTGGCGCATCGAGATCGAGTGCGTGCCGCGCTTGCGCATAGGTTGCCGCGCTGGCGTGATCGCCGACTTGTTGTAGCGCCGGATCGATCGGTGAAAGTGCAGACATGGCGAACGTCACGGCAAGCAGACCGGCGAGAGTCAGCGCGAGGCTGAGCACGCTTGTTGCCGCGATGCGCAACAGCGTCGCCGGCGCGGCATGTCGGAAAAATAGGGTCGACAATCTTTGCGTTGCCATGGTCATTACTTGGTGACCTGATCGTAGTACACCATGTCCGCATCCAGTCCCTGACGATACCCGCGGACATTGCTGCGCATCGCCAGCTGGCTACGTTGTTGCAGGGCGATCACGAACGGCGAATCGCTTTGCACTTTCCGCTGGATGTCCCGATAAAGACGAAGGCGTTCGGCCGGATCGCTGCTCATGACAGCTTGCTGCGTTTCTGCACTGAGTTCAGGAATCGACCAGCCGGCACGCCACGCGAGCGTGTGACTGCCTTGCTCGGGATTCGAAGCGAATGCGCTAGCCGTGGAGTGGGCGTCGAAATAGTCGGGTATCCAGTACAGCCACGCCGCTTGATACGTGCGTGAACGCAAACGTGCGTAGACCTCCGCGCCCGCTTCGATGCGCAGATGCAGATGAATGCCCGCCTGCGCGAAGCTGGATTGCAGCGATTGCGCGATATCGATGAATGGTTCCTCATTGAACACATCAAGTGTCAGATCGATATCGTGATCGAGACCAGCCTTGGCGAGTACCGCTTTAGCGCGCGCTGGATCGAAGTGATAGGGCGTGTCGTCCAAGGCACCAGGAAAGCCATCGGCCAGGAACGCCTGGTGCACGCTGAACTGGCCTTGCAGAAGATCCTCGGCCAAACCGCGGTAGTCGACCAGCCAGCGGGCTGCTTGCCAGAACGCGGGATTGGCCAGGGCAGGGTTGCTTCGATCAGTGGTATTGAACAATAGATAGCACACTGTGGCCGACGGGAATTGCGCGATGCGGATGTTCGGTTTTCCCTTCAACGCGGTGAACTGGTCGGGCCCGAGGTCGCGTGCGATATCCGCATCGCCCACCTCCAGCAGCAACCGGCGCGTGGCCGCATCGGCGATATTGCGGATGATCAGTGTCTTGATGCGGGGGGCGACGCCAGGTGAGCTCGGGTTTGCGTCGAGCACAAGCGCCTCACGCGAAACATAACGCCGGATGCGAAACGGGCCGCTGCCGGCCGAATGTGTTTTCAGCCAACGGTTGCCTTGGTCTCCGTCCTGTTGGTGCGCCAACACCTCGCGCTTATCGACGATCGACGCCACTGTAGTGGTAAGGATATGCAGCGCGAATTCGGGGCTGACTGATGCAGGCCAGCTGATGCACACATGCGTCGCATCGACAGAGACCAGCTGTGCATCGATATTGTCGGCCGTCCATCCCAGTTCATTGAGGATGAATGCGGGCGAGCGATTGAGCTTCACGGCGCGCGATAGCGAATAGATAACATCGTCCGCACGGACGGGATCGCCGTTGGCAAACGTTGCGCCGGCTCGCAGCGTAAAAGTGAGGCTGCGGCCATTGTCGCCAGCCGCCCAGCTCGCGGCGAGTACCGGCTGCAAGGTTGCCGGATCAGCGGGATCGGCTTGCACCAGCCGCTGATAGATGCTGCCAAACAACTGCTCGCTGGATAGCTCGAAACCTTCGGCCGGGTCCAGGCTCACCAGGTCGTCCATTGCCTGCACCACGACCAGGATGCCTGGCGGCGTGTCCGCTCGTGCTGGCGATATGGGCAACACGATCCCTACACCGAGCAGCATGTAGCCGAATCGCCGAAGGGCGCCCTGAATCATCCTGGTCATGTTTCCGTTCTTGTTCTTTGCCACTACGGCACAGCTAAAAGAAGCGATAGGTAGCGCCTACTTCAACATAACGGCCTTCATCGTTATACAGCGAAGGGTCGTACGGTGTAGCAGTGGGATAGGCCAGCCAGATCGGATCGAAAGGGGGCGCCCGGTCCAGAAGATTCTTCACGGTGGCGTACAGCGTCCAACGCTTGAAGCCAGTGTAGCTGACGTTCAAATTGAACTGGCTATACGAAGAAACGTGGCCCGGCGCCGACTCCAGTACCAACCGATAGGGGCCGATGTACTGATAGCTCAGTGTGGAATGGATATCGCCATAGCCCCAGCTCAGCGCCAGGTTGCCTTTCCAGCGCGGGAAGCTAGCGCCGTACGGCGTGTTGAGCGCACCGTCGTTACCAGCGAAATCCACCGAATCGCCGCCACTTTCCTGCGTGAAATGCCAGACATAGGCTGCATCGCCGCTTAGGCTGAACGTACCGATCGAAGTCGCCTGGCTGCGATTGAAGGTCAACTCGAAACCATCGGTGCTTACGCGATTGAGGTTTTCGTAATCGATGTTGACGTAGGCAATCGTGCCGTTGGCATTGCGAATGACCACCGACGGATTGTTAGCATCGACCAGGGTCTGCATATTGCCGGTGCCAATGGCGTTGTTGACCACGATCTTGTACCAGTCCAGACCGACCCCAGTGTTGGCATCGGGCGACAGTTCGAAGCCGGCGTTGTAGTTTTGCGTTCGCTCGGGCTTAAGATCTGGATTGCCGCGTGTCAGCACCGCATAGGTCACGCTTTGCGGATTGGCGGGGTTGTAAGTGGGGCTGTAAGGATCAATCGCTTCTTGAATGCCCGAGGTTGTCGACTGCGAATTCTCAGCCAGCGTAGGTGCGCGGAAGCCGCGCGAATAGGATGCATACGCGGTCAACCACGATACCGGCTGAAAGCGTAACGCGAATCGCGGCGAGAACGCTCGACCGAAATCGCTGTAGTGGTCGTAGCGTCCGGATTGACTGAAGCTCAACTGGCTGGTGATCGGCACTTCCAACTGGTAATAGGCGGCAGCGACGTTACGTTGTCCGTCAACCGATTGCAGATTGAACGGAATCAGCAGACCGTCGGCCTGGTTCGGATACTCCTGGATCAGATCGCTTTCATGACGGAACTGCGCGCCCAGCCCGAGGCCAATATTGCCTGCGGGAAGACTGTAAAGACTGTCGTTGTAGGCCGTCAGGTCAAGCGTATCCAGCTTCGATATCGCCTGATTCTGGTCGCGACCATATAAGCCATCCAGGCCGCTCGGTGTCGCTGAAGGATCGGCAAAGTCCAAGCCGCCGTTGTTGATCAGATTCTGCACGGTGGCGACGTTGAGCAACCCCGTCACCGTGTTGCTGACACGATCCTGCGAATGACTCACGGATGCCGACCAGTCCCAGTCGCCCAGCGCGCTTGTATCGAGCACGCCATTCAAGCCGGTCGACAAGCGGAAGAAATTCGACACCGCGCGTGTCTGTTGTGCCTGTTGCAGGAAGGCATAAGTCAACGGCGTATTGGCGTTGTAGGGGTTATACGGGTTGCTCGCCGGCACGACATTGGATACCTGATTCAAGCCGCCATTGACCGGATCATAGGCTTCGCTACCGTCGTTGATAGTGTTGTAACCCTGCCGGATCGTAGTTACCGTGCGACTACCCCAAAAATCCGCAAAGGCCTGCGTGTGATCATCCAGTTTGAACGTCGCGTGGATCTTGACGTTCGAGCGTTCCTGATCGGGTAGCACGGTGTAGCCATTCGCGGTCGAAGCCGCGCAAGCTTGCCCACTGGATGGGCCGTTGAGCAGATGGCTAGCTGCAACGGTTTGACCGCCATAAGGGCAAGACGATAGCGCTGCGCCAGGATTGCCGACGCCACCGGGTTCCCAATAACTGGCGCCTTGACCGTCCACACCGAAAGGGCGGTTGCTGTAGTTCTGCCCGGCGGTGTTCGAGCGATCTGCCAGGGTGAAACCGTTCTGATGAAAATAATCCGCACCGAACGTGACGTTGTAGCGATCACGGTCGAGATCGCCGAAGCCACCCAGTACGCTGAAACGTTTTGTGGCTGCGCCGCCCTGCGTGGCATTCCCCAGGCCGCCGCTGACTTCCAGCCCCTGATATTGCTTCTTGGTGATGATGTTGACCACGCCGCCAATCGCATCGGAACCGTATTCCGATACTGCGCCGGTTTTCACGATCTCGATGCGCTCCACCATATTGATCGGAATCGAATTCAGATCGACGAAACTGTCGGTGCCATTGGACGGGAATGCAAACGGCGCCACGCGCTGCCCATCGACCAACACCAGCGTGTATTTCTCGCTAAGCCCGCGCAAGGCGATGCCAGAACCACCCGTCGCGCCGTAATCGAAGTTGCTGCCCCAGCTGTTGGCGGAATCGACGGCCGTATCGCGCAGGAATTCGTCGATGGTGGTCGCGCCGCTGGCCTTTATCTCGGCGCCCGTAATCGTCTGCACTTGGTTGTAGCCAACTTTGTCCGAACTAGGAATCAGCGAGCCGGTAACCTGTACTTTTTCAAGTTGGGTGGGTTGTTGTGCGGAGGATGGCTGGTTTGTGTTGTTGTCCTGCGCGACAACCGGCAGGGTATAGATGGCCGCGGCAATCAGCACAGCGACGAAAAGTGGCGTGCGCGCAAGTTTTATCAAGGACGAATGTTCTGAGTGAATCATTAGTGGCATTCCCGGTAACTGGGCCAGCCAAGCGCAACCGGCAGCCTGGCAGAGCGCACGTTTGCGCCCATCACAGCCCGTTGTTTGACTGAATCAGTTAACGACTAACTGATTAGTTAATAAGGAGGCGTGCGTAAAAGAGGTGGTGTGCTTAATCACAACAACAGGTCATTTTCTTCCCCTTAATCGCCGCGAATGGAGTAAACGCCGGAAAGCGTTTTCTCTATAGATCGATAATCTAAATCACTGGGTCCCTACATGCTTTTGACCAAATGGCATGTGCATATGCGCACTCGCATGGTTTCGATCACGCGGCTTTGGTCATCGTGTGCACGAGAATGGTCAACTACCAAGTGGCAACTGGGACACATAAGCGTGAATACCCCCACGACACGCGCAAGGCAGGCATCGGTGTATCCCGTCGTCGACGGTCGAGAAGAAGCCAGCGCCATGAAAGAAACGTTGCTGCGTCATAGCGCACGGCTGTTTGCCGTTAGCGGTTATCACGCTGCCAAGATCTCTGACATCGTTCGCGCGAGTGGCGTCACCCAAGCCACGTTTTACTGGCATTTCCAAAGTAAGCTCGACGTGGCGCTTGAGGTGATTACGCGTGGCCGCGACCAGATGCTGGAAGTGATCCAGCATGGATACCGTAAGCAACCCGTCTCGATTGAAGGCATGCTTGCCAATACTGAATCGTGGCTATTGCAATTGCTCGATTTCGCCAACCGCAACCGTCATTTCATGGCAATCCTGCTGACCCGGTTGAAGGGGGCCGACGTGCAAATCGATCAAGCGATCGTTGAGACACGCAGTGCCTTGTTCAGCGCGCTTCGAAATAACATCGACCAAGCCGTATCGACTGGGATGCTACCGGCAGGGATGGACTTGGACCTGCGCGCAGCATTCGTCTATCGACTAATCGAGGGGAGCATCGAATGGTGGCTGTTTGGCAACGCCTACCAACTTGACCATGTTTCGTCAGTACCAGCTAGACGGATGGCGGAGCAACTGGCACGGTTCGAATTCTTTGGATTGCTAGCCGTATAAATTTTCCTCGTAAAAGCATTCACGATGCTCGCTCCAACACTTCTACGAAAACCGTTGCTCACGTCCCACGATGTGCCGGGCCGCCGCGACTGTATTTTGCCCGGCGTGGTGTAGAGATTGTCATCAAGCACGCGGCAGTCCACGATCCAGCGACGTGCTCAGTAACCTTAACCGTTCGATGTGTCCGCGCACGCCATCAAGGGGGCCGCCCCCCATTGGCCATCGACGATGGCCCTTGCTCGGGCAGTGCGTGGGTTGGGATCAGGGGCACACCCCGCGTATCACGTTGGCAGCATGGTTCACGCGGCCTTCCGCGGTGCGATGATCTGCCGCGCAAATCGTTCCATCTCCTCCAGTTGCGGGCTCATTTGCAGTAACAACAGATCCACGCCTACGGCGGAGAATTCGTCGATGCGCGCACGCACGTGCTCGGGCGTGCCAACCAGACCCGGGCGCAAACCGCGATTGGATACGGAATATTCTTTGATCTTTAGCTCGCGTTCGAGCTGCGTGCCAGAGAGCCACTGATCGAAGTTGTCAAAGCCAGGTGCGTTCGGGTCCAGTGTTGTGATGCGTTCGACTTCCGCCTGCGCCTCGGCTTCCGTATCGCGCACGATGGCGTAAGCAGCCATGCCAAATTGCATGGGCGGCAAGTTGGCTTGCGCGCGACGGGCGCGCATATCCGCAATCTTGGCCGCTATGAACTCGGGTTCGTCGCCATGCATGACATACGCATCGCACTGATGGGCGATCAGTGTTTTGGCGGCTTCGGATTCCCCGCCGGCATAAATGGTCGGGCGAGGCGAGGAGACAGGCTTGGGCTCGCAGATGGCATCGGTCAACTGGTAGCGCTCGCCGTGGAAAGTAAATGGCGTTTGCGACCACAGCCCATCGACAACATGCAGCCACTCGTTGGTGCGTGCGTAGCGATCATCATGTTGATCGAAGGTCAAGCCGTATTGTTTGGCTTCGTCAGCCCACCACGATGACACGACATTCAGCGCCAATCGGCCACCGGAAATGCGATCAATATTGGCGGCCTGTTTGGCGAACAGTGCTGGATGGTGAAAGTTCGGGCGCACCGCCACCATGATTTCAAGTGTGCGTGTCACGGCGGCCAACGCGGCGGCGCTGGACCAGGCATCGAGCGCCGGTTCGCTCACGCCCTTGATGTCGTTTAGATTGAGTTCGGCGATCAACGTAAGGTCATAGCCGATCTCCTCGGCACGCCGGCAAAGCCGACTAAAGTAGTCCCAGCTAGCTTGCATGCCTTCATCACGTACATTGCGCAGCCAACCACCAAACACAGGTGCCCAGAATCCATACCTCATGCCACTTTCTCCCGCGTGTCGTTGATGGCCTGGATCAGATAATCCACCAGCGTTTCATGCGGATCCCAGCCAAGTACATTGAGCGGATCGGCAACGAAATTGGATAGGCCATTGATGTCGTAGAAGCGACGGGTGCCGTCGCGGTCGTCGATCATGAATTCAATACCGCCGATGTCGAGCTTGGCGGTGCGCGCGATTGCTTCCACCGCGCGGATTGCATCTTGGTCGGGCTTGTATTCGTGCACAGTGACCGTAGGCTTGTCGATCAAGCAGACATCGGCCGGACACAGGTCGAAAGTGCCTCCATCAGTATTGAGTGAAATGGCGTAGAGAAATTTGCCATTGAGGGTTTCCATACGAACCATGCGCTGATCGCGTGCGGGCACATATTCCTGGACCAGGATGACGCTATCGATGCTTTTCGGGGTGGCTCCATCCACAACCGCTTGCTCCAGTTCTTGCAACGTGTCGTAACGCGATACGCCCGCACCAGAACCCCCGATATTGACCTTGACGATCACGGGAAAACGCAGAGTCTTGGCTGCTGCCACGATATCCGCTTGACGGTGCACGACGCGCGTGGCGGGGACATCCAGTCCGAGCGACTGAATCACCGACAATTGACGTGCCTTGGATGCGTCAATCGCCAATGCAGGGGTGCCATTGATGACACGCGCGCCGTTCAATTCCCAGTGCGCGTAGAGCGATTGCGCGTAAAAAATGGGGTGTTCATCCTGGCGCAAGAAGGAACTCATGGCTAGGCGACTGAATATGAGTGGAGCAGGGGCATCTATTTGCGCGAGGTCGAAATGATGGTCCTGAAAGCGAATGGGCTGGTAATCGACGCCACGGCGATCAAGCGTGGCAAACAGCGGCTTGAACCACTCGGAATGTTCGTAAACGATCGCTAGTGAAGGTTTGTTTGACATACGAAATATTTTTGACCTGAAAAATGTTCGCTATCCAGTGTTGGATGCAAGAAAAGCACTTCATGCCTCCAATTCAACATGTGGTTTTGTGTTGGGATAAATTTGCTCCACGCTGAGATCTTTCCTTTTTTCAAGCGTCGGCCAGTCGAAGGCATTGACCGGCTGCGTGCGATTGACCCATAGCGCGTAATAGAGATGATCCGCGCGCGGGTCCACTGTGTTGGGATGAATCAGGATGGTCAAGCCAAGGCTGTTTAGCTGCAGCCAGGGCACGATTTTTGGAAGCAAGTCGTTGGTGAAGCCGAAATAGAACGATGGTGTGGTGTGCGGCCCGCGCGGCTCCAGATTCCAGTCACCTAATTCGACGAGAAAGCGCTCGGCCGACCAGTGCCGGATCAACGCAGCTTTTTCGTAGGTATCTTCATCAAAATAAATGTGCGCGTGGTAGCTCTTGATATCGGTATAGGCGCGCGGTTGAGCAGGCAGTTGCTTCTCGCCGGGCCGCGCGCTGAAAGGACGCGGCGTAGGTTGCTTGTAAGTTTCGTAGCCCCACGGACTTTCACCGGGTTTGTGCGGCGGTTCGGCGTAATTCTTGCCAGCGTCGGCAAGCCCCGAGGATTGGGTGGCCAGACTGGGTGTAGCCAAGCTTGCCAAGGCAACGGAGCCGACGGCGAGCCCGGTATAGCGGATCCATTGGCGGCGAGTCGGTGACAACAGGTCGGCCCACTCGCGATCCAGAGCTTCGTCCATGACGCCTGTGTCGATCAAACCTTTGTCGGTGGGCGTGTTCATAGCGCTCTCTCCGGGCAGGGAAACTCTACAAATAACCGGATCGCGACAAGAATAACGCGCTCTGCAGATGAGTATTTCTCATGGTGCTAGAACGTTTGGTTATAAGGGAGACTTGGTGCGGGCTTGGGGCTTTGCGTCGACCCGTTGATTCTGCAAGCCGTAAAGATATCCGGGCAACAATCGATGTCCGAAATGAGGATGGCCACGCTGACGTTCACCTGGGCCATGTGATCAGACCGGATGAAGTCTCGAATGTGCGCACGCCATTGTTGGTATCGGTGTGTTAGTACAGAAAACTTGAATGGGAATCGCCAGCGGAATCCCGGATCGGATTCTTCACCACGCTAGTGGTGTTACTGGTAGTGAGCTGGAACGTGGTTCGGCTGTTGTTCGACGCGAAGTTGTTCATCTGCGTGATGTACGCCGCAATGAACGTGTCGATGGTTGTCATCATTTAATTGGTCGACAGACCATTTTCCTCACAGGCGAGCACGATGCTTACCGCGGCGCGGCGCAGGTCTCAGACATAACAGTCGAGCGCCGTGATATTGCCGGACGATGGCATTTTCCCGTCTGGCAGCGTGAAACGTTCAAGCGTTATGCCATCGAATCGATATAGCCCCGTTTCGGTGCCAAGCCACAGGTATCATCCGACCCCTGTGCGAAGGCATGAACCCCGGTGGGGGCACCGTCACGTTGTGTCCAATAGATGTGGTGAAACTGGTTTCCTTGGATCGGAAGAGCTTGCGCATAAACCTGCCGGACTGCCCCCAAAAACAGTAAAACGCAAAAGGTGGCACGGAGAGAGCTGAGCCAGTTGGGCAGAGTTTGCAAAGCGACCACCCTCAGAGGGTTATGGCAATAAGCATGGCATGTGCCCCGACTGCAACATCGACTTTGTCCCCGGCGATCAATTATTCACGTCAACCTATACCTGCGCTACGCAGTTGCCGAATGTGAGCGGGAGATTAGATGGGGGTAGGGAAGGGTCGCTCCCGATCCGAGGCGGCTCATGCCAGCAACAGTATGCTCTTGCTGTCCCAGGGCGGACATTTCAGCGGCGATTCCTGAGCGAGCAGAGGGTTGAACGGTGCCTTCTATGTCGTTCCTTTTTTTGTAAGGCATGCATAGATGCGCGTAACACCGCGGCGCCGCTAAGATGCGATGAAGTCTTTCTTCTTGGTCTTGGCATGCCCAAATCCCGCCATTCCGCCTCAACCAGGTCCACCCCGGGCGCCGATACGGCGCTGCAGCGCAAGCGTGGGCGTCCGGTGCAGGATGCTAACGAAGGCTTGCGCAGGGAGCTTATCGAGCAGTCTGCCCGGTTGTTTCGTGAGAAGGGCTATGGCAATACCACCGTGCGCGATATCGCTTCCGCCGCGGGCGTGCATGCCGGAAGCTGGTTTTACTACTTCAAAACTAAACAGGACATTCTGCAGGCTGTGATTGAGCATGGCCTGACGGTAGCGCTGGCCGATATCGAAGCCATCGACGTGGACCGCCTTCCTCCCCGCGAAGCGATGCGTCAGCTTGTGCGAGCGCACCTTTATACGCTGCTGGCACCGAACCAGGACTTCATTCCGGTGATGCTGTACGAATGGCGCTCGCTGGACGCAACGGGTCAGGGGCACATCATTGCGCTCAAGGATCGTTACGAGTCCATCTGGACGCGCGTCATCGAGCGCCTGCATGCATCGGGCGAATGGGTGCAACCGACACCCGTAGACAGACTGCTGATGTTCGGTGCGCTCAACTGGACGGCTCAGTGGTACCAAGCGGGCGCAGGCATCAGCATCGATGCGCTCGCCGATCAGGCGGTGCGATTCATCCTGCGCGCGTCGCCGTAAGAGCAATGCAGCAGCGGGAACGATGATGCGCGTTCAGGCCGCTGTGATTTCTATGAGCAAACCGCCAGGCGCCACTTGCGCCCCCACTTCGATAAACAAGTCCTTGACCGCACCGGCAAACGGCGCCGCGATGCTGTGTTCCATCTTCATCGCTTCGACCACCAGCAAAGCCTGGCCGGCGCAGACGGTCTCGCCTTGGGAAACATGCAGCGCAACGACACGGCCATTCATCGGCGAGCTGATCCGGCCGTTGCCGGTTTGCGCCCCCTGGCGTTTTGACCTGGCGTAGGTGGTATCGACGGCACTGTGCTCGGCGCCATCAAGTGCGAACTGGCAGCACGTATTGGTGAAGGCGTAATCAAGCTGGTGGGTCATGTCGCCCAAAGCCAAGGTCATGCGTCCCTCTGATTCGGACACAACCTCTGCCTCGGCAAAACCTTCGTCCCATGTGAGCGCCGAGCGTCGCTCTGCAAGTGGGCGAAGGCGAATCTCACAGGCCTGACCATCGAGCGTGAATCGGCACGACGTGGCGTGAGCGCGACTGCTTGCCCAGCCCCGAAGCTCGGCAGGATAGCGTCGCGCGGTGGTCTGGCGCTGGTGCGTGAGCAGCACGGCTGCCGCCTGGCACGCTGCCGTACCGGGTGCACGCTGCCGTCGTGTCGACGAGGGAAAGTACTGGTCGATGAAGGCCGTCGATACATCGCCGGCCAGGAATGCAGGATGGGTCACGCACTGTTGCAGGAATGCGCGATTGGTCGGCACGCCCAGCAGCAGGCAATCGGCCAGTGCGTTGGCCATGCGCCGGCAGGCGTCCGCACGGTCGTTGCCGTGCGCAATGATCTTGGCCAGCATCGAGTCGTAATGTGGCGAGACGACAGATCCATCAGCGAGCGCGTGGTCGGTGCGTACTTCACGCGGAGCACGCCAGCGCGTGATCGTGCCACTCTGCGGCAGAAAGTCTTGCTGCGGATCTTCGGCACATAAACGCACTTCGATAGCGTGGCCGCCATTTGAGCGCCGTACATCGATCTCTTCCTGAGTCAGCGGCAGCACCTCGCCCAGCGCCACGCGTAATTGCCATTCAACCAGATCGATGCCAAGCACCGCCTCGGTCACCGCGTGCTCGACCTGCAACCGTGTATTCATCTCCATGAAGCAGAAGCTGCCATCGGGCGCGAGCAGAAATTCCAGCGTGCCCGCGCCTACGTAGCCGATAGCCCGTGCCGCAGCTATCGACACATTCCCCATGCGCTCGCGCAGCTCAGGTGACACCGCAGACGATGGCGATTCCTCGATGAGTTTTTGGTGGCGACGTTGTACTGAGCAGTCGCGCTCGCCCAGATGAACGACGTTGCCATGTGCATCAGCGAATATCTGTATCTCGATATGGCGCGGCTCGATGATGGCCTTTTCCAGGATCAGCTCATCGGAGGCGAACGCGTTTTCAGCTTCCGAGCGTGCCGATTGCAGCGCAGCGACAAACTGTTCCGGATGGTCGACGCGCCGCATGCCTCGACCGCCGCCGCCAGCCGCCGCCTTGATCATCACCGGGTAACCGATGCGCACAGCCTCCTTCGCCATCCGCTCATCGGTTTGATCTTCACCCATATAACCCGGCACGCAAGGTACACCCGCAGCTTCCATCAAACGCTTTGCACCCGCCTTGTTGCCCATTGCGCGAATGGCGGCGGCAGGCGGACCGACGAAGATCAGTCCTGCGTCAATGCAGCGTTCCGCAAATTCAGCGCTTTCAGCGAGAAAGCCATAACCAGGATGCACTGCCTCTGCGCCGGACCGATGTGCGGCAACCAGGATGGCGGCGATGTTGAGGTACGAAGCTTGCGGGTGAGATGCCCCGATAGGCAGCGCAATATCCGCTGCCTGACAGTGCGGTGCATTGCGATCTGCCTCGGCATACACGGCAATGGTGCGCATGCCAAGACGCCGGGCAGTGCGCTGGATACGTAGTGCGATCTCGCCGCGGTTGGCGATCAGCACTGAGCGGAACGCTGTACGCGGTGTGCCCATCAGTCTTTCCTGCCGGGCAGGGTGTTCATGTATTTGCAGATGATGCTGAGCATCACTTCATCCGCGCCGCCGCCGATGGATGCAAGGCGTCCGTCACGGTAGAAGCGCGAGACTGGGTTTTCCCAGGTGTAACCCATGCCGCCCCAAAACTGCAGGCAGGCATCGGGCACGACACGTGCAAGCCGCCCTGCTTTGAGCTTGGCCATGGAGGCCAGTTCAGTCACGTCTTGCCCGTTGATGTACAGCTCGCAGGCCCGATAGGTCAGCGCGCGCAGCGACTCCACTTCGGTCTTCAGTTCCGCCAGTTTGAAATGCACCCACTGATTGTCGAGCACGCTGGCGCCAAACAGCTTGCGCTCGCGGGCGTACTCGATGGTGGTGTCGATGCATGTCATCAACATCTGCAGGTTGCTGGCCGCCGCCCACATGCGCTCTTCCTGAAATTGCAGCATCTGGTAGGTAAAGCCCTTGCCCTCATCACCAATGCGATAGCGCTGCGGTACCCGCACGTCATCGAAGTAAATCAGGCCAGTGTCCGAAGCGTTCATGCCGATTTTGCGAATCTTTTTGCCGACCG
Source organism: Vulcanimicrobiota bacterium (assembly GCA_903970555.1). GTDB lineage: Bacteria > Pseudomonadota > Gammaproteobacteria > Xanthomonadales > Rhodanobacteraceae > Dyella_B. The sequence continues at coordinate 27,990 of CAJCJD010000110.1, forward strand.
ACACACCCTTGGTGTCCATGGGCACGATGATGAGCGACTTGTTGCGGTGCGCGGCGTCATCGGATGTATTGGCCAGCAGGCACATCCAGTCGGCCTGCAGGCTGTTGGTGATCCACATCTTGCTACCGTTGATGACGTAGTCGTCGCCATCCTTGCGCGCATAAGTCTTGATGGCAGCCACATCGGAGCCGGCACCTTGCTCCGAAACACCGATGCACGCCACCGCATCGCCGCGGATGGCGGGTGTCAGGAACTGGGCGCGCAGCTCGTCCGAGCCGAAACGCGACAACGCCGGGGTGGCCATGTCGGTCTGCACGCCAATCGCCATCGGCACGCCGGCGCAGTGGATGTGGCCCAAGGTTTCGGCCATCGCCATCGCGTAGGAATAGTCCAGACCCAGGCCTCCAAACTGCGGGGGCTTGGCGATGCCGAGAAAGCCCAACGTGCCCATCTTCTTGAACAACTCCTTGGCGGGAAACATCTCTGCCGTCTCCCAATCGTCGACATGCGGATTGATCTCGCTGTCGATGAAGCGCTTGAGGCTGCGCTGCAGCTCCTGGTGCTCGTGGGTGAACTGCATGGTGTCTCGCTCCGGCGTTCCTGGATGGGTTGATGGACAACGGCGCTACGGTCGAGCGACTGCAAACTGGACGGGATGTAGCACGCGACGACGCGCCTCGTCGCACACGGCGAGTACGCACGCCAGCACTTTGCGGGTGTCGCGCGGATCAATCACGCCGTCGTCCAACAGGCGTCCCGAAAGAATGAACGCATCCGATTGCCGCTCGAAGGTATCGATGACCCTGGCGCGCATCGACTCGATCGCGGCGTGATCGATCGCCTGCGCCTTTCGCTGCATGCCGGCGGCCATGACGGTCGCCATGGTGTCGGCAGCTTGCTCGGCGCCCATCACGGCGGTCTTGGCGTTGGGCCAGCTGAAGCAGAAGTCCGGAAAGAATCCGCGCCCGGACATGCCATAGTTGCCGGCGCCAAACGACGCGCCGCAATGCACGGTAATGCGCGGCACGGTTGCGTTGGACATCGCTTGAATCATCTTCGCGCCGTGCTTGATCATGCCGCTTTGCTCAGACGCTTTGCCGACGATGAAGCCGGTGGTGTTCTGCAGATACAGCAGTGGCAGATCAGCCTGGCAGCAGGCCTGGATGAAATGCGTGGCCTTGTTTGCGCCCGCAGGATCGAGCGGTCCGTTGTTGGTAATGATGCCCAACCGCATGCCACAGATGGCCGCATGTCCGGTGACGGTGGCAGCGCCGTAGTCCTGCTTGAATTCGAGGAACTCCGAACCATCCACGATATGCGCGATCACTTCGCGCATATCCAGTGGCTTGCGGTGGTCGGTCAGCGCAATGCCGAGTAATGCTTCCGCGTCGAAACGCGGCGACGCATAGGGACGGTCGATGAATGGCAGATCGCGATTCCAGTCCAGTGCCGCGAGCAATTCGCGCGTGATGCGCAACGCGTCCGCATCGTCTTCGGCGAGGTATTCGGCCTGACCTGATACGGTGGCGTGCATCTGGGCGCCACCCAGTTCCTCCTCCGTAGCAACTTCGCCCGTAGCGGCCTTGAGCAGGGGAGGGC
>CAJCJD010000111.1 GCA_903970555.1 Vulcanimicrobiota bacterium
GCATAGTGGCCATGCTGTGACGTGGCGACCGGTTCCCCGCCATGACGTGGCGGCCGTTGCGGCAACATCAGGTCGCTGACGTCGACGCGATCGCCGTCGCACATGGCCACTGCACGTTCCAGGATATTTTCCAGCTCGCGCACGTTGCCCGGGAAATCGTAATCCTCCAGCGCTTGACGCGCCTCGGGCAGCAGGCGAACCGGAGCACCGCCGCCGCTCTTGGCGGCCAGCTGTTTCAGCACGAAGTCAGCCAGCAGCGGCACGTCGCCGCGACGTTCACGCAGCGGCGGAACGCGCAGTTCGATCACATTAATGCGATAGAACAAGTCCTGGCGGAATTGGCCCTGGTCGACCAAGGCGGCGAGATTCTTATGGGTGGCCGAAAGAATGCGCACATCCACGGCGACTTCTTCGCGCGCACCGATCGGTCGCACAGCCTTTTCCTGGATCGCGCGCAGCAGCTTCACCTGCATGTGCAGGGGTAGCTCCGCCACTTCGTCCAGGAACAACGTGCCGCCGTGGGCAGCCTGGAACAGGCCTTCCTTGTCGGCGACCGCGCCCGTGAAGCTGCCTTTGCGATGGCCGAAAAATTCGCTTTCCATCAGCTCAGAGGGAATCGCGCCGCAGTTGACCGGCACGAACGGACCCGTTGCGCGCGGACCTTGCTCATGGATCAGTCGCGCGACCAATTCTTTGCCAACGCCCGATTCGCCGGCGATGTAAACCGGTGCCTGATTGCGGGCCAGCTTGCCGATGGTGCCGCGCACCTGCTGCATGGTGGCGGAGTCGCCGATCAGGCGGTCGCTGAAATTGGTGGCCCCGCCGCTGGCGCTGACGCCAGTGCGCTTTTCTTCGGCCAGCTTCAGCGCGGTGCGCACCAGCCGGCGCAACATCTGGATGTCCACCGGCTTGGAGACGAAATCGAAGGCGCCGGCCTTGAGCGCGGTGACGGCAGCATCGACATTGCCGTAGGCGGTAATCATGGCCACGGGCGTATCGGGATATTCGTCCGCGATCAGCTCGATCACTTCCTGACCGCTGCCGTCGGGCAGTCGCATGTCGGTGAAGCATAGATCGTAGCTGCGTTCCCCCAAGGCGTGGCGGGCTTCGGCCACGGTACCAACGGCATCGACCTTCAGGTCCATGCGTCCAAGAGTGATTGTCAGGAGTTCGCGGATATCGCGTTCGTCGTCGATGACCAGTACGGTCTGTTGGCTCATGATTCAGAGGCGAGAGTGGGTTGTCATTCAGGATACTCGCCACACTAGCAAGTGGCAAAGCATAGTGTGTGTGCGTCGCGTCAACGGCCTAGGTGCCGTAGGAAGAAATGAACAATGGTTTGATAGGCCTCTTTCGATTCGGGCAATTCCGGATCGGAGAAGAAGGAATGCCACATGCCCTCCCAGACGTGCAGCTCGGTCTGCGCCCCCGCCCGGTCGAGCAGTTGTTGGCTATAGATCACCGAACTCATCGTCATGTCCCGGGTACCCGTAATGAGCAAAGTGGGTGGGAATTTGGCCAGCAGAGCCGGCGATAGTCCCGGCAAAACCAGCGGATCGGTGGGCTTGGCGCCACGGAAATAGGGGAGTTCGGTCACGCCGAGCAGGTGTGGTGGTATGCCCTGGCCATTCAGTACCGGCGCGACGTAGGACGAGTCACCCTCGATATTCGCCACTGAGCCGCAAAAAGTGCCGATAGCGCCGGGCGTCGGTAGCTTGTCCGTGATGATGCGGGCAACTGCTTCGCCGGTAAGGATGCCGCCGGCGGAGCAGCCATAGATGCCGATCTGGGCGGGTTTGTATTGCTTGAGCAGCGCACGATAGACCGCCTCCACGTCATCACTGGCGGCGGGGAAGGTGTGCTCGGGCCCTTGCCGATAATCGACCGTGATGACTTTGATGCGGCCAATGCTGGCGATAGGAATGGCTTCGACCAGGCCGCCGCTGTGCGCGCCCCACAGGAAAGCGCCCCCGTGCAGGTTAATCAGTACGCGATTGCGATTTTCCGGAGCAACGCCCTGTGCGGGTAACACGACATCCGTGCCGACACCGGCGATCGTTTCGCTGTGAATCGTCACCGGATACAACTTTTGCATGCGCGCGGCGCGATCACTGTTCATGTGATCGTAGAACGCGCGGCTTTGCTCAATCGGCGCGGTGATCGGTGGCGCCTTGGCGCCTGCGGCCAACATCTTCGGGAAAAAGGCGCGCGCCTCGGGTGAGGCCACACTGGAATACGGAATGGTGAGCGCTGGCGACGTCACGCTGCCGTCGGCGTTGAATCCCGGCGATGCCGTTTGCGCTGAGGCAGTTGTACCCAGTGAAACTGCGCACAATAAAAGAGCCGATACGACATACGAAAGACGCGGTGCTTGCATCGTGTTTCTCCCGATCGCTTGATGGTGTGCGGCGAAATACGCCAGCTGTTAGCACTAGTTTCCAGTCGTCGCCGGTTTGGCGCTGCCGTTGAGGATTTCCTGCATTTTCAAATAAACGCCATTGGTCCAACCGAAGCCGATCACGTTCTGCGTGTATCCGGAACTCACTTTCACATCGGCGTTGCCAAGCGCCATGTTGTACTTCTCGCGAATGGTGCCGTCGGCGGCGAAGCTGCGATCGATCGTGGCGTTGAATTTGCCAGCGATGCGATGCGCATCGTCATGGAATCCATAAGCGTCCAGGCCGGATACGGCAAGCCAATTGGTCGGCGCCCAGCCGAATGGGCTGTTCCATTGCGCGCCGCTGGGACGGTTGTCCATCGTCAAGCCGCCGGGCAGTTCAAAGATGGAAAGCTTGTCGCGAACCGCGGTGGCTTGCTGCGTTGACGCGACGCCGGCCCAGAGTGGATAGAACGTCGTGAGGTAGGGGCCATCGGACGGTTTGCCGGCAACCACATCGTAATCGCGATACATGCCGAGCTCGGGGCGCCATAGATATTTGTTCATCGCATCTTTGCGTGCCGCTGCTGCTTGCGTCCAACGCTCGGCATCTGCGGAGCTGCCGAGTTGCTCGGCGAAATCGTGCAAGTCTTTTTCGTACCGATAGAGCAGGCTGTTCAAGCCGACTGCAGCGTAGTGATGCGTGGAGCCGCCGAACGGGCCGAAGTGGAAGTTGGTGTCGAAGCCCGATTCGCGCATGGCGCGGTCGCCACGGTAATAATCAGCTGTAAAGCGGTAGCCACCGACCCAGGCACCTGCACAAACTTTCGACGCGCGCACGTCGCAGCTCTTCGTCTTCAATTGCGCTGCCTCAGCGTCGTTCGGATGCTCGGACGCCTTCATCAGGTATCCGGGATCTTCCGAAGGATGCGCGATCAGCCATTTGATGACGCCGAGATAAAATTCGCTGTCCTTCGCCTCCAAGACGGGGCCGTTGCCCAGGTCGTAGTAGCGGGCCAGGCCTGTGTCGCCGGCGAGATGTTCCGGGCGCGTCCAGATTTCATAGTTGCGCACGGCAAGCGGATACGCCCTTTCCAGCCATGCACGTTTTGCTGCTGCGTTGGGGAAACTGGCCGGATCGCTCAGCAGTGCCGCGATCATCGCGCTGAGGAACGGCGGCTGCGACCGGCTCAGGTAATAGGTGCGATTCGCATTGAGCACGCCACCGTAGTACTGCACTTCGAACAAAGCGTTGTCGACCATGTTGCGCGCCAGATCGACGCGATGATCGGCGAGCAGGCCGAGCATGATGAAGTAGCTGTCCCAGCCATACATTTCGTTGAAGAAGCCGCCCGGCACGACATAAGGATGCGGCAGATAGAGCAATCCCTGCGTGGCAAGCGTGGTCGCATCGATATCGCCCAGCTTTTCGATCGGATGCGGCAGCGTCCGTATATCCACGTTGCAACGTTTTCCCACTTGAGTGAGTTCCGTCGACAAGGGGAACTGCGCCGGCACATACAGCACGGGACGAGTAGCGACCTTGCTATCGGCCAACGAGGCGCAGTCGTCCATGGAGCGGGTCAGCGTGCTCCACGCCTTGTCGATGTACGCACGTGTCTTGGCGGCATCGGGCTGCGCCGCGGAAGCGGTGGCAACAAGCGTCGACGATACGATCAGGCTAGCCACACGCGACTTGATGTGAAGAGGTGTCGCCCGGCGAGAATCGGCAGCATTTCCGTGCGCAGAGCATTTTGGACTTTTCATGTCAGTTCCCCATTCGGTGCGATCGACGACGATGGAAGCACGATGTCGGTCGCGTGGTGCAATGATTCATAACGCGTGACGAGTCAGTGTCACTTTCCCTTGGGCGTCACGCTGGATGGCGATGTCGTAACGTTCGCCGCGGAAAGAAACATGCTTGAACGTCAGCGCTTTCCAATCCGCCGGAAGCATGGGTGGATAAGCCTGGACTAGGCCTTGCTCCTCGATCCGTAGCCCGCTGAATCCATAGATGAGATTCTGCAGCAGGCCGCCACTCGCCGTTGCGAAATACCCAGTGTTGTTGGTGGCCGTTTCGGTGCGCACGTTGAACGGCGGTTTCAGCACATGGGCAATGAGGTTGTGCTGGAACCAGTCGCCTGCATCGCCAGTGTTGCCCGAGGTGGAAGCTGCGACGGACAAAGGCGTGAAGCCCATGCTGTTTGGGTCACGATGCGATTGTTCGATGGGAGCGATCGCGTATTTGTAGTCGCGTTCGCGTACGTCCGCGCTCATTGGCATATCGAGCGACGGATAGGAAAGCATTGGCAGCGAACTTCCGCCCCACGAATCGATGTCATGTGCGACGGATTCATCGAAATCCAGGTAGTGCCCGTCTTTGGCGGAGAAGGGGATGTATAGCTGCTTGGCCACATCGGCCCAGTGTGGGTCGGCCTCTTCACCCACGATCGCTGCAGCTGCCGACGCTATCTCCAGCGCCTTGCGTGCCGATGCATTGGTGAACGTATCGTTGGGTACATCGTTATAGTCTTCGTCGACAGACGTGACATGCTGGATCTCATATCGCTGCTTGGCCGCCACATAGGTGGCGCGGCTGGCCCAGAAATCAGCGACGGCCCGGATCACCGGCCAGCCGTGATGAACAAGCCAGTCGCGATCATGCGTCGCGAGGTAGTACTGCCACTGCGCTATGGCGATGTCCGCGTTGACGTGGATCTCGCGTTCGTCCAACACCCAGGCGAAATGCGGTGTCTGCGAGCTTCCGTTGTCCGGGTCGGCTTCCCATGGATACATCGCGCCGCGCCATCCGCGTTGGTGTGCGCGTTGCTCGGCCTGGTGCAAGGTGCTGGAGCGAAACATCACCAGCGACTTGGCGCGTTCGGGATGAAGCAGAAGCAACGCGGGAAATACCCACGAATCGCTATCCCAGAAAACATGTCCGGTATATCCAGGCGTCATCCCGCATGCGCCGATCGGCCACGACGTATCGGGCGTTGAATTCGACAACAGGTAATAAAGATCGGAATGCACGATCTGTTGAGCCTTGGCATTCCCATCGATCACGATGTCCGATTGCCACAATGCATGCCAAGCGTTTTCGTGTTCGGCAAGCGCATGATCGAAGCCTGCATTCCGCGCGGCGGTAGCCAGCGCGAGATCCTGCTTTGCGTCGCCGCCCCAGCCGTCGCGGGACGCAGTGACATATTTAGTGAAGGTATAGGTCTGGCCCTTATGGACTTCGACGCGAAGATTCAGTGCAAGGCGATAGTCATCCTTGTAGAGCTTAGCGTCGCTGACATGTATGCCTTGCGGTAATGCAACGGCTACCGCTTCGGCCATGCCAGCACCTTGTTCGGCGCGCCCATCCAGCCACAATGTAAGCGCGCCGGTGTCGCCATCGTTGGCGAGCACGTGCGTATCGCCGTGGTACCAGAGTGGCGCACGGTCGGGCGTGGCGGGCGGTATCGGTTGCAGCTTCAGATTGTTTGCCGCAACTGCTTCCTGCATCTGTGGGCCGTCCAGTTTGCCGAGCGGGAAACGCGGCTGATGAGGCGCCCACAGATTGAGCGCAAAAGACAAGTCGATCTCGCCATCGAAATCCGGGGTGATCGTCAACTGATTGACGGCCAGATGAGGCGATGCCTGACTGACTAGCGTCCGCACGTTGATATCGGTCGACTTGCGTCCATCGACGTAGCGATAACTTGTGGTCAGAACGCCGTTGTACATGTCCAAGGTCTGGCGATAGTTCTGAAAACGAGTCGGACCGATATCCACCTGATTGAGCCAGAACTGTCCTGCCTGCGATGGGCCTGTGCTGTAGTCGATCTCGATCCAGCCGGGAATCGCTGCGGGTCGCGAGATATCGCCCTTGGCGTAATCCATGAAAGCGACCATGTAGGCAAGATTGCCTTCGGTGCCGCGTGGCGCAGTCATGGTTGAGAAATAACCGTTCGCGAGCTGGCCCGGGAAGTAGGCGTTGAGATCTTGCAGGTTGGCAGTGAGCAGGAAACTGGAATCGGATGCGGCACAAGCTCGACCGGCCATCAGCGCCAGACACGCCAACACGACTCGTGAGGTTGTCACGCAGGGTCCCCTGGTGGCATCAAGGACGTACATGGGTGGCGTGCGCCGGCAACAAGTCATCGGTGGAAATACGGATCCATGCCGTGCTGTTCTGGCTCCTTGGTGCCTTTTCGACGAGATGCACCAACTGGAAGCTGGACTTGTCGACCAGCTCATCCAGTGCTGTCAGTTGATCGCCGTCGAGGCCATGACGTAGCACTGCCGGAATGCGCTTCGCATTCAACATACGTATCAGATTGTCAAGCATCCAATACGACGGAAGGTAAGTCGACGCGCTGTCGATATAAATGGAAGATGTCGCGTTCATATGCGGAAGATACGCGCCAAGCAACGGAATAATGGTATTGGGTGCGTGATTGAAATCCGAAAATAGCAAATCGATTTTCTGCTCCTGCGCTACCGCATCTACAGCACGCGCGTGGAAGCCGATATCGCCTTTGGCGAATTGGACCCTATCGGCAACGTCAGCATGATCGAAGATCCATGCCATGCATTCTTCGTAAGAGCCCGCCTCCGACAGCCGCGCGAGGTCATGTAATGGCCCGGTAAGCTGCGAGAGAAACGCGCGGACGGATGCGTCTTGAAAGTGGCTGCCGTTGTCGAATGTATAAATGCGACCATCGCCAAGTTCCTTCAAAGCCGAAGCCACCCAGACGGTACTCGCTCCGAAACCGGTGCCCAGCTCAACCACCACGCGCGGTTGTTCGCGTCGCACCATGCTGTAAAGAAGCATGCAAAGATCTTCGCTTCCATACACCGGTCCCAATTGATCCCGCATTGCAAGGAGGCAATCAATGTTTTGCTTGATGTTCCATGCCTGCACAAATCTCTCCTAGGCCGTGTGAATGCGAATATCTCGATACGTCGTCATGCCTACAGCTGCGGCACTACGTCGAAGGCCACCGTAAGCCGGTTCTTATCGCTATGGAAAGGCACCGTCCCGTGCCAGAAATACGAAGGAAACAACACCAGCCTGCCTGGCTCTGGACGCACTACGTGCTGGGCGTGCAAGGGTGGCTTTGTGGCGATGCTGGGTTCGCCGAATGCAAGGCATCCATCCTGCGTTGAGGCTTGTGCCATGCCATCGGGCAAATCGACGTAGAACGCAGAGGAGATCCAGCCGCGCGGATGCACGTGACTGGCATGGTAGCCCGCACTTCGCAATCGCACCGACCAGCCGCCGTTGAATCGGTACGCTCCACGGTTGCGACGGCGCAATGGGTCGGCGCCATTGCCGATGAAAGCAAGATAGTCACGGATTGGTGCGTCAAGCGCCTTGAACAAGGCCTGGATGACAGGGTCTGTTTCGCGCGTGAGGTCACCTGTGGTTTCCGTGCCGTGGCGCAGCGACTGGAACAGCAGCGGATGACCGTGTGGATTGTGCAGGCGTTCGAGGCTTTGTTTTAGATCGCTGAGGAAGCTCGTTAGATCCGGCCACGGTGACGGTGCTTGCAATAAGTAAGGGCGCACCCATTGCGTGTAATTGCAAAGCGCGTCGTAGCGCTCATCGCCGAGCAGTCGCCATGCTGTGGTTTGCAGAGCCACCAGGTATTGATCATCCGGCGCGCCAGACAACAGTGCCTCGCAGTGGCGTAGTGCGTTACTTGCATCGCCGACACCTAACAAGGCAGCGGCCAGCAGGTTTCGCGGCGCAGTCGCAGAAGGGGATCGTTGCAGCGCGCGTTCCGCCAAAGTCAGCGCAATAGTCGGATCGAATTCCAGTGCGGCAAGCCCAGCCCGCACCAACAGAGAGGGTGTTGCTTGCGCGCGCGCCGCCAAGGCTTCAAGGCACATGTAGGCGCCGCGCGCATCGCCGGCGCCCTGCAGGATGGCTGCCTTCGCGGCGAGCAATGCTTCCTCCCCCTGAAATGTCTGCAAGGCCTGGTCGAGCGTTGCAGTGGTTTGCGTGCTGTCGCCCGTGCGCATCCATATCAGCCGCGCGAGATGATTGTGCGCATCGATATGGCGTGGTTCCTGCCGAAGGCATTCGCGCAGGGACGCTTCCGCACGTTCGAACTCACCCAGCGCGATCAGGCTGTTCGCATGGGTGAAATGGACGGCCGCTGTCTTGTGTCCTCGCGCGAGCGCGTGCTGAGCGGCGCGTTCGGCATCGGTGTGCTGGGACGCCGCAGCCAAGGCAATAGCCAGTGCATGCGCCGCAGCAGGATTGTCGGGCGACGCTTCGGCCAGCTTGCTGTAAAAAGTGACGGCTTCCGCGTGGCGACCTAGCGCGGCAAGCGCAGTGACGTGTTGTGTGGCTAGCTCCGCGGGTGCCTGTCCCGAAGCGCACAGCGGGGCGACGATGGTCAGTGCATCGGCTGGACGCTGTTGATCGTTGTAATAGCGCGCGAGCAACAGCGCCGCGTGCGGCATGCGCTGGGCTGCTCGTTGCAGCAGCGGTATCGCCTCATCCTGGCGTCCGCTGTTTAGCAGCAACTCACCGAGTGTTGCCAGCGAGGGTGCCCAACCAGGGTCGGCGGCCACCGCTTTGCGCAAGAGCGCTTCAGCGCCCTCGCTATCGCCGAATGCCTGTCGAACGCCACCGAGCAGGCGCAATGCTTCCGCATAGTCAGGATGCTGTTCGACGATTATCTGGAGCCGGTCGTGCGCACCGCGAAAATCACCCGTTTGCAACAGCGTGCCAACATGCCGCATGGCGTCTAGAACGGTGGGCGGTAAGTTGGACATCGGTTCGTGTTGTTTGTCGAAAGGGTTATAGCGGTTGGCGAATCAGTTCTGCTTTGCCCGACGCGTCACGCCGAACGGTAATGTCATACAGCTTGCCACGGAAGCTGACATGCCGAAGCGTCAGCGATTTCCATGATGGCGGAAGTTGCGGTGCGTAGGCACCATCCAGGCCCTTGTCGTCAATGCGCAGGCCAGTGAAGCCGTACACCATGCTTTGGACGAAACCGGCGGAGGTCGCAAGAATGTAGCCAGCGTTGTTCGCAACGGTCTCGGTACGCACGTTGAAGGGTGGTTTCAGGAAGCCAACGAGATTGCGCTGAATCCAGTCGCCGGCTGATTTTGCGTCGCCCAGCTCCGAAGCGCCGACGGCGAGCATCACCATCATCATCTCGTTGGGATCGTCGCCATGGACTTTCAGCTCGTGCAACTGGAAGTCGAAGTCGTTGCGGCGCACGGCGTCGGACATGGAGAGATCCAGATTCGGGTACATCAACCACGCCAGAGACGAACCCATCCAGGTGATCTTGTCGTGCGGGACGGATTCGTCGAAATCGAGATGGCGCTGCTCCTTATCCAGGAACGGGATATACATCTTTGATGCAATTTCCGACCACTTCGGGTCCGCCGGTTGTCCCGTCAGTTTCGCGGCTTCGACGGCAATGAGGAGTGCCTTGCGTGCGGCGGCGTTGGTGAAGGAGTCGTTGGGCACATCGTCGTAGGCTTCGTCAGGCGATGTGACATGCATGATTTCGTAGCGGTCTTTCGCTGAGTTGTATGTCACGCGACTCGCCCAGAACTCGGCGACATCGTGAATCACCGGCCAGCCGTATTGCTTGAGCCACGCTGTGTCGTTGCTGGCCAGGTAGTACTGCCATTGTGCGATGGCGATGTCGGCGTTGACATGGATCTCGCGATAAACGCCGTATGCAAAGTGCGGCGTGTTGTCGACACCGGTTTGCGGATCGGCCTCCCACGGATACATTGTGCCCTTGGCACCGTACTGAATTGCGCGCTCACGCGCCGGCTGCATGGTGCGATTGCGGAACATTACGATGGGCTTCGCCCGCTCGGGGTGAAGCAGCAATAGCGACGGAAATACCCACGAATCGCTGTCCCAAAATGCATGCCCCGCATAGTTCGGTGTGATGGCGCATGCGCCCATCGGCCACGCCGTGCCTACCGTGGTGTTGGAAAGAAGGTAATAGAGATCCGAATGAACGGCCTTTTGTACCTGCGGATCGCCGTCGATAACGATGTCCGATTTCCACAGATCGTGCCACGCCGCCTGATGGCGGCTCAGCAGCGTCGCGAAGCCTGTCTGACGTGCTTGCTTTGCGAGTGCTACGTCGTCGGTTGCGTTGCCACCCCAATCCTGACGGGAAGCGGCGAGGTACTTGGTAAAGGTATACGTCGTGCCTTGTTTCACCTTGGCGGTGATGTGCAAGGAAAGCAGATCGGACGTCTTGTCCAGCTTTACGCTTTCCACGGTGAGCGCCGCAGGCAGTTCGATCGCCGCCGCCTCGGCCATGCTCAGGCCTTGTTTGGCACGGCCGTCCAACCAGAGTGTCAGTTCCTTGGTGTTGCCGTCGTTCGACAGTACTTGTGTGTAGCCCGGATACCACACCGCAGCGCGATCGGGTGTCGGTATCGGCTTGTTGTCGAGACTCTGCCCGCTGGCGATGACCGCGGCGATCATCTGATCGCCGGTCATGCTGCCGATCGGAAAACGTGGTTGATGTTCAGACCACAGGCGGATGGGAAAGGTGAGCTCTACGCTACCGTCGAAATGCGGCGTGATCGATATCTGGGTGGCGGCGAGGTGCGAATCGGCCTGGCTGACAAAGGTGACGACCTGCACATCGGTGGACTTGTTGGCATAGTCAAACCGATAGTGCGTGGTGAGCGTACCGCCGTACATATCCAAGGTCTGCGAATAGTTCGCGAAGATCTTGCTGTCCAGGCGCGTCGAATTGATCCAGCCACCACCGGGGTTGTAATCGATCTCGCTCCAGCCGGGAATCGCAGCAGGGCGCGAAATATCGTCCTTGCTGTAATCCATGAAGGCGACCATGTACGCGCGCGACGGTTCGGTACCGCGCGGCGAGGTCATCGTGGAGAAGTAACCATTCGCAAGATAGCTTGGAAAGTAGCTACCGAAATCGCTGGATGACGCCGTGAGCGTGAAACTCGGGTCCGTAGCGCCCCATGCCACGGAGCTGGCTGCGGCAGCCATCAGAAACAATCCGGTAATGCCGATGTTGCGAAAGATCATGAAAGCTCCAGCAATGACGCGTTGCAATCTCCAGCCCTGGCAACGCTATTTGGCGATAAAGCGGGTGATGCTCGCGGTCTTCGTTCCGGCGCGGTCGGTTTCGCGCTTGAAGAAGAACAGGGTGATCAGAATCAACATCATGGGAACCAGCGAGAAATAGAACGCGTGGATCCCGTCGAAGCGCGAAAAAACGATCGCGGTGATGCGTGAACCGAGCGTTCCGCCAAGCGCGGAGAAGATCACGATCAGGCCGGTCATCGCGGCGTGCGAGGGTTTAGGCAGCGAGCTAAGTGCCACGGAATTGATCACCGGATAGATCGGCGCCATCAGCAGGCCGATCAGTGGAATCAGGTAGGCGGCGATAGGCGCGTTGAACCAGCCCACATTGCTGCGTGCCACGACGCCGTGTGCCAGCGGCAAAGTAAGCATCACCAACATGCCCATGCCGACCACGCACAGGTTCAGCAGTACGTACCAGGGTATGCGGCGCAGAACTTGGCCCGCGACGATGCGTCCGGCGGCGGAGGCGGCCGCCAATATCGTCGCCAGCTGGATGCTCATCGCATTCGGCAGCATGAGGATTTCATTATTGAAGGTCGGCAACCACGTGCTGAAGCTTTGTTCGATCAGCACGTAAAGGAACGCCGAGGCCAGGAAGACGTAAACCAGTGGCCGCAGGAACAAATGCAGCATCTCCAGCAAGGAGCCGTGGATGGACTTGGTTTCGTCGCTACGCGCCTCCGATTCGTCGAGTTCTGAGGTGGCAAGCAGCACAATGACAAGTGCGCAAACCACCGCAAGCACCCAGTAGACATTCAGCCAGGAAGGATTGGCCGGCGCGGTGCGATCGACGAAGGCACTGAACAGCCAGCCGGCGATCAGCACGCCGACCATGAACAAGCCTTCGATGGTATTGGTGAGACGCCCGTGCTCGCTTCTATCGTTAGTCAGAAGGCCGATCGAGGAATACACAGAGACCTTGGTCAGCGCGAACGAGATGCCAACGCAGGTGAAAAGCAATTCGGTGGTGTGGAAGCTGGGATAAAGCGGCATCAATACACATGCACACCCCACGATGGCGAGCGCGGTCATCATGGATCGACGGTAACCCAGCAGCGGAAGAAACGACGCGACCAGAAACGAGGTGATCGCAATCGGGAGATCCTTGAATAGCTCAAGCAGGCTAGCTTGCGGCTTGTCGACACCAAAAGTGTAAATCGATTGCAGGATGACCGTGCCGACACTGTTGAGCAGAATCGCGAAGACCATGTAGATCAACGCCAGCGCAGCGATCATGCGAAATCGATTCATGGTAACCAGCCTACCCGAGTGAATGCGTGGTCGAATACATGGTTGTCTCCGTCGCGGTTGATACGTGGGCCACGCATGGCAGGACTAACTTTACAACTCACGCGATCAGGAAAATCCATGGCCGGGTGTCTTCACACCCGGCCATGGGTGCCCCAGGGAGGGGAGGGCGATTAACGCTGGAGCAAGCAGTTCTCAGAAGTTGTACTTGATCTGACCTTGAACCTCGCGGCCCATGATGGATCGAGCCAGGATCACGCCATTGGTGCTGGCAAAGCCAAACAGACGCGCATTGCCTTCGGTGATGCCGATCTGGTTGGTCATGTTGGTGCCGTTCACGCTGTACACCCAGTGCTGACCGACATTGGCGGCGAAGAAGAAGCTCAGATCGTAGTAATTGCCTAGCGGCTGCTGTTCGATCAGGTCGCCGTAGCGGTTGCCCACGTATTCGTAAGTGATTCCTCCACGCAAGCTGCCCCAGCTGGTCGGATAGGTGTAGGCCGGTGTGATACGGAACTGCACTCTAGGCTGACGCTGCAACACCTTGCCGTACATGCTGGCGAACTCGGTCGCGCCCGATTGCGCGGTAAATTCCTGCAGGCCCGTGTTGCTGTAGTGGCCGTCCATGTAGTCGCCGCTCAGTGCGATCGTGAAGTTTTCGAACGGCTTGAACGTCGTCGATAGGTTCACACCCTTGGTGTTGGTGCCGTAAACCAGCGAGATCTGCTGGCCCTGCGGGTCGGTATAGGTGTACGGCACGCCGTAGAACAGGCGATGGTAGGCGCTGACATCGACATACACCCAGTCGGCCTGATACTTGAAGCCGATTTCCTGGTTGTGAATTTTCTCCACCGGAACGCTACCAGGATACGCACCGCGTAGATCGTCGAAGCCAGGGAAGTGCACGCCATCATTGGCGCGAATATATGCACTCATGTTCGACGTGAACTCGTAGTTTGCGCCGACGGTCCATGACGGCGCGCTCTTGCGGTAGTTGATGTAGTTCAAGCCGGGCGCAAAAACATTCGAGCCGTTGTTGTACAGCGTGAACGGATTGTTATCGAGATCGGCGGTCGTGGTGTTCTGAATACCGCCGCTGGCCTGTTCCCGCTCCTCGCGGATGCCGGCGTCAAACAACCAGTTGTCCAGCTTCCAGCTGTCGGTCAGGAAGAATGCGGTGTTGAAGCCGTTCCAGCGTTCGTAGATCGCGGTACTCGGCCCGCTGACGAAGCCTTGGTTGCTGCTCAACTGGTACGTGTTGGCGCCGTCGGCGAGGTCGACCACGATCGGGTTTGGATTGCTGATCGCCTGCAGCAACATGTTGTTGCCCAGGTACCACGTGTCGTGATCGTTGTAGACCGTGGTGAAGTTGCCCAAGGTCAACGTGTTGCCGTCAAACAGTTCCTTGCTGATGTGGAATTCGTTGCTAATCGCCGCGATACGCTTGTGTACGTACCACAAGCCTTGCGTGGTGACGTTCTGGTTTAGGTTTGCCGCTTGCCCATTGGTATAAGTGGCCGTAACGGGAAGGCCGGCCGGCAAGCCGTCGGCAGTTTCCTGGCTAGATATGTAACTACCCAGCGTCGTTGGATTCGCTCCGGTGCTGAAGAACGAGATGGTATTCATCTGGCCGCCGGTGAAATTCAACTTGTCCGACAGCGACCAGCCATTGCCGAAGTCCCAGTCGAAGTTGCCGCCATACATGCGTATATTGCTACCACGGCCCTTCGCCAGGTTCAGCGGAATGCTGCCAGGAGTACAGCCTGCTGTATTGCAAGGCGAGACCTGGATGCTTTCATACTGATCGGCCTTGCTGCTGAACGTTCCGTAGAGCGGATCGAATCCGGGGTATGGGGAAAAGTCGCCTTTGGTCGGATTGAGAATGGGTGTGTCGGTCACGAACTGGTTGTGATCTTTAATCGCGCGCGCGTAGAACATCAACGAGCCGCTATCCCAGTCGCGTGTCAGCGTGGCAGAAAGGGAGCCACCGTTATCGGCGGGGAATTGCGCATCGCGATAGTCGTCACGCCGATACCAGCCGCCGAAGCTTCCATACCAGTTGTTGGCAACCTTGAACCCAACGAAGCCATCAATTCGCTGCAGGCCATCGGAGCCAGCCGTATAGCCAATATCACCGGAAGGTACGTCGGTACCTTGCTTCTGGATGAAGTTTGCCGTAACGCCCGGCTGGCCGGTGCCGTAGAGCACCGCCGGGCCGCCTTGCACGATTTCCACGCGATCAATCGTGTCGTCGGGAATGCGCATCAACGAAGACTGATCCAGGAAGGACAGCGCCATCGGATAGAGCGGCGAGCCGTCGATCTGGAAGGTTACGTAAGGTGCATCGCCGCCGCCCGGGAAGCCCGCGACTTCGATATTCGCGCCCGTCTGGCCGCCAGATGATTCCGGAAAGACGCCCGGAGATTGTTTCAGCAAGTCGGCAGCGCTTATCGGGTTCGCTTCCTTGATCTGCTGAGAAGACATGGAGGTGATCGAATAGGCTGCATCGATCTTCTTCACGCCGCCGAACGTCGCAGTACCGGTCACGACGACCTGCTGCAAGGTCGACGCATTTTTGGCATTCGCCGCTTGCTGCGCGCCGGGGCTTGTGGGTGCCGTTGTGGTGGTCGAACTTTGAGTGGGCGTCGTCTGACTGGTTTGCTGCGCATACACAGTGCCGGAGATCAGCGTTGCCGCGATCGCCCCCGGTAGTGCTAAACGAGTTAAGTGCTTGCTGTTCATCGATCGTTCTCCCCAAACGGTTTTTGTAAATGTTCGCGTGGCGTAAACCACGTCTGCTGTTGGCCGCGTTACGTCTTGAACAAGCTGATGTCGAACGCGGCGACGTTCGGCAACAGCACGTCTGCTCCGGCCAACGCTTGCGCGTGACCAATTCCCACCGCTTTCATTCCAGCCGAGTGGATGCTGGCAATGCCCGCCGCGGCGTCTTCCACGCCGAGACATTCGCTCGGTGCCAGACCGAGGCCGCGCGCAGCGGCCAGGAAAATTTCGGGATAGGGTTTGGCGCGACGAATGTGGTCGGCGTTGACCACGTAGTCGAACAAATCGGCGATGCCGAGTTTTTCCAGCAAAAGAGGTGCGTTGCGACTGGCCGAGGCCAGTGCCGTTTTCATGCCCGCGCGGCGAACCGACTCGATCGCGGCACGCGCGCCGGGTAAAAGGTTCTGCGGCCCAAAGCCTTCGATCTGCTGCCGGTAGTAGTCGTTCTTGCGTGTCGCCAGCGCTTCTTTTTCTGGTTCGGCGTAAGGGCGCGAGGCTTTTTCCAGCAAAATGTCGAGCGAAGCGCGCCGATCGACGCCCTTGAGGCGCTCGCCTACGCTGTCATCGAAAGGAATGCCGATATCGGATGCGAGTTTTTTCCACGCGGCGTGATGTACCACCGCTGTGTCGGCAATGACCCCATCGAGATCAAAAATGACCGCCTTCAACGCGCCAGGCGTTGATGAGGCGGTCTGCAGGGGAAGATGGATGGATTGTCCCACGCGCAACAGCAGCGGTTGGCTGTGATGAAGTATTTCGGCCTGTGTGCCTTCGGTAAGCGCGTATTCGACGCCGCTTTTGCTGACCGACACGCGGATGTGCGCATCCTGCCAACGCAAGCCGAAGCGATAACTCTTCCAGGCATCGGGAAGGGTCGGTGCAAAGGCAGGGCGTCCGTCCACGGGGCGCATGCCGCCGAAGCCCCACGTTAGCGCGAGCCAGCTGCCGGCCATGGCCGCCATGTGCACGCCGTGCGAAGTGTTGCCGTGTAAATTGTCCAGATCTACCCGCAGCGTGTCGAGGAAGTAGCGGTACGCTTTGTCGGCATAACCCACTTCCGATGCGACGATGCTGAAGGTCGAGGCCGACAGCGTGGAGTCATGCACGGTGACGCCTTCGTAGTAATCGAAGTTGCGTCGCTTGCTGTCTTTATCGATGGCGTTGCCGGCGAGCACAAAGGCTTGCAGTACGTCGGCCTGCTTGCACACCTGATGACGGTAAATGGTCAACGGATGCATCTGCAGTAACAGTGGGCGATGCCCTTGCTCGCTGGAATGTGAGACGGGCAGCCGCGGTTTATCGAGAAAGTCGTCGTCTTGCGGAAAGATGCCGAGCGCCGGGTCCACGGGCAGATACATAGCATCGGCAGCGGCAAGCCACGCAGCGATTTCTTTTTCGGAAAGATGGATGGCTGTTGCGATGCGTGCGTATTCCGCCGGGCGCTCATGCGCCAGTTGCGCAGCGATCACGGCGGCGTAGCGCAAATGCTGCTGCGCCATGTGATTGGTGTAGTAGTTGTTATCGACGAGCGCCGTGTATTCGTCCGGACCGGTGACTTGGCAGATGCAGAATGCATTATCGCGTCGCGGGTTGTAATAGCCGACGTTGTGCCACAGGCGCGCGGTTTCGAAGAGTGCTTCGGCGCCACCGTGGGCGAGAAAATCCGTATCGCCGGTGGCATCGACATAAAGCCGTATCGCAAAGGCGATCGCTGCGTTGATGTGATATTGCGCCGAGCCCGAAGGGAAATAAGCCGAGCATTCATCACCGCTGATCGTGCGCCAGGCGTACAGCGCGCCGACGGGGTGATTCATCTCTCGCGCATGGGCGCGGGCACGATCGAGCGTGTGCACGCGGTAGTCGAGCATGCTGCGCGCCTGCTCCGGCGAGGTCAGTGCCAGCACGGGCAGGATAAAGGCTTCGGCATCCCAGAAGTAATGGCCTTCATAGCCTTCGCCGGTGAGGCCCTTCGCCGCGGCGCTACCGCTGCCGTCGCGACCGGTCGATTGCAGCAGATGAAACAGGTTGAAGCGCAGCGCTTGTTCGATGGCCGGGTCGCCGTCGATCATCAGGTCGGCTTCTCGCCAGAACGCGGCGCAGGCGCGTGCCTGGTTTTCGCGATGAGTATCGAAATCCTGCGTCAGTGCCTGCCCTAGCGATGTCGACATGGCGTTGAGCAATGATGTTTCCGTGTCTCCGCCACCCGGTAGGCTCCAGGCGTAGGCAACGTACTTTTCCAGCACGACGCTTTGGCCTGGCTGCAGATCTGCGGTGTAGTGCTGCTGCACACCTTGGCCGTCTTCGATGATGGCGCGGGCGAAAACGAGGCCCGATGCCGACGGCAGGCGATGACGCTGGCCGCTGGCGAGACGGATGTGGCTGTTCTGTGTGCGCTGGCAGATCGATGCCAGAAGCTGGTCCGAGTCGGCCGCCGTGATGCTCAAACCACCCGCTACGCGCGCGCCGATGCGCGGGTCGTCGCCCTGCTCGGCGGCAGTGTTGCTGGCAATCAGGGCCGATTCGAGAGTGATCGGGCCGCTGTAGTCGATAGAGGTGACGCGGTAGCGGATGCACAGCAAATTCGGCGTGTGCAGGGGAACGATCCGCTCCGCGTCGATCTGCAAGGTAACGCCAGTGGGAGAGCGCCATTGCAGAGTTCGTTGCAATGAGCCGGCGCGAAGATCCAACGCCTGCTCGAAGTGCAGCCATTCGCCCTCGTCGAGGTCGACGAGGGTTTCACCCAAACGCAGGCCGATGCGGGTGCCGTCCGGGGCGGGGATGCGCGTATCGGTCGTGCGGGCAAAACCGGGGAAGCGTTCGTGGTACTCGATCGGGGTGCGTTCCCAGACGCCGGTCAGGAAGCTGCCTTGAGTGGGGCTACGTCCTTCTTCCAGGCCGCCGCGCACACCCAACGATCCATTGGCCAGCGCGAAGAGGCTTTCGAGCTTGGCTTGCTCGTCGTAGCTGGGGCGATGCGCATGCACAAGCCGCCAGGGATCGACGGATGCCTGGTGTGCCGCATCCTTGGCGTAGGTTGGCGCATCGTGGCTGTGCACGCTTTCTCCCCTTGGCATTTTCTTCTCTTCGGCCCGTGGGGCCTGTCGTTGGGGCGGAGCATAAAAGCGAATGATATCGATATCAAGATATCGATATCATATGCGGCGACGCATCATTTTCAGCTCGTTCGCGCATAGGCAATGTCAACCGATTGGACGAAGCGGTAACCGCAGGCCACACTTGCCGCGTTAGGTATCGCATCCGCCCATCGCCGCTTCGAGGGCCGCCTTTTGACGCACGCCAAGAAAAAACAGCCCCTTGCGCATCGCCCGAGCCTGACCATGGCGGATCTGGCGGAGTTGGCGGGTGTCTCGAAGATCACCGTTTCGCGAGCGTTGAGCGAAAGCCCGCTGGTTAATGTCGAGACCCGGGAACGCGTGCAGGCGCTAGCGCGCAAGCATGGGTACAAGTTGAATGTCAGCGCCCGCAATTTGCGCTTGCGGCGTAGCCACACGGTAGCCGTGATCGTGGAAATGAAGCCTTCCTCGGGCCGCACCATGTGGGACCCGTACCCGCTATCCCTGCTCGGCGGTATTTCCCAGGAACTGACTTCGGCCGGATACAGCGTGCTGTTGACCACCCGCCAAGGCGCGGCGGATGCGTCGGTGCAGGCGGCCGATGGCCTGATCCTGCTGGGCCAAGGCGTTCGCCAGGATGCCGTGCGTCTCTACGACAAACTCGGCATGCCAATGGTGGTTTGGGGTGCGGCAGCTCAAGGCGGCGACAACCACATCGTGGTCGGCAGCGATAACCGTCAGGGCGGTATCAGTGCAGCCGAGCGTTTTCTTTCCATCGGGCGACGCAATCCGGTGTTTATCGGCAACCCCGATCACCCGGAAATGGCGCAGCGTCTGTTCGGTTTTGTCGACGAGCTGGCCGATCACGGCATCAAGCCGCTGCTGTTGCGTCGTGCTGATTTCACGCTGGAATCGGGCGTTGATGCGGTGCGTTCGCTGCACAGCCGCAAGGTGCGCTTCGATGCGATTTTTGCTTGCAGCGACTTGCTGGCAATGGGCGCGATCCGCGCCTTGACGGAGCTTGGGCAATCGGTGCCGAACGATGTATCGGTGATCGGCTATGACGACACGCCGCTAGGCGCGACTTTCCTGCCGCCGTTGAGCACGGTGCGCCAAAACTGGCAGGAGGGTGGTGTGCTGCTGGCGCGCAAGGTATTGGCGTTGATCCATGGCCAGCCGGTGACGTCGCAGATCATGGCGACGACGCTGGTGGTGCGATCAACCTAGGTTTTACGCAGTCGGTTCGATGCGCGCAGGCGGCGTCAACACCAGACGGAAGCAACTGCCGCCTCCAGCCACACGCACGTATTCCAGCGCGGCCTGATTGGCTTCCGCCATCTGCCTTGCCAAATAAAGCCCCAAACCCGTGCCGTATTCGTGCGTGGTGTAGAACGGTTCGAAAATCTGCGCCGCGACTTTCGGTGCAATGCCGGGGCCGCGATCGATCACTTCCAGAATCGGCACGCCATGTTCGCCATGACGAATCACCACCATCACGCGCGCCGGTTCGCCCGGCATGCGGCCATAGCGCAGCGCGTTTTGCACCAGGTTCCACAGTACTTGCTGCAATTGCTGCGGATCGGCCACGGCAGCGACCGGCGCCGCGCTGTTATCGATCACACGCAGCGAATCGCCGCCCAGATCGTTGCCTTGTTTGTATTCCTCCACAAAGTCGTGCGACCAATCGCCGAGGTTGAGCGTTTCCGGGCGCGAGCGTTCACGTCGTGACAACTGCAGGATGTTTTCGATGATTTCGTTCAAGCGACTGCAGTGGTTGTTGATGATCTCCACCATGCGCAGGTCGGTGGGATTCATCTCGTTGGATTCGGCCAGCAACTGCGCCGAATAACGAATCGCGGCCAGCGGATTGCGGATTTCGTGGGCGATCGAGGCTGACAGGCGCCCCAGCGAGCTGAGCGTCAACTCCTCTGCGCGACGGGAAACCAGCGAGGTATCGTCCAGAAAGATCAGCACCAGCGAATCGTCGTTCGGCGCAAGGCGGCTGAAGCGCGGAACCACTTCCGGCATGCCATCGGCCAGTTGCGTGGCGGTTTCGTCCAACTTGCCGGAGGTGATCCAGTGATACAGGCGGCGCGAAAGTTCGGGCGCCACGCGCCCCAGGTCACGCTGGTCGGACGATGGATTGCCCAGCAGCATCCAAGCCGATTCGTTGATCTGGTGAATGCGGTTGGCATCGTCCACCAGCATCACGCCGGTTTTCATGCGGCGGATGATCAATTCATTGACTTGCGACAGGTTGACCAGGTCGATGCTGCGCTGTTCGGCCAATGCCTCGCTGGCGCGCAACTGTCGCCCAAGCACGTTACACAGCACCACGATCGCGAAATAGGCCATGCCGAACAGGCCTGATTCGAGAAAATCCCGGTCATCGGCTACCACCAGGTGCGGCAGTCCCAGCAAGGTTCGGCCCAGTACGCCCAGCGTGGCGAGTGCGGCCAGGAACAGCGCCAGTCGAAGGGGCAGCAGCAGGGCGCCCGCGGCCAGGTTCACGGCCAGCATCATGGCGATGCCGATGCGCGCATCGTTCATGGCGGTGATCGCCAAGACGGCCGCAACGATATCGATGAACAACGTGCCCAGGATGGCTAGCCAGCCCAGTGTCCGGCTCAGGTGGGTGATGGTCACCACCAGGATGGCAAACAGCAGATAGAGCGCGGCGACAATGCGCGCCAGGCCGATATTGTCCAGATGGGGCCAGCCTATGCCTGCAGGCGTAAAGGCCAGCCCTACATAGACCAGCGCCTGGGCCAGCCTGAAATAATTCAGAAACAAGAGTTCATGGCGGGTCGTCGTGCTGTTGGGCGAGTCGGACATCACGCGGCTGGACACGGTTTCTGGCACTCGGCGGCAGGGTTCGGGCCAGTGTATCGGTACGTGAGCCATGCCTGCCATGGTGCCGAGCCCATATCTGATGCGGTCTGGCGGGCGCCCCTTTCCATCGGGTCCGGCTTCCGCGAAAATACCTGGCCGTATTGCGCGGTTTTCGTCATGCCCAGGCATGGCCGCGGCGCACTGCACGCCGGTAGTGCGTTCCACCGCCGTCCGTTCTCCCTAGTCTGTGCTGCCGCCACCGCGCAGGCTTGATCCTTCCCCATTCACTCGAGGTATCGAATGAATTTCCACGAGTACCAGGCCAAAGAGCTGTTCGCGCATTACGGCATCGCCGTACCGCCGGGCAAAGTTGCCAATTCACCCGACGCCGCCGTCGACGCCGCCAAGCACCTGGGCGGTTCGCAATGGATGGTCAAGGCCCAGATCCACGCAGGTGGCCGCGGCAAGGCCGGTGGTGTCAAGTTCTGCAAAAGCCTGGATGACGTCCATGCTGCCGCCAAGGGCATGCTGGGCAAGACCATGGAAACCTACCAGTCCGCCGGCCGCGCACTGCCGGTGAACCTGGTGCTGGTCACCGATGCCACGAACATCGCCAAGGAGCTGTACCTGTCGATCCTGGTCGACCGCGACAGCAAGGCCGTCACCTTCATCGCCTCCAAGCACGGCGGCGTGGACATCGAGCAGGTTGCCAAAGAGACGCCCGAAGACATCCACACCATCGTGGTGGATTTCATCGAAGGCCTGCAGCCCTACCAGTGCCGTCAGCTCGGCTTCGCGATGGATCTCAATCCGAAGCAGGTCACCCAGCTGACCAAGATCATGCTGGGCCTGTACAAGCTGTTCAACGAGAAGGATCTGTCGTTGGTCGAGCTGAACCCGCTGGCCATTCTCGAAGACGGCAACCTCGCCGCGCTCGACGGCAAGGTCAACTCCGACGACAACGCCGAGTTCCGCCACGCGGACCTCGCCAAGATGCGCGACCTCACGCAGGAAGACGCCGCCGAAGCGGCTGCCGTGCAGCACAACCTCAACTACGTGACGATGGATGGTTCCATCGGTTGCATGGTTAACGGTGCGGGTCTGGCCATGGCCACCATGGACGTGATCAAGCTGGCAGGCGGCGAGCCGGCCAACTTCCTCGACGTCGGCGGCGGCGCTACGAAAGAGCGCGTTACCGAAGCATTCAAGCTGATCCTTTCCTCCGACAAGGTGAAGGCCATCCTGGTCAACATCTTCGGCGGCATCGTGCGCTGCGACCTGATCGCCGAAGGCATCATCGCCGCGGTGAAGGAAGTGGGCCTGAAGATTCCGGTGGTGGTGCGCCTGCAGGGCACCAACGTCGAAAAGGGTCGCGAACTGTTGGCCAACTCCGGTCTGGCGATCACGCCGGCCGACGATCTCAACGACGCGGCGAAGAAAGCCGTCGCTGCCGCGAAGTGAGGAGCAATAAATCATGAGCGTTTTGGTCAACAAGAACACCAAGGTGATCGTGCAGGGCTTTACCGGCCAGCAGGGCACCTTCCACGCCGAACAGGCAATCGACTACGGCACCAAGGTGGTCGGCGGCGTGACGCCGGGCAAGGGCGGCACCGAGCACATCGGTCTGCCGGTTTTCAACAGCGTGCAAGAAGCAGTCGACGACACCGGTGCGGATGCGTCCGTCATCTTCGTGCCGCCGCCGTTCGCGGCTGATTCGATTCTCGAAGCGATCGATGCGGGCATCCGCGTGATCGTGGCGATCACCGAAGGCATCCCCGTGCTGGACATGCTGCGCGTGAAGAACGTGCTGCAGCAGCATCCGGAAACCGTGCTGATCGGGCCGAACTGCCCCGGCGTGATCACCCCGGGCGAATGCAAGATCGGCATCATGCCGGGCCACATCCACAAGCCGGGCAAGGTCGGCATCGTCTCGCGCTCCGGCACGCTGACGTACGAAGCTGTGTTCCAGACCACCAATGAAGGCCTGGGCCAGTCCACTTGCATCGGCATCGGTGGCGACCCGATCAACGGCCTGAGCTTCATCGACTGCTTGAAGCTGTTCCAGGATGACCCGCAGACCGAAGGCATCATCATGGTCGGCGAGATCGGCGGCAGCGCGGAAGAAGAAGCCGCTGAGTTCATCGGCGAATACGTCAAGAAGCCGGTGGTGTCGTTCATCGCAGGCGCCTCCGCTCCGGCGGGCAAGCGCATGGGCCATGCCGGCGCGATCATCTCTGGCGGCAAGGGCACGGCGGCAGCAAAGTTCGCTGCGCTGGAAAAGGCTGGTGTCACCACGGTGAAGTCGCCTGCCGATCTGGGCAAGACGCTTGCCAAGCTGTTGAACAAGTAAGTCGATCAGGTCGAATGATCTGGAAAGGGCCGCGGCGACGCGGCCCTTTTTTATGCCCGCGCACATGCAAGGCGGTGGCTTTTACGCCGTCATTCCGGCCTGTGCCGGAATGACGAGCGTAAAGAGCCCGGCGTCGTCTCCCAATCGCGCACCATTGCCCTGACACAAAACGTAAATCGACAAACGCCCCAAATCGTGCCAGCGTAAAGGTCCACGCATGATGCATTGGGGGTGCCGCATGACTGCTTCGTCACGTCCTCCGTTTTTGTATCCGCCGGGCTCGCCCTTGATGCACCCGCCACTGGCGCTGGACAAAGCGCGCCTGTACGGCTTCTGGGTGCCCGGCAATCTGGCCGCATTGCAAACCAGCGTGGATCACACGCTCAACGCGTGCAGTCGCGGCGAGATGCATTTCACTGTGCTCACCCATTACGTGCTGCTGAGCTTCGCCGAGATCAATCACGCGCACAGTGCTTATCCCATGGATGTGGTAAAGGGCTGGGGCAAGGAAATCGATGTCGTCACCTGGGTCATGGTGGGCGCGACAAAACCGGGTGATGCGTTGCCGACGTTTTACGCCTATCCATTGCATATCTGGGTCGACGATTGCATGGCGCTGATCAACGGGCGCGAGTTGTACGGATATCCTAAATTCGAATGTCTGTACGCGATGCCGGAGCCTGACGAACCGCCCACGACGTTCCGCCTCGCCGCGAAAGGGTTTCATCCGTTTTCGTTGGAAACGGAATTGGCGATGCATCCCTTGCTCGATTTGAACGCAACGTTGGGCGTCAAAGACGAACCGGAGAAGGATGTGATCGCATGGCGCGAAGGTTTGATTGCCTGCATGCATCAAACACCGGGTTTCTGGGATACGCATCCAGCGTGGCGACAGACATTCGACAAGTGGTTCGAATTTTTTCCTGGTGTGGATCAGGTTTTTCTCAAGCAGTTTCCCGATGGCGATGGTCATCGCGCGGTATATCAAGCCATCGTCGCCGCGCCCGCGAAAGTGAAGGAAATTCGCAAGCTTGCCTTGTTGGACGGCCGATACGATCTTCGACTGCACGCGTTCGACAGTTTTCCACTCAATCGCTCTCTCGGCTGGATTGTTGGCGAGCAGCAGGCGCACTGCGGTTTTCGCATCGATTTTGATTTCGAAGTGGGTGACGGTATCGAGCTGGTCAACAACTCCATCAGCACGGAGGGCAATTGATGGCGACGCAACCCCGGCGCATTGCCATCCTTGGCGGTGGTGTTGGTGCGATGACAGCGGCGTTCTGGCTCAGCAGCGGTGATAACTGGCAAGACCATTATCAAATCGACGTGTACCAAATGGGCTGGCGGCTCGGCGGCAAAGGCGCCAGCGGTCGAAATGCCGACATGGCCCAACGCATCGAAGAACACGGGCTGCACATCTGGTTCGGGTTTTACGACAACGCGTTCAAGCTGATGCAGCAGGCTTACGCCGAACTCGGTCGGCCTGCAGATAGCCCGTTGGCGACGTGGACAGATGCCTTCAAGCCCCAGCATTACGTTTGTCTCGCCGAATTGATCGAAAGCACCTGGCGCGTATGGCCCATCGATACACCCGAGCTGCCAGGAACACCCGGCACGCCGCGTGCGCCGGAAACACCAAGTGCGGCGGTTGCCGAATTGCTGGATTGGCAGCGCTCCTGGCTGGAATCCTGGGCAGTGACGTATTTCAAGCATCTCGGCTCGCCGTTTCGCATGGGCGAGCATCGTGAAAGCCGCTTGCACGACATCTTCGCGGCAGCACATGCAGGGCTTACGGCATTCGAAGATGTGGGCGATCCGCTGGTGGTCGCGCGCAAGGCAAGAGATCTTGCGCGCACTTCCGCGCAATCGCCATCGGCGCATGGTGCGGCCACAGCGGATTGGCCGGCCGTTCTAAAACTGCTGCAGGACCTGCAACACGCGCTGCACGATGTTGCCGCACCATTCGGCAATCCCGATACGTGGTCCGACGATTGGCGCCGACTTTATCTCGCGATGGACCTGTCGCTGGCCATCGGCATCGGCATGTTGGCCGACGATGTGATCGGCGACGGTTTCGAGGTGATCAACAACGTTGACTTTCGCGTGTGGCTTGCGCGGCACGGCGCACAGTCGGTGAGCGTGGACAGCGCGCCCGTGCGCGGCTTTTACGATCTGGTGTTCGCGTATCGCAACGGCGACCCGCTGCAACCCAATATCGAAGCCGGCACGATGTTGCGCGGGATGCTCAAGGTGGGCCTGTGTTATCGCGGTGCGCTTATGTACAAGATGCAGGCCGGCATGGGCGATGTCGTTTTTGCGCCGATATATGAAGTGCTCAAGCGCCGCGGCGTGCGATTCCACTATTTCCATAAACTCTGCCAACTACGGCCCGATGCCACCAACCAAAACGTGGATGAAATCGAGCTGGAACAGCAGGTGGCGCTGATCGGCGATCAGTACGATCCGTTGGTCGATGTGAATGGTTTGCCATGTTGGCCATCACAGCCGCTTTTCAGTCAGATCGATCCGCAGCAAGCGGCGCTGCTTCAACAGCACGGGATCAATCTGGAAAGCCATTGGTCAAATTGGCCGGATGTGTATCGACAAGCCACCGGTTCGCCGCTTCCGCACAAGACGCTGCGCCTGGGCGTCGATTTCGATCAGGTCGTGTTCGGTTTATCCGTGGCGAGTCTCGCGCAGGTTGCGCAGCCATTGCTCGCGGTCCACGTGCCGTTGCAGCAATGCAGTCAGGCGGTGGCGACTGTTGCGACGCAGGCCTATCAAGTCTGGTTGAATCAGGATCTGCAAAGCATCGGCTGGAACTATCCGGATGCGCGCGGTGAAGAGCCGGTGCTGTCTGGTTTCACCGAGCCGTTCGATACCTGGGCGTCGATGAATCAGTTGCTGTGCCGCGAGACGTGGCCCTCGGGTGACGAGCCGAAGAACATCGCGTACTTCTGCAATGCGCTTGCGCTCGATGCCTATCCACCGCCGGACGACCAAGGGTTTCCCGCGCGTTGCGCCGAGCTGGTGAAGACGACCGCCGTCCATCAGCTGCAAACCCAGATCCATGCGTTGTGGACGCATGTCGGTTCTGATGGATTTCCATGGGCATGGTTGATCGATCCCGCTGGCGGCTCGGGTGTTTCGCGCTTCGACAGTCAGTACTGGCGCGCCAATATCGATCCATCCGAGCGCTATGTGTTGTCGCTGGTCGATACCAGTCGTTACCGATTGCACGCCGACCAGTCGGGTTTCGCCAATCTGTTCCTGGCGGGCGACTGGCTGAAAACCGGGCTCGACGCTGGATGCGTAGAAGCGGCCGTAATGGGCGGCATGCAAGCGAGCAGGGCGATCTGCGGACTACCTGCCAGCATCCAGGGCGAACACGGTTGGTGATGCGCGCGACGTGCGACGGCGGCCTACTCGCTTCGCACTTCCGGCAAAGGTTGTTCACCGGTACGTTCGGTGCGGCGCCGTGATTTGTGCGCGTACATGGTGCGGTCGGCTTCGCGGACCAATTCGGCAAAATCCGCATTGCTGAAACGGCGTTGATCGGCCGGCGCACTGCAGATGCCGAAGCTGACGCCGGCATCCGGAAAATGACTTTCGCGCAGCATCTTGTCCAACTCGGCCAATGCTTTGGCCAGACGTTGCTGGCTGAGTTCGTCGCCATACGCGATCACAGCGAATTCGTCGCCGCCCAGTCGAAATGCGCGAATAAGATCGCCAAGGCGCGCCAATCCCTCGCCGACTGCTCGCAGCAGTTCGTCGCCGCGGTCATGCCCTAGGCTGTCGTTGACTTGCTTGAGTCCATCCAGGTCGATCATTGCGATCTGCCACGTGCCTTGCGCCGGGTCGGTGTTTTCGCGCCGCGTGATTTCCTCGACCATCACGTTGAACGCGAGCCGATTGCCGAGCCCGGTCAGTGCGTCGATCGAAGCCTTGGCAATGGCTTCCTGCATACCGCGGCGAAAACGCTCGCGACCGTCCTCGACCAGTTTGACGTGATCGGCCAGCGCAAACGCAAGCAGCATCGCTTCGCAGCTGTTGCCCATCAAGGTTAAAAGGTCGGCGTTGTCGACGATGCTGGGCACCAGGCCGAAGTTCACTGGAAGAATGATCGAGCCAGGTATCAACACTGCCATGTAGGCCAGCGTAAAGAAGCGCGCGCGGCGCACACCGCGCAAGAGTGCCCAAGCGCCCATGCAGGCGGAAAACAGTACGACGATCGAAACGGCGAAGGTCGCTATCAGGAACGCGAGCGATGGAAAGAACAATGAAACAGGTAGCGCAATGATCGATGCGATCACGATGGCATAGCCCACGCGTGCCATGCGCGGCGCATGTCGCCATAGATCGAGGAAGCGAATGGTAAACCGCGCATGCACGACAGGCAGCAGGATGAACCATTGCGTGAAATTGATCGGCCCCGTGCTGATGCCCAACCAGCTTTGCGGCACACCGAAAAAGAAACCCCAGCCCAACACCAGGATCAACGCCTGGCATCCGTAAAGCGTGTAGCTGCGATCCTTGATCCACAGCCCTACGAACAGAATGAAAATGCCCAGGCCGAACAAAACGCCAAGCGAGCCGAGCATCAATGCTGACTCATTCGTCCGGCGCCTGTGATATTGGGTGCGCGTCTGCACATCGATGCGTGGCATCGCGGTGAAGAATTTCGAAGTCACGTGGACGACGACGACGTAGTGGTGATTCGGCGCCAGTGTTACGGCGACCGCACCGCGTGGCACATCGTTGATATCGGTGTCTGCGCCTGTCTCAAAGGTCTGGCGTAGGCCGTCGTCGCCAAGCACGACGAACTTGGCGTTTTCGTAATAGGTGTTGTCGAAGGTCACCACCCAGTCCGAACCGGGTTGGTTCGGACTGAACTGCGAGACCAACCAGAAATCGCCGCCCAACATATCGACGGATCGAACGCGGGTGCGTTCGGCGAGCCACGTGCCAAGGTCGGCGTAATTTTGCGGCGCCTGCTCTCCGGGTGCTGCCTTATAAGTAGCGACGGAGGGTTCTTGCGAGCGTGGCCCGAACAGAGGGTAGGGTTCGTCCGCCTGGCACGTGGGATACACGAATAGGCCTAGGAGAAATAAAAAAAGAACGGCCCAGCCACGGCCCGACGACCGCGACGACGCGGGTTTCTGCGCGTGCGAATGATGACGCAAAGCTGCCCCTTCGCCAGTCTGCGTCTGGGGATGGTAGCACCGGCGCTGTCATGGATGCGCAATCGGTTCCGACAGGGTGAGCGGGAGGGGAGGAGAAGCCCCTGCGACGTGAGCGTTTGAAAAGGAGCCAGCAGGGCTTGTGGCCGGCCTGTTCGACTACCATTTAGCACCGAACGATCCTGGATAAGTACAACGATGGCTGCCCTTCGCCTGGCACTGGCCCAATACGATTTCCCCGTCGGCGCAGTGGCCGCCAATGCCGCCAAAGTACGCGAATTGATGGCGCGCGCACGCGCCGGCGGCGCCGCGCTGGCGGTCTTTCCGGAGCTGACCATCAGCGGTTATCCACCGGAAGATCTGCTGTTGCGGCCGAGCTTTCTTGCTGCTTGCCAGGAGGCGGTGCAGGACCTGGCCACCGACACCGACGGCATGGCGGCCATCGTCGGGTTCCCGCACAGCCAGGGTGAGGTATACAACGCCGCTGCGTTTCTGCGGGGCGGCGAAATCGTGCAAATCACGCACAAGCAAGCATTGCCCAACTACGGCGTGTTCGACGACAAACGCTATTTTCGCTCCGGCCGCACAAGTGCCATTGCGGTCGTTGACGGCGTTCGCGTCGGCTACCTGATCTGCGAAGACATTTGGCAGGCCGAGCCCGCTGCCGCGGCCGCGGCGGCCGGCGCGGAATTGATCGTGGTGATCAACGCCTCGCCCTGGGACGATGCCAAGCAGAGTACGCGCGAAGAGATCCTGGTGACCCGCGCCAAGGAAACCGGTTGCGCTCTGGTCTATCTCAATCTCGTCGGCGGCCAGGACGAAGTCGTCTACGACGGCGGCTCATTGATGGTGAACGGCGACGGCAGCATTGCGGCACGCGCGCCCGCGTTCGTCGATGCGTTGTTGTGGGCCGACTTCAATCCGACCGACCGCACATTGCACGCACGGGACTGGCCGACTGTCGCCGACAGCTCGCGTGAGGCGACGCTTTACGCCGCACTCGTGCGCGGCGTCCGCGACTACATCGACAAGAACGGTTTCGGCGGTGTGCTGCTGGGTCTCTCCGGCGGTATCGATTCGGCCCTGACCCTGGCGCTTGCGGTTGATGCGTTGGGTCCGGATCGCGTCACCGCGGTGATGATGCCGATGCGCTACACCTCGCAACTTTCGCTGGACGGTGCACGCGAGCAAGCCGAACGTCTTGGCGTGGAATATCACGTGATCAGCATCGAGCCGACCTACGACGCATTCATGACGACCCTCACGCCCTTCTTCGGCGGCAAACAACCCGATACCACCGAGGAAAACCTGCAATCGCGCACGCGCGGCGTGATGCTGATGGCGCTGTCGAACAAACACAGTCGCCTGTTGCTGGCCACCGGCAACAAGAGCGAGATGGCAGTCGGCTACGCCACGCTTTACGGCGACATGTGCGGTGCGTATGCGCCGCTGAAGGATGTCTACAAGACCGTGGTGTATCGCCTTTCGCGCTGGCGAAACGAAGCGCAGGCGCGCAAAACGGGTAAGGTCGGCGACTGGGCAATTCCGCCCGCGGTGATCGAGCGCCCGCCCTCGGCTGAGCTGCGCGACAACCAGACCGATCAGGACTCGCTGCCCCCTTACGACGAACTCGATGCCATCCTCGCGCGCTTCATCGAGGAAGAACAATCCCAGCCCGAGATCATCGCTGCGGGCTTTGACGAGAAAACCGTCCACCGCGTGGTGCGACTGGTGCTGGTGAACGAATTCAAACGGCGTCAGTCGGCACCGGGACCTCGCGTCACCACGCGGGCATTTGGTCGAGAGCGGCGTTATCCAATCACCTCCGGCTGGAAGTGATCGGCGCGACCGCCGTCATCCATCGCACATCGAGCAAAAAAGAAAGCCGGTAACGCGAGGCGTACCGGCTTTCGTATTGTTCAGCGGTGATTCGCTAGGTCAGTAGTGACCCGAGAACGGGATCAGCTTTCGAATCGTCGACGGCGAAT
The DNA here is from genome assembly GCA_903970555.1 of Vulcanimicrobiota bacterium. Taxonomy (GTDB): domain Bacteria; phylum Pseudomonadota; class Gammaproteobacteria; order Xanthomonadales; family Rhodanobacteraceae; genus Dyella_B. The sequence continues at coordinate 30,940 of CAJCJD010000111.1, forward strand.
GCGGCCACTTGGGATCTTTCAGGTACGGGTGATCCGGATAGTTGAGCGCAAGCACCTGGCGTGTCTGGTCGGCCAGCTGCTTTTGGCCCAACGCCAGATAGCTGCGGCACAGAATGGCGAGTGCATCGCCCGCCTGCGGGGCTTCCTGGTAATGCTCGATCACGTACTGGGCGCGATCAGCCGAGGCGACATAGGCTTTGTTGCGGATGTAGAACTCCGCCACGTTGATCTCGAACTGGGCGAGCACGTTGCGCAGGTAAATCATGCGCTGGCGAGCATCGGCAGCGTAGGCGCTATCCGGGAAGCGGCGGCTGAGCTCGGAGAAGTCGTCGAACGATTTCAGGTTGTAGCCCTGGTCGCGACGCGTCTGGGCGCCCTTGTGTTCGCTCGCGAAAGCGCGCTCGATGACACCGGAGGTGCGATCGAAATTGATCAGACCGCGCAAGTAATAGGCATAATCCACATGGCTGTTGAGTGGATCGGTCTTGATGAAGCGGTTGACCGTGGAATACGCATCATCCGGCTTGTTGTTCTTGTATTGCGCGTAAGCCAGCTCCAGCTGTGCCTGCTCATTGAACGGCCCCGATGGGAAGCGGGCGATCAGACGCTGGTAGGCTTTCTCGGCTGCCGAATAATCGGAATGGATCAGATCATTGTGTGCCTTCGCGTAAAGCTGCGGCAGCGGCAAGGTGTCGAGCGGGTCGCCGTTGTGCCGGAACCACGAGCAGGCGCTCATCGTCAAAGCCAGAGCGAGCACGATGAGTACTTTCAAAACAGGCGTCGGGTTGGCCGGCAGCTTGGTTACGCGCATGAGTTAGGGGTTCAGATGTTTGAGCGAAAAGGGATCATAGCTGGGAACCTCGAAAAACGCCCGTCTTGGACGTTTTTTGAGTCGCTACGGCTGGCACATGTCGGGGTCTACCTCCAACGATCAAGCACTTATGCGCCTGGTCGCAAGTGGGGCAGCCTCATCCGGCTTGTCGAAACCCAGCGTCTGCTAGGGGGCTTGGCATGACCACCATCCATCACGAGGCGGTCGTCCCCCTGTCGGCCGCAGGTCGGAGGTTCGACCAGGCATTGGCCGAGATGTTCCCGGACTACTCGCGCTCCCGTCTCACCGCGTGGGTAAAGGCTGGCGCGGTGACCCTGGATGGAGTCCCAGCCGCGCCCCGCCAGCTGTTGCGGGGCGGCGAGCAGGTTCGGCTGGAGGTGGAGCTGGAGACCGAAGTCACCAGCGCGCCCGAAGCGATCGAACTGGACATCGTCTACGAGGACCCGCACTTGTTGGTGCTGAACAAACCAGCCGGCCTGGTGGTACATCCCGGGGCCGGCAACCCGGCGGGCACCGTGCTTAACGCCTTGCTGCACCACGATCCGAAGCTGGCCGAACTACCGCGTGGCGGCATCGTGCACCGGTTGGACAAGGACACCTCTGGATTGATGGTGGTGGCCAAGACGCTGGCCACGCATACCGCCCTGGTCGAAATGCTGTCCCGGCACGATGTCGAGCGCCAATACGAGGCCATCGTCCTTGGTACGTTGATCGCCGGAGGCACCGTGGATGCTCCCATTGGCCGCCATCTCGGCGACCGACTGCGCCAGGCCGTGCGGGACGAGGAGGACGGCAAGCACGCCGTCACTCACTACCGCCTGCGCGAACGCTTCCGCGCGCATGCCTTGCTCCAATGCAACTTGGAGACGGGACGGACACACCAGATCCGCGTGCATCTGGCGCATATTGGCCACCCGCTGGTGGGTGATCCCTTGTACGGCGGTGGCCTCAAGCTACCCAAGCGCGCCACGCCTGAACTCACCGCGTCGTTGCGGGGTTTCCGGCGACAGGCGCTTCATGCGGAACGATTGTCGTTCGTACATCCCGTAAGCGGCGAAACCTTGACCTTCGAAACGCCGCGCCCCGCCGACATGGATGCATTGTTAGTCACGCTTCGCGCTGATCTGGCCGCCAACGGGCCGGATGAGTATTGAACGCGATGACCGACGCCTGGATTTTCCCCGATTGGCCCGCGCCGCGCCGCGTGCATGCGGCGGTGACCACGCGTGATGGTCCTGGCATATCGCAACCACCGTTTGGCCGTTTCAATCTCGGCTTGCGCAGCGGCGACGACATACATGCGGTGCACGCCAATCGCAGCGCACTGCGCCAGTCGTTGAATTTGTCTGCCGAGCCACGCTGGCTGCGGCAAGTGCATGGCACCGTCGTGGCAGAGCTTGGCCCTCTGCCGAGCCCGGAGGAACCCGAGGCAGATGCAGCGGTATCGCGTCTGCCTGGAACAGTGCTGGCGATCCTCACCGCCGACTGCCTGCCGGTGCTGTTCTGTGCCGACGATGGGAGTGCCATCGGCGCAGCCCATGCCGGCTGGCGCGGATTGGCCGGCGGCGTGCTGGAAGAGACCGTCGAGCAGATGCAGCGGCCCGCGGCCGAGCTGATGGCATGGCTTGGGCCTTGCATCAGCGCGATTTCTTATGAAGTGGGGGAGGAAGTGCGTGCGGCCTTCGTCGACCACCGTCCCGCAGCGGCCGAGGCTTTCGTGGCGACACGTCCCGGCCATTGGTTCTGCGATCTGGCGTTGCTGGCGCGACAGCGTTTGCAGGCGGCCGGTATTGCGCGAATTTACGGCGGCGGCTTCGATACCCGCGTCGATACGCGCTTTTATTCCTACCGCCGGGAAGGCGCGCGCAGCGGCCGTTTCGCCAGCCTGATCTGGTTGGCCGAGAGCTAAAACGTCGCGTTCACTTGCTCTTGGCTGAAGCTCGCCAGGGTGCCATCCTTGCATCTGCTTGAATCGCACCGCGCTGTCCGCATCTCGTTGGGCAGTGGCGGCGTGTCCGCCAAACCTTTTTGGGGATACTCCGATGCGAATGGATAAACTCACCTCGCGTTTTCAGCAGGCGCTCGCCGATGCGCAGTCGCTGGCGGTCGGACGCGATAACAACATGCTCGAGCCGGTGCACGTGATGGCCGCGCTACTCGACCAGCAAGGCGGCTCGACCGGGCCGCTGCTAACCCAGGCTCAGGTCAATGTACCGGCGCTGCGCCAACGGGTTGGCGAAATACTTGAGCGTCTGCCCAAGGTCAGCGGGCAGGAAGGCAACGTGCATGCCGGCAACGAGCTGACCCGACTGCTCAATCTCACCGACAAACTTGCGCAACAGCGCGGCGATCAATTCATTGCCAGCGAACTGTTCGTGCTCGCGGCCTTAGAAGAAAAAGGCGAGCTGGGCGCGGCGCTCAAGGCTGCCGGTGCGACGAAGGCGCATCTTGAAGCGGCCATCGACAAGCTGCGTGGCGGCGAAAAGGTGCAGAGCGAAAACGCCGAGGATCAGCGCCAGGCGCTGGAAAAATATTGCGTCGATCTGACCGCTCGCGCCGAAAGCGGCAAGCTCGATCCGGTGATCGGCCGCGACGAGGAAATTCGCCGCACCATCCAGGTGCTGCAGCGTCGCACCAAGAACAACCCCGTGCTGATCGGCGAACCGGGTGTCGGCAAGACCGCGATTGTGGAAGGCCTCGCGCAGCGCATCGTGAAGGGCGAGGTGCCCGAAGGTCTTCGCGACCGCCGCGTGCTCGCACTCGACATGGGTGCGTTGATCGCCGGCGCCAAGTTCCGCGGCGAGTTCGAGGAGCGATTGAAGGCAGTACTGAACGATCTGTCCAAGAACGAAGGTCAGATCATCCTGTTCATCGACGAATTGCACACCATGGTCGGCGCCGGCAAAGCCGATGGCGCGATGGACGCGGGCAATATGCTCAAGCCCGCCCTGGCGCGCGGCGAATTGCACTGCATCGGCGCGACCACGCTCGATGAATATCGCAAGTACATCGAAAAAGATGCCGCGCTGGAGCGTCGTTTCCAGAAAGTGTTCGTGGGCGAGCCCAGCGTCGAGGACACCATCGCGATCCTGCGTGGTTTGAAGGAGCGCTACGCGGTGCATCACGGCGTGGAAATCACCGATCCGGCCATTGTCGCCGCCGCCACGCTATCCAACCGCTACATCACCGATCGCCAGTTGCCGGATAAAGCCATCGACTTGATGGATGAAGCCGCCTCGCGCATCCGCATGGAGATCGACTCCAAGCCGGAAGAGCTCGATCGCCTGGAGCGTCGCTTGATCCAGCTGAAGATCCAGCGCGAGATGTTGAAAAAGGAGACCGACGACGCCTCGAAAAAGCGCCTCGCCGATCTTGAAACCGACATCGGCAAGCTGGAGCGCGAGTTCTCCGATCTCAACGAAATATGGAAGTCGGAAAAGGCTGCGCTGCAAGGTGCGACCAAGGTGAAGGAGCAGATCGAACAGGCGCGCGTGGAATTGGAGTCGGCGCAGCGTCGGCAGGACTACGCCACGATGAGCGAGATCCAGTACGGCAAGCTGCCGGAACTGGAGAAGCAGCTCGCCGCCGCGCAAGCCGCCGAGAAGCAGGACTTCAAGCTGGTGCAGGACCGCGTCACCGAAGAAGAAATCGCCGAGGTCGTATCGCGCTGGACCGGCATCCCAGTCACCAAGATGCTGGAAGGCGAGCGCGACAAACTGCTGCAGATGGAGAGCTCGCTGCACAAGCGCGTGGTCGGCCAGGATGAGGCGGTGCGTGCGGTGTCCGATGCAATCCGCCGCGCGCGTGCGGGCCTGTCCGATCCGAATCGTCCGTATGGTTCATTCCTGTTCCTCGGCCCCACCGGCGTGGGAAAGACCGAGCTATGCAAGGCGCTGGCTGAATTCCTGTTCGATACGCCGGACGCGATGGTGCGCATCGACATGAGCGAGTTCATGGAAAAACATTCCGTGAGCCGTCTGATCGGCGCACCTCCCGGTTACGTGGGTTACGAGGAAGGCGGCTATCTCACCGAAGCGGTGCGTCGCCGTCCGTACAGCGTGATCCTGTTGGACGAAGTGGAGAAAGCGCATCCGGATGTCTTCAACATCTTGCTGCAGGTGCTGGACGATGGACGTCTCACCGACGGCCAGGGTCGCACCGTGGATTTCCGCAACACCGTCATCGTGATGACCTCGAACCTGGGCTCGCAGTTGATCCAGGAGCAGGCGGGCGATTCGGAAGCCGACTATCTGCAAATGAAGGCGTCCGTGCTGGGCGTCGTGCAAGCGCATTTTCGTCCCGAGTTCATCAATCGGCTGGACGAGCTGGTGGTATTTCGTCCGCTGGAGAAAAAGCAGATTCGCGCGATCGCCAAGATCCAGCTCGCCTATCTGGAAAAACGCCTAGCCGAACGTCAGTTGAAACTGGAGATCGGCGACAAGGCGCTGGACCTGTTGGGCAACGTCGGATTCGATCCCGTGTACGGTGCGCGTCCGCTCAAGCGCGCGATCCAGCAGCAGTTGGAAAACCCGTTGGCGAAGGAAATTCTGGAGGGCCGCTACGCACCCGGCGCGACCATCGCCGTCGACGCGGAACACGGACATCTGACTTTCCAAAGTCGCTGATAGCGACGTCTAGAAAAGCATGACTCCGGACTCATTCGCGCCAATGAGTCCGGTTTTTTTTCGTAGATGCGGGTGCCACGGGCACCCGCGACGCAAAAAAAATCCCGGCCGGAGCCGGGATGTTCGATGCGATGCATCGCAGAGTTTGGCAGTGGGTCGAATCACCAGTGATAGATCACTTTGGTGTAATAGTAGCGCCCATTGAAGCCGTCGGGTGAAAATTCTGAATACGGGATGGTGCCGTTGTTGTTATTCGCGGCGATCACCTTGTCCGGATAGCTGTCGGTTGCGTTGTCCACGCCCAACGTAAACGTCCAGTTGTCGAGGTTGTAGCTGCCTGCAAGATCGAGCACCCATTGCGGACTGAAGGACTGGTTGAGCAGATACGTACTGTTGCTGTACGCGGTAAAGCTGCCGTAACGCGTCAGGTTGCCGTTGAACACCCAATGCCCCAGCGTGTAGTTCTCGTTGAAGATCAGCTTGCTGCGCGGCGTGGAGTTCGCCAGCAGGCCTTTGATGTCGCGATAGCTGACGCGCTCAAGTTGCAATCCAAGTGCTTCCAGTTGCGGTGGGTTAGGCGCCACGCCGGTGACCTGCGTGCGGTTGTAGTTGTAGCTCAAGGTGCTGTCGAGTACGCCATCGTTGCCGAAATCCGAGTGGTAGCTGGCAACCAGGTCGCCGCCTTGCGTGCGGGTGCTCACCGCATTGGTGAAGTACTGCGCCGAGCTATAGCCCACGTTGGTGATGCCATTGGCGGCCAGATAATCCACCACCACCGGATCGTTCAAGCCGCTAAGCGTGCTGGACAGCACGATGCGGTTGTAGATCTGGATCTGGTAGATGTCGAACGTCAGCGTCAGTGGATCGATCGGATTGAATACCGCGCCCACGGTGTAGTTGTGCGACTTCTCCGGACGCAACGCTTGCGCACCCAGCAACTGCGCTACGGGATTGCCCACCGGCAAGAGACCGGTCTGATAAATGCCTGGCGCGATGCCCGGTCCCGCGCTGCTCGGCGTCAGGTAGAGCGAGCCGATCTGCGAGTAATCCTCTTGCGCCAGCGAGGGTGCACGGAAGCCGGTCGACGCGCTGGCCCGCAGTGCGAATCGGTCTGTGAAGTCGTAACGCGCAGCGAGCGAACCGGAGGTGGTGTTGCCGAAGTCGTTGTAGTCCTCGTGGCGCACGGCGACCGAGGTGCCCAGTTTGTCCGTGAGATTGGTTTCAAGGCTCACGTATTGGGCAATATCGCTGCGGCTCCACGAGCCGGTGTTGACCGGGCTGTAACCGCTGAAGCCTTGCGCGCCGCCGCTTACGCCCGACGTGCCGACGTAATAGGAATCCGGATTGCCCGCGCCGATGCTGTACGTATCGCGCAGGTACTCCACACCGAAGGCCAGCGTCACTGCATTCGGCAACCAACTGACATTCAGATCCTTGGCGACATCCACATCCGCCGCCTGCTGCGCCGCCGAGACCGTGCCGTCGAAGAAACTGGTGGGCGTGTAGCCGAAGTCATGCAGGAAGGCATAGTTGGCGCTGTTGATCGTATCGAGCGAGACGCGATTGCCACCGTAGTTGGCGCTGACGTCCCAGCGCCAGCCGTCCGTCGTGCCACGAACGCCGGCCACCAGCGCCTGGTCGGTGCTGTGGGCTTGCAGCAGTGGCTGGTAGCCATCCGGGTACAGCGCGTTGAGCGCGGTTTTCACCGAGGAGGAATACGAATACGGATTGCGATACAGCTCATCGGAAATCGCATCGCGCTCGTGATAGCTGCCGAACGCGTAGAACTGCACATTGTTGGTGATGTCGTATTGCGTGTTGAGGAACAGGTTGTGCTGGCTGATCGACGGATCGCCAAATACCTGCTTCTCGCCCAGTTGCGGATAGCGCACATCGGCGCCGCCATGGTTGGTCGGGTCTTGATGCCCATCGTCCACGCTGATGCGCAGCCAGCCCTTGTCGCCACCGAGCGGAATACCGAAGTTGGCCGAGCCCAGCCACTGCCGGCCGCCGCCCTTGTCGTACTGGCCGCCATCCAGCTCGATCGAGCCACCCTGGGCGCCATGCTTGAGGATGATGTTGATCACGCCGGCGATAGCGTCGGAGCCGTACTGCGCGGATGCACCATCACGCAGCACTTCGATGTGATCGATCGCGGAAAGCGGAATGGTGTTCAGATCGACCGGCGCCGAACCGCGGCCGATGCTGCCGTCCGTGTTGACCAGCGCGCTGGTGTGCCAACGCTTGCCATCGACCAGCACCAGCACTTCGTCCGGCGCCAAGCCACGCAGCTGCGCGGGACGTTGCGAGTCGGTGGTATCCGTGGCGGCGGGGCGCGGGAAATTCAGCGATGGGATCAAGCGCGCCAACGCCGTGGCGAGCTCGTTGGTACCGCTGCTTTGCAACGCGGAAGCTGGAATCACATCGATCGGCGACAGCGAGGTGCTGTCGGTGCGGTTCTGCGCGCGCGTGCCGGTAACGATCACGGCCTGCAAATTCTTGGTGTTGCTGGGTGGGGGTGGGGTTTGCGTGGTGTCTTGCGCGGCGGCGCTGGTGGCGATCGCGAGTAATACGGCTGTAGCGAGTGGTGTCGCTGTTCTATGGAGCTGTTTTTTCATGCGGTATTTCCCCTAACGTAATATTTGTTGCTATGCAACAATTTCAGATTAGTGACAAACCGGCTCGGCAGCAACCGATGATTGGGCGTCTAAAAGTCCAAATAAGAATATCGATGCTAAACATACTCTTACTTGCATATTCCGGCGCATATGAGGCCTGTCGATAGGGTGGGGATCACGACAGAGGACTCACCTGCATGAGCCCTTGTTGGAAAGAATGCGTCGCCGCCGGGTGTAGGTGACGTATAGGCGTGCCTGTAAATCGCGGGCTAGGCGCGAATAGGGGCAGGCACTACCATGCCCGGGCCTGAGGTGACTGTCGGCATGCGTCGACGGTTGAAACGGGAATCCGGTGAAATCCTGCGATCCTGCATGATCATTCCGGAGCTGCCCCCGCAACGGTAAGCGCGCAAAACCATCCACATAGAGCCACTGCGTCATACGCGGGAAGGCGTGGAGGTGAAGGCCCCGCCTTCGCGCGTAAGCCCGGAGACCGGCCCCAAGCTAGATCCGGACGGCGGAGGGCCAGGTCGGGGACCGCTGCGTCGCAGTCGGTGCCATCCTCCTTCTCTGCCTGACACCAGGCATGCCGCGCGAGCAGCTGCATCAAGGAGCGTTGTGCCCATGAAGTCTATCTCCCGATTCACCTTCGCCCGTTATCTGCGCCGTGGCGCAAGACAGGTGCGCGCATGAGCGACCAACCACCGCGCGAGACGATGACCCCGGAAGAGCGCCATCGCGAGCGCATGCAACGCAAAAAAGAATTGATCGATCGCAAGATCGCCCGCGCCACCATCGATCGGGGCGTGCTGGTGGTGAATACCGGCAACGGTAAGGGCAAGAGTTCGTCCGGCTTCGGCATGCTGGCGCGTTCGCTTGGGCACGGCTTCAAGTGCGGCGTGGTGCAATTCATCAAAGGCACTTTCTCTACCGGCGAGGAAGCGTTCTTCCGCCAACTGACCGGTGATCAGCTGGATTACCACGTGATGGGCGAAGGCTTTACCTGGGAAACCCAGGACAAGGCGCGCGACATCGCTGCCGCGCAAGCGGCCTGGGCGATCGCCGCGGGGATGCTCGCCAACCCCGATTACGACTTCGTGCTGCTGGACGAACTCAACATCGCGCTAGTGAAGCAATACGTGCAGCTTGAGCAAGTGCTCGCCGCGGTCGCCGCGCGCCCGCCACGCCAGCATGTGGTCATCACCGGTCGCGGCGCGCCCGATGGGCTGGTTGCCGTGGCCGACACGGTTACCGAAATGCGCGTGGTGAAGCATGCGTTCGACGCCGGCATCAAAGCGCAAAAAGGTGTCGAGCTGTGATCGAGAGTCGCCACTGTCCCGCGTTGCTGGTTTCCGCGCCGGCATCGGGGCAGGGCAAGACATCGGTCACGGCCGCGCTTGCGCGCTGGCATACCAGGCAAGGTCGACGTGTGCGCGTATTCAAGACCGGGCCGGATTTTCTCGATCCCATGGTGCTCGAACGTGCCGCGGGAACACCGGCATATCAGCTTGATTTGTGGATGTGTGGCGAAGCGGATGTGCGCACGCGATTGTTCGATGCGGCTGGCGCGGCGGATTTGATCCTGGTGGAAGGCGTGATGGGCTTGTTCGACGGTGCGCCATCCAGCGCGGACCTCGCGCAAAAGCTCGGGTTGCCCGTCATGGCGGTGATCGACGGCTCCGCGATGGCGCAGACGTTTGGCGCGCTTGCCTGC
>CAJCJD010000112.1 GCA_903970555.1 Vulcanimicrobiota bacterium
CTGGCGCTGGCGGTCGGCATCCTCGTCGACGATGCGACCGTGACCATCGAAAACATCAACTCGCATCTGGAGGAAGGCAAGGAGGTCTACGACGCGATCCTGGAAGGCGCGCATCAGATCGCCGTGCCGGCGCTGGTTTCGACGCTGTCGATCTGTATCGTCTTTGTGCCGATCTTCTTTCTCGGCGGCGTCGCCAAATACCTTTTCGCGCCGCTGGCCGAAGCGGTGGTCTTTGCGATGCTGGCCTCGTATGTGCTGTCGCGAACCCTGGTACCGACGCTGTCGCTCTACTGGCTGAAAAAACACGACCACCACGCGCAGCCCAGCGGTCGCCTCAGCCGTTTCCAGGCGGGCTTTGAACGTCGCTTCGAAAGCACGCGCGGGGGCTATCGTCGCGCGCTGGAAACGGCCGAGTCGCATCGCGGACTGTTTGCCGTTCTGTTCTTTGCGTCCTGCGCGCTGTCGGTCGCGCTGCTGGTGCCCTGGCTGGGCCGCGACTTCTTTCCCTACGTGGACGGTGGTCAGATCAAGCTGCACTTCCATGCGCCGACGGGCTTGCGCATCGAAGAGACGGCGCGGCTGGCCGATGGCATCGAGAATGTCATCCGTCAGACGGTGCCCAAAGCAGAGCTCAGCAGCGTGGTCGATACGCTGGGCCTGCCTTATAGCGGCATCAACCTTTCGTACAGCAACACCGGCGTTATCGGCACCTCCGATGGCGACATCTTTGTCACCTTGAACGACGATCATCATCCGACGGCCAACTACGTGCGCTCGCTGCGGCAGGAGCTGCGTCAGAAATATCCTAGCGTGACGTTCTCGTTTCTCGCAGCAGACATCATCGGACAGATCCTCAACTTCGGTTCGCCCGCGCCCATCGACGTGCAGGTTACCGGGCACAACCCCGAGACGGCGTCCAAGATCGCCAACGATCTGCTGGGCAAGCTGGCGCATGTGCCAGGCCTGGTCGACCTGCATATCCAACAGGCGCAGAATTTGCCGCAGATCAACGTCAACGTCGATCGCACTCGCGCCAACCTGGTCGGTCTGACCCAGCAGGACGTCGCCAGCAATCTGCTCACTGCGTTGGCCGGTTCGTCGCAGGTCAGTCCCACCTATTGGGTCGATCCCAAATCCGGCGTCAGCTACACCATCGCCACGCAAACGCCGCAGTATCGGCTCGATACCCTGCAGGATCTGAAAACCCTATCGATTACTAGCGCCAGCGGCGCCACAGGCGCTACGGTGAACGGCGCCAGCAGTACGAGCGCTCCAGCCGGTGGCACGGCAGGTCAGATACTCGAGAACGTGGCCACCTTCTCGCGCAGCGCCGGTCCCGCCGTGGTATCGCACTACAGCACCCGACCGGCGCTGGATTTGTTTGGGTCGGTGGACCAGACCGATCTGGGCAGCGTGGGCAGCGCCGTACAGAAGATCGTCGACGAAGCATCAAAACACTTGCCGCGCGACTCGGACATCACCGTACGTGGCCAGGTGGAAACCATGGGCGAGTCGTATCGCGGTTTGATCGGTGGACTGCTGTTTGCGATCGGGCTGGTTTATCTGCTGATCGTGGTGAACTTTCAAACCTGGATCGATCCGCTGATCGTGATTGCGGCCTTGCCCGCCGCGCTGGCGGGCGTGGTCTGGATGCTCTTCCTCACGCACACGCCGCTGTCCGTGCCCGCGCTGATGGGCGCGATCATGTGCATGGGCGTGGCGACCGCCAACTCGATCCTGGTGATCAGCTTTGCGCGCGAGCGGCTGGCACATCACGATGACCCGGTAAAAGCCGCGATCGAAGCGGGTTACGGTCGCTTCCGCCCCGTGCTGATGACGGCCTTCGCCATGATCATTGGCATGGTGCCGATGGCGCTTGGCCTTGGCGAAGGCGGCGAACAGAATGCTCCGCTGGGCCGCGCCGTGATCGGCGGCCTGCTGCTGGCTACCGCAGCCACACTCTTCTTTGTCCCCACGTTCTTCAGCCTGCTGCATCGGCGCCATCAGGCGCGCCAGCATGCGGCTGCCGACTGAGATACCGACCCATGCCCGATCATTCCAGCTCACCACTTCGCCAGCCGCCGGGTTCGACGCACCGCGCACGGCTGGTGCTCATCATTCTGGCGCTGATACTCGTCGCGCTCGCCGTCTACGGCATCGTCGAGCGGCTGCACGCGCATCACCAACTCGCCGACGAAACCAACCGCGACGCCACGCCAACAGTCGCTGTACTCACACCGAAGGCGGCACCGGGCGATCAAACGGTGAGCCTGCCCGGCACGGTATCGTCCTGGCAGGACGCGCAGATCTACGCACGCACCACCGGCTACGTCGCCAAGTGGTACGTCGACATCGGTACCAAGGTGAAGAAAGGTCAGCGGCTGGCCGACCTCGATACGCCCGACGTCGACAATCAGCTCAGCCAAGGTCAGGCGCAGATGCGCAGCGATGAGGCGAACGCCAAGTTTGCGCAGGTGACCGCCACGCGCTACGACCAGCTGGTCGCGACCGGACTGGTCGCCAAGCAGACCGGCGATCAGTACGACTCGCAGGCGCGTGCTAGCCTCGCCACCGTCGAGGCGGATCGTTCGAACGTCGCCCGTCTGAAAAACATGGAGCAGTTCAAATACATCAACGCGCCGTTCGACGGGGTCATCACCCAGCGCAACCTCGATGTCGGCGCACTGGTCGACGCCGGCTCCACCGGTAGCAACCTGTTCGTGATTGCCGACACGTCGAAGCTGCGCGTCTTCGTCAACGTGCCGGAAATCTACGCCGGCAGCGTGCACGTAGGGATGCCCGTGCAAGTGTCGGTCAGCAGCTTTGGCGACAAGCCAGTCACCGGCACGGTAGCGCGCACCGCCGACGCACTGGATGCGAATAGCCGAACGCTACGCACCGAAATCGACCTGGACAACGCCGACCAGTCGCTCGTCGCTGGCGTCTACGCCAACGTCAAACTCGGCGTCTCAAGCGCCACACATAACGTGATCATCCCGGCCAATACCCTGCTCTTCCGCAGCGAAGGCCTGCGCGTGGCCCTGGTCGACGCGCAGAACCACATCCATCTGCAGCCCGTCACCATCGGAAGAGACTTCGGCAGCACGGTGGAAATCACCGAAGGCATCGATGCCCAATCACGCATTGTGTTGAGCCCGCCGGATTCGCTGTATGAAGGCGAACAAGTGGATATCGCGAAGGATGGAAAAAGTGCAGATGATGCAAGAAAGAAAGAAGCCCACTGATGGCGCCGATCCCCACCAGCGTCGCGTGGAGTTTTGGATGAATCCTTCGTCGACGACTTTCAACCAGACAACGACAGTAGGGCGCCACACTTGAGCGGGTAAGTCACTGGGCATGCATTCGAAAACCGATCTGCCCCAGCCAACTTTACGATGCCTCATTCCTGGCGATCGACGATGCTAGGCCAGTCGACGGGCGACTGGAAAGCTGATCAATCAATCGCCTAGCGCACGAGATAAAACTTTTTTCGTGCCTGAGGCGACTGCCACGCCTGCAGCTGCTCCCGTGATTCGGCCATCACCAGCTCCGCCACCAGGTCGGTGGCATCGGCCCGATTGTCGAATCGCATGATGGGTTCCTGTTCATCGGTATCGAACACGATGAAGCCTTTACGTGCTGGTCGGATTTCAAGCATGAGGCATCCCGCATCGGAAAGAATTAGCCCGGTTGTCAGCTCTATTTGACGTTGCCACATCGGCTACTACCAAACGCTGTCATACCCGGCCGAATGCGCGCAGCAGTTTAAGTTTGCGCCGCAGCAAGAGCGTCGAGTATCAGGGAGCGCAGTTGTCGCTTGTAGGCCTAGGACTACGCGTCGCACGGACCATGCCAGGCATCGCGTTACGCGCCTTGAGCACAAGCGTGTACGAGCCACGCTTCTACCGATACCCGACGCGCGGCCTATCTCCATCGCCTGTTGGTAAGAAGCACCATGGCCGTGGTCACCTGGCCTCAGCCATGGACGGCAGCTTTCATCACGCTTCGCTTGCGGATATTTCTGAATGTGCAGCCCTTGGTTTTTTACCGTGCCGCTATAGGGGTACGCTCGAAACACCGACGCACGGAGCACGGTAATGGTGACATGCATCACGTCGATACCATCCCATGGGCGAATCGCAGATAAGCAAGCCTTCCAGGAACGAGGTACTCGGCGTCTGGCAACGGCTACCCCTTCGACTTCGACGCCGATCAACCGTGTGCGCCTTCAGCGCGTTCGCGTCTGAGAAGCACCTATGACGAACGCCGCGAAGCGGGGCCACGATTGCTCCGGATAAAACCGTTCCTATTCACATGTCGAAGGTCGAAGACAACTCGTATCGAGGTGAGATCTATACCGATCAACTGGTCGATGAGGACCATTACGGGCAAGGCATCTGCCATGGGAAGCTCACCGCGTTTTCAGGCTATTTGCGCGTGAACAAAAGCACGGTCACGACCGGCATCGAAGGAGAGGACGTCGTCGCGTAGAAGAAGGCAGAACGCTACTTTTCAAACCAGAACTTCACCAACCCAAAGCTAACTGGCGTAGACATCGGCGATGCTGATCGGTCCGCATTAAGGACCCCGCCAACACGTTCTCCGTCACGTTTACGGCCAGAGAGAATTTCCAATGACCATGCGCTCAACAGACTATGCGTTGTTGAGCCAAGACGCCTACAAGGATCCCATGGTCGAGAGCCATGGGCCGGAGGGCGTAACGTATAGAGAAGTCAAACTTGATGGCGTGACCTACCGGCCGCTCGATCATTTCGACAAGCCTGAGACGGGCTTTCAGGCGACGGCACATCAAAACAAAGACACCAAAGAGGTGATCATCGCCTATCGCGGGACGAAGTTTGATCGCGAGCCAAAGCAAGACGGGTTGGCGGATGCGGCCATGACTTTCAAGGGCACCAACGGCCAGGCGGCAGAGTCGATAGCGTTCACACAAAAAGTCATTGATGCGGTGAAGCAACGAGCCGAGCTCAAGAATGAGCCGCTCGATGTACCGGTCACGGGTCACTCGTTGAAACATCGCGGTTTGCCGGCATTGCCAGCTTTATGAGCACGGGTCACTATAGGCAACTGCAAGTTACCCACTAGTTGAGCGATCGTATGGATTTGGTTGGCGTTGTATACATGAGCCGATCGACCCACCCCACGGTGCCGCTCGATCTCGACCGACTATTGATGGACTCTCGCAGTTTCAATTCGCAGAGAGGGGTGACTGGCGTGCTGCTGTTCGGCGGCGACCAGTTTATCCAGTACATTGAAGGTCTTCCGACAGACATTGAGCACGTCTATGGCCGCATTCGTCGCTCAGCGCTTCACAGCGACTTGGTTGAGCTGGAACAGCGACGAATCCCCCAGCGGCTCTTTCGCAACTGGTTCATGGGGTTTCGAGACGCACCACGCAGCGTCATCCAACAGCTGAGCCAGGAACAGTGGACACGTGAGACACCCCGGGCCGAAGATCACTCTGCCGCTTCTTCAGGGATGCGGCAGCTTATGAGGTTCCTTGATTCGGTTTCGACGGACGAGCGGTAAATACAACGTGGTCTGTGGCCGCCATGCTTAGATGCGGACGTTCTAATCAAGACCGGTGGTGCTCCCCCGCTCTGCGCCGCTCCTTCGGGGTCGCGTTTTTGTGCCTAAAATTTAGTAGCATTCCCTCGATCCCAAAACGTTTCACGAGGTAGCGACGTGGGAAATACGGCAAGAATTGGCTTGGGTTTGCTCATCGCGTACGGCGTTTACTCACTGCACTTCGTTTGGCTGCTCCACCGCACTTCGAATGAGTGCCAGCAGATGACCAACGCTCACGTTGATCAACAGCAGCTCAAAGGCGCGCAACGCGTTTGCAGTGCGTCCGGCTTCGATACGTCCATCATGCTCAAAAGAATTTTTGCGGCGAACTAATTCCATTCGGTGCGGCGGAATGAACCGATGAAAGTTTCCCTCTGGGTATTTATCTCCGCGGCACTTCTACTGGCATCGTTGTATCCGTCAGATTCACGGGCGGCCGATAAGACCATCAGAAATGTCACCGATGATCCGACCGGAACGGATTACGGTCCGCAGTTTTCGCCAGACGGAAAATTCCTGATTTTCGATCGGCAACCACTCACGGGCGGAATATCGAAGACAAATAGCGTGCCCCTCCAGGGAGGCACGCCGAAGGCCCTGGGGCCTGGCGACATTCCAGTTGCACAGACGCGCACGCGTTGGTCGCCACGAGGTGACATGATCGCTTTTACGGGCACTGAATCGAGCAGCAAGGGCGCGACTTGGCTGATGGACAAAGACGGAACCCATATCCAACGCGCGATATCTTCCCAAAGTGAAAGCACCTTCTATCCGAGTTGGTTTCCAGACAACGAGAGAATCTTGGAGATGGTCGCCGACGACAACACCTTGCGCACGGTGGACATTCGTAACGGCACCATAAGTCGAATAAATACCACTCCCGCCCTGATGACGGGCATGGCTTCAGTCTCGCCGGATGGAAAATGGATTGCCGTTGCCGCCCAGCCCAAAAAGACCCAAATCTACGATCAGACGTTGAACCAAATTTGGATCGTTTCCGTCGACACCGGCAAGGCTCACCCGCTCATTCAACACACGATGCAAGGACGCGCACCCGAGTGGTCGCCAGATGGCTCAAGGATTGTCTTTGAAAGCAATCAAGGCAGTCCGCGGCCACCGTTCTATGCCGCATTCGTGTCGACCATCGATGGCCAGCATGTCGAGCAATTGACGCCATTCGACAGGAATACCCAACATCCAGTCTGGTCACCCGACGGCAAGTGGATCGCGTTCTCGGCAAGGACGCCGAAGCTTATCGGCTACGGCCCAAGCATTGCAGTGATCGAGGCGCCTTATTGGAAGCCGTAAGATTCCTTCATGAATACGTGCAGCGACACGCAGCTGCATGGGCGAGTGCGCGACTGCGGGAGGGAAACCTCTACGAGCGCGAGTGGTTGGATCGTTTATGGGCTCATTCCACCGAACAGCTCGTTGCTCGACTTGGAGTGCGGAGCCGGCGCGCCTATCGCCAGCGACCCGTGACGTTCCTTCCTGCTGCGCTCCGAGCGCGAAACCTGCCCTCGGGGCACAATGGCTTGGCCTTTACCGGCCAACACTACACGCGACAGGTACGCAGCTATAGGCATACATCACACCGCACTGCCCGCAGCACAACGGCATGGTGAAGCATGTCGTTCGCACGTTGAAGGCACAGTGCGCGTATCGGCATCGCTTCGAAACACAGCCGCACGCGACGCGCATGATTGGCGAATGGCTCCAGTTCTACAACCATCGGCGCCCCCATCAGGCGCTGGACATGAAGACCCCTGCCGAGGCTTATGCTTTAGCGGCCTGAACTGCACAGGAAGTGCTTGGCCATTACACACCCTCAAACGTTGGCCTTGAACGAAGACCGCGAACGCAATGACGGTGACCTCAGCCTGTATGTGTTCACACTTACTGACCACAGATCTCCAACAACGTGACCGAATCATTCAACAGGCCGTCCGGCAGCCGACAGCGCGCGCTCACTGCCGCAGCTCGATCAACCGATACTGCTTCTTGTCGCCCAAGCGCGGAGCCTTGTCGTCAATGCGAGCGCACAACCGGTCCTCACCGCACGGCATGACATCCGAGTGATTGAGCGCATCCAGGTAGGTCACCTGCGATTTCAATTCGTCGTAACGGGTGGCGTAGTGGCCATAAAGCATTTCATACGTCCCGACCAGGGCAACCACGGAAAGCAGCAACGAAATACACGACCCAATCCAAACCCAACGCAGGATCGAAGCGAAGTCGCGACGGTTGGTCTGCAAGGTCCGCACGGTTTGGTCGGCTTCCGTGGCGATGCCTTGGACTTTTTGCCGGCCTTCGGCCAAGGAGGGTTCCAGACCCGCCCGCGCCGCGCTCTCGACCTGACCGCTGACTGTTCGTAACCAACGGGTGGTCTGCTCTTCCATGATCGTAGGCAAGCGTTGTTCCAGCCGGTCATCGCGCTGGTCCATGCGAGCGACCGCCGCCAGCAACTGCTCCGTCAATCGCTTGAATTCGTCGTCGTTCATGCGTGCAACCTATAAGCAATGTCAGCGCCCGAGGGACTGTCCCTGCTGCTGGGACTGGGCGATTTGTTGTTGAACGTTCTGCTGCACTTGGGCCTGGCGTTGCGTCTCCTGCCCCATCTGCTGATAGGCGTGTTCCGGCGGCGTCTGCATGGCCTGCTGAACGTTGGTAACGCTGTGTTTGGACAGCATGTCGTGGGGGCCGCCCTGAGTAGCTATGACCTGGTTCTTATCGCCGCCGAACTGCACCTGATCGACTCGGGTCATACCCTGCTTGCGCGCATCGTTGGCCACGCTCGCGGTAAGGCGATCGAGTTCCTGGTTACCGATATAGGTTCCAGCCCGTTCGTGCAGTGTCTCCACTTGCTTGCGAATACTCTGATTCATGGCGTGGTCCGGGTGCCCCGCATCGCGTGGATCGCGGGGGTTCTGGGCACGCTCGTGTTCCCGCTGCTGCTGTTCCTTCGCCGCCGTCTCCCTGGCACGCCCATAACTCGCCTGCCATTCAGGGGTCTCGTAGACATGCGCCACTTCCTTCATCACCGCCGTCCGGTCCCCTGCCTGCATGGCCTTGTCGAAGCGATCAATCTTGGCGGACATCTCGTGGAAGAACGCCGAGGGTGCCTCGGCAACATGCGGCGGCGTGTGCGAGGCCGCCGGGTTGACTGCAGCATGATCGGGTGTCGCCGCCGGTGCAGGCTGGACTGGCGCTTGTTGATGCATGGAGGTTTGCTGCAACTGCGCGTATTTATCCGCGATCAGTTCACTGCCATAGGCCGCGTTGGATTGCATCGCTTCCTGCTGCAGTTTGCCCACGCGCGCCAGTTCCGCACCGTCGGCTTTGACCGTCATCGTCACCGGCATGTCGAAACCCACGGTGGTTTCTTCGCGGCTGAAATGACCTTTGCCATCGGCGGTCCAGGTATGGCCTGTCGCAGGATCTGTGATCTGGGTTTCGCTGGGCCGTTTGAGTTCCTGGGTGACAACTTCGGGCAAGGGCCCATTTTTGTTCCAGCCCTTGCCGTAGTAATCCATCACATAGGCTTGCGACACACTCTCGGCGTAATGCGCGTTGTTGTATTGGCGATTGGCGGCAAGCTGATCCAACTGTTTGGCGGTTTTGGCGTCGGCCGGTTCGCTGATGGTGATGGGCCGCCCAAAATCGTCGGCCTGAGGCAGCCCCGGCGTCGTCTGTTGCACCTCTTTCGTCCAACCCCCACGAGAAGCGTGCCATTCAGTGCCGTCGAGCGTGATGTTTTTGGTGTCCTGCGTGACGGGGTTGGCCAGCGCCAACGCCGTCACCGCCGTGGTGCGCTGGTAATCCAGGGTGGAGATCTGATCCGCAGGGGCGTGGATCGTGGTGCTTTTGATCGTCGGCAGGTCATAGCTGCTTAAACCAAGATGGTGCTCGGTCTGAGTCCACTGGCCTTTGTCGTAGGCGTAGGTCACCCCATTCGTGCCAGTCTGGTGATTGACCTGATGCTCGTTGTAGGCGGTGGCGATCTTGTCGCCTGCGAACGCGCCGACCACGCCTCCGACCGCACCCGTGACCAGCGCACCGGGCCCCGACTCCGAACCGGCCACGGCACCATAGGCTGCACCGGCTGCAAAGCCACCGATGAGCCCACCGGCCGTGCGCCCCTCGTACTGGTGCAGCAAGGCATCAGCGCCGAACTGGTTGCCCTTGGCGCTCAGGGCCTGATATTGCTGCGCGGTCTGGTAGGCGTCGTAGGCCATCGCCGCACCACCGACGATGCCCACACCCTTGACCACATTGGGGTGGATACGCACCGCATAGTCGAGGCTTGCCGCTTGGGCGGCATTACGCTCCACGCCTTCGACGACGTTCAACGCACTGCGTTCGGTCAACAGCCGCTGCGCCGTGTCCGGCGCAACCTTGGGGTTATGGGTGAGCGTATCGGGCAGTTTCTCGTGCCATTGGGCTTGTTCTTTCCAACCTTCATGAAGGCCGCGGGTGATCTTGGGATCAGCCAACCGTGCCTCACGGGCTTCGGTCAGCACTTGTCCCGGCAACCGGGCATCCGTGCGGCTGTCATAGAGTTCCTGGCCCTCACGGGTGAAAAGACGGATCGGCGCGTTCGTCTGTGCGTGGATCGTGTCCAGGCTGGCCGGCACCTTGTCGTAGATGGCGTCACGTGCGCCGGCCGGGACATAGCGGCCGTGGCCTTGGCGATCAAGCGATCCGGAAAACCGACTATCGACACCGTGCTCGCTTTCCAGCTTGTTCGCAGCCACCGCGCGCACTTCGACGTCATAACCCTTTGCTTGAAGATCCTTGATCAGCTCCGAT
>CAJCJD010000113.1 GCA_903970555.1 Vulcanimicrobiota bacterium
GCCACCAACATGGTGACGCCGGTGCGCGATTCGACCGCCGATTCAATTCCGTTGGTCGTGATCTGCGGCCAGGTCGCCACGCAGGCGATCGGCAGCGATGCATTTCAGGAAGCGCCAATCAGCAACATCATGGGCGCCTGCGCCAAGCATGTGTTCCTGGTCACCGATGCCTCGCAGCTTGAAGCCACGATGCGCACCGCGTTTACCTTGGCACGCAGCGGGCGTCCGGGCCCCGTGGTCGTGGATGTGCCCAAGGACATCCAGAACGCCATGGTTCGTTTCGAAGGTCGCGGCGAACTCCCACTGCCGGGCTACCGCGCGCGACTGCGCGCTGTGCAAGCAGCAACGCTTAGCGATGCCGAGTGTGAAAGCTTCTTCGATGCGCTATCGCGCGCAAAACGCCCGCTGATCTATGCCGGCGGTGGCGTCATCGCCGGTGGCGCCGCATCTGCCATGCGCGCATTCGTCGACGCATTCGGCTTGCCCGTCACCACCACGTTGATGGGCATTGGCGGCTACGACACCACCGATCCGCTGGCACTGCATATGCTCGGCATGCACGGCACGGCTTACGCCAATTACGCCGTCGAAGACTGCGACTTTCTGCTCGCACTGGGTGCACGCTTCGACGACCGCGTTGCCGGCGTTCCCACTCAGTTCGCGCCACGCGCAAAATTCGTCGCGCATATCGACATCGATCCGGCGGAGATCGACAAGGTCAAGCACACGGACTGGCATCACGTCGGCCCGCTGGACCGCGCACTGCAGCGGCTGACGCAATACGGTCATGCGCACAACCATCGCCCATCGCTGAGCGATTGGCATGCGCATATCCGCGCGCTGAAGCAAACACATGCTCTCAACTACGACCGTGACAGCGCACTGATTCAACCCTATGCGGTGCTGGAAGAAATCAATCGGCACACGCAGGGTCGCGCCATCATCAGCACCGGTGTCGGCCAGCATCAGATGTGGGCGGCGCAATACCTCGACTTCCGCGCACCGCGTCATCTGCTGACGTCCGGCTCGATGGGCACCATGGGCTTTGGCCTGCCCGCCGCCATCGGCGCGCAATTCGCGCGGCCCGATGCGCTAGTCATCGACGTCGACGGCGATGCCAGTATCCGCATGAACCTCGGCGAGTTGGAGACCGTTACCACGTATGGCCTGCCGCTGAAGATCGTCGTGCTCAATAACGTCGGCGACGGCATGGTGCGGCAGTGGCAGAAGCTGTTCTTCAAGGGCCGCTTCGCGTCATCGGACAAGAGCCTGCATCGCAAGGACTTCGTGCGTGCTGCCGAAGCAGACGGCTTCGCATGGGCGCGTCGACTGGAGCGTCGCGAGGAACTTGTCGACACCATCGCCGAATTCCTGGCGTTCGACGGCCCCGCCTTCCTCGAAGTGATGATCGATCCGGATGCCGGCGTGTACCCCATGGTCGGACCTGGCGCCAACTACTCGCAGATGATCACCGGCGACTTTATCCCCGCACGCGAAGCCCCGCACACCGGCGACGCAGCAGCCTCCGACAGCTTCTGACCCCGCCCCCGAACACTGGAACCGCCATGCAACACACACTCTCCATCTTGCTACAGAACGAAGCCGGCGCCCTGGTCCGCGTGGCCGGATTGTTCGCCGCGCGCGGCCACAATATCGACACGCTGACGGTTGCCGCCACCAACGATCCCGCCGTGTCGCGCCTCACCCTGACCGTGCGCGGCGACGACGCCACGCTTACGCAGATCCTGCAGCAAACGCGCAAACTGGTCGATGTGCTGCAGGTCGAGCATCCGGCGCAGGCATGAACGCAAGGTTGGCGGAAACGGACAGCGATACGACACCGACCGCGGCATCCGTACTGCGTCGCGCGGAGGCCGCGCGCGTTTATGAAGTCGCACAGAACACGGCGCTGGAACCCGCCTCCTTGCTGTCGGCTCGCCTGGGCGCAACCGTGTTGCTCAAGCGCGAGGATCAACAACCGGTGTTCTCCTTCAAACTGCGCGGTGCCTACAATCGCATGGCGCAACTTGACGAAACGGAACGCGCGCGCGGCGTGATCGCTGCATCGGCCGGCAATCACGCGCAAGGTGTGGCCTTGGCAGCATCACGGTTGGGTATACGCGCCACCATCGTGATGCCGGTGACTGCGCCGCAGGTCAAGGTCGATGCGGTGCGCCGCTTCGGCGGCAACTTCACCGAGGTCATTCTGGCCGGCGATTCGTATAGCGATGCGCAGACCGAAGCCATCCGCTTGCGCGACGCACTCGGCGCCACCTTCGTGCACCCTTTCGACGATGCCGACGTGATCGCCGGGCAAGCCACGATTGCATTGGAACTGCTGGCCCAACATCCCGGGCCGCTGCATGCGGTGTTCGTCCCTATTGGCGGCGGCGGCCTGATCGCGGGCATCGCATCCGTGATCAAAGCACGCCGACCTGACGTGCGCGTGATCGGCGTGCAAGCGAGCGATGCCGACGCGATGGCACGCGCACTTGATGCCGGCGTGCGGGTGTCGCTGGACGAAGTTGGACTGTTTGCCGACGGCACCGCCGTCAAGCAAGTCGGTACACTGACCTTTGCGCTGTGTCAGCAGTACGTCGATGACGTGCTTCGCGTGGATACCGACGCGATTTGCGCTGCCATCCGAGATATTTACAAGGACACGCGCAGCGTTCCGGAACCCTCGGGCGCCCTGGCCTTGGCCGGACTCAAACAGTACGTGGCAGCGCATGGCGCATGCGATGGTGCGCTCGTTGCCATCGTGTCCGGCGCCAATATGAATTTCGACCGCCTGCGCTTCGTGGCCGAGCGCGCGGAAGTCGGCGAGCAGCGCGAAGCCGTATTCGCGGTAACGATACCCGAGCAGCGCGGCAGCTTTCGACGCTTCTGCAGTGCGTTGGGTCAGCATGCGATCACCGAGTTCAATTACCGGATCGGTGACGCGCAGGCGGCACACATTTTCGTAGGCATTCAAACGGCGCAACGCGGCGAACGCGAGGCGCTGGCCGATGCGTTTCGCGCCAATGATTTTGGCGTACTGGATCTCACCGATGACGAACTGGCAAAGCTGCATCTGCGCCACATGATCGGCGGCCGTTCGCCGCTGGCGCGCGACGAGCAGCTTTATCGTTTCGACTTTCCGGAACGCCCCGGCGCGCTGGCACGTTTTCTGGAACGCATGCATCCGGACTGGAACATCAGCCTATTCCACTATCGCAATCACGGTGCCGACTACGGCCGCATCCTGGTTGGCATACAGGTACCGACCAGCGAACACGCCCTGTTGCGAGACTTCCTAAGCACACTGGGTTATCCCCACGTCGACGAAAGCGACAACCCTGCGTATCGATTGCTGCTACGCGCGTGACGCGTACCGCTCGTACTAGACGCGGTTGATGAAAACCTCGTCGATCGAACCGCCGGCATCCAGTTCGAACACGTGATTGTCGTAGTCCATGAAGTACAGCGCGGTGTCCTCGCGCGCCATGAAATGCTCGACATCGAACGTCGCCAGCTTGCAAGCACACGCCGACAATTCATCGCGACTGACCTCAAGCGCGATGTGATCGCCATTGCGGCAAGAGGGACCCGTGCCCTGGCGCAGCACGAACCACACGCCACCGAGCTTCGCAAAGCTTTGCGGATGGCCGTTGTCGTCCGGCCGATCAGGAATGACGTGAGCGCCGAGCACGCCGGCGAATAACTCTGCAGTGCGCGCAGGGTCACGCACAATCAGTGCAATGTGACTGATGGACGTGGCCATGAATGACTCCAACCCCCTATAAGCAATCCAGATGCTAGACCGATCTCCCCATTAGGGGCAATGTTCCCCTGGCGACCAAGTGGCGCCGCGCACAGTTTCGGCCTGGGGTCGGCACGCTACACTTGAGGCCATGGCCCCGACTTCACGCAAGCGCCCGAGGCGCACGACCCCGGCGCCGACCGTAACGCGCGCACGCCCCCCCGCCAAAACCGCGGCGGCCCAAGCGCAACGGCCGGCCGACAGCTCCACGCGTGCCTCGCGCGTGCTGGATTGGTTGCTGCAAAAACTGCCCGGCCAGCATCGGCAGAAAGCACACGACATTCTTGTCCTTACCCGCATGGACCGGCCTATCGGCGCCTTGCTGCTGCTATGGCCGACCTGGTGGGCACTGTGGCTGGCGGCCGGTGATTTTCCGCCCTGGAAGCTGCTGGTGATCTTTACGCTGGGCGTTTTCGCGATGCGTGCGGCCGGTTGCGCGATCAACGATTACGCCGACCGCAAGCTCGACCCGCAGGTCGCGCGCACCGCCGGGCGGCCGATTGCATCAGGGCGGGTAACGCCGCGCGAAGCCTTGATCGTCTTCGCCGCATTGCTGGTGTTCGCCTTCTTGCTGGTGCTGCTGACCAACCCGCTGACCATCAAGCTGTCTTTCATCGGCGCGGCGCTGGCTGCGCTCTATCCCTTCACCAAGCGCTACACCGACCTCCCGCAGGTCGTGCTTGGCGCAGCATTTGGCTGGTCGATACCGATGGCCTTCGCCGCGGTGCAAAACGACGTGCCGCCGGTGGGCTGGCTGCTGTTTATTGCCAACATCCTTTGGTCGGTGATCTACGACACCGAATACGCCATGGTGGATCGCGAGGACGACCTCAAGGCCGGCGCACGCTCCACGGCGATCCTGTTTGGCGAGGCCGATCTAGCCATCATCGGCGTGCTGATGGGCACTTTTTTGGTGGCCATGGGAATGGTCGGCACACGCGCCAAACTGGGCTGGCCGTATTGGCTGGCCGTGATCGTCAGCGCGGGACTGTTCGGCTGGCAGCAGTGGTTGATCCGTAACCGCGAACGCGGTGCGTGCCTCACGGCATTCCGACATAACAATTGGCTTGGTCTTACGTTGTGGGTTGGCATCGCGCTCGCGCTTGCCGTGCGCTGATTGCGAGCCGCTCAACGGCCTGGCATCGGAGCTCGCGCCAACGCCCAGACATCGACTGTCTTGGACAAATAGTTGCTGACAATTGAATTAATGACAATTTAACAAAAATCAATTGTTCGCCCGTCCTGCCGGGGCAGCGGCAGGAGTACCGTAACTCGTGCCGATGTCGGGTTATGGATTTTTTGGGTGAGTGCTCCTTTGCGATCACCGACCATGATTGCCAGCATTCTCTCATTGCGCCGTTCATACTGAGGGCGAACATGCGGAAGGCATCCGTACAGCGCACGCTTCGGGAACTCAAGCGGCTCGCGAGCTTATATGAACGCACTTTCGTCGACTTGCTCGACTGCGACCAGTCGATTTTCGACACAGAGCAGACGTATTTCCGTTGGCGCAAAGAATACGGCGGCCTGAAGATTGACCAGGCTAAGCGCCTGAAGGATCTGGAGCAGGAGAACGCTCGCCTTCGCCGCGCGTTGTCTGACGCGGTGATCGATAACCAGATCCTGCGC
>CAJCJD010000114.1 GCA_903970555.1 Vulcanimicrobiota bacterium
CACCGACGTCACCTCCGAAGACGGCGTCGCCGCCAACGTATCGGCGGCCCGCGACGCACTGGGCGGCCTGAACGTGCTGGTGAACTGCGCCGGCATCCTGGGCGCCGGCCGCATGCTCGGCAAGGAAGGCCCGATGCCGCTAAGCACCTTTGCCACCACTGTGATGGTGAACCTGGTCGGCAGCTTCAACGTGGCGAAGGCCGCTGCCTCCTTGATGCAAAACAATGAAGCCGGCGAAGACTGCGAACGCGGCGTGATCATCAACACCGCCAGCGTGGCCGCCTACGAAGGCCAGATCGGTCAGGCCGCCTATTCGGCCTCCAAAGGTGGCGTGGTCGGCATGACCCTGCCGATGGCGCGCGAGCTATCGCGCTTCGGTATTCGCGTGGCGACCATCGCGCCGGGCATCTTCTGGACGCCGATGGTCGACGGCATGCCGCCACAGGTGCAGGAATCGTTGTCGGCATCGATCCCCTTCCCGTCGCGCCTGGGCAAGCCGGATGAATTTGCGTCCACTGTGGCGTTTATTCTTGGCAATCGTTATATCAACGGCGAGACGATCCGGCTGGACGGTGCGGTGCGTCTGCAGCCGAAGTAATTCGGTCAAGCCCTGGCCTTTACGTCATTCCGTCACAGGCCGGAATGACGCGTCTCATAACATCACTCCATCCGGTTCTCACTCATGAAAGCTTCCGACGTCAAGAAAGGCAATGTGATCGAACACGAAGGTACCGTGTACCAAGTGCGCGATATCGAACGCAGCGCACCTACCGCGCGTGGTGGCAACGTCACGTTCCGCTTCACCCTGTATTCGATTCCGGGTGGGCGCAAATACGACTTGAGCCTGCGCGCCGACGACGATCTCAAGGAAATGGATTTGCTGCGTCGTCCCGCCAATTTCTCCTACATGGACGGCGATGCGTATGTGTTCATGGACGCCGAGGATTACACGCAATACATGCTGGATGCCGCCCTGGTTGGCGACAACGCCGGCTACATCGTGGAAAGCGTCGAAGGCTATTACGTGCAGGTGATCGACGATGCGCCGGTAGGCCTGCAAGTACCGACCAGCGTGACGCTTACGGTCGTCGATACCGCACCCGAGCTCAAAGGCGCCAGCGCCACCAAGCGCACCAAGCCGGCAAAACTCGAAACTGGTATCGAGATCCAGGTGCCCGAGTACATCACCAATGACGAGAAGGTATGGGTGAACACGCTGACTGGCGAATTCGCCGGCCGCGCCTAAACGCACTTTCTTGTGTCACACGAACGGCGTCGCCATCTGGCGGCGCCGTTTCCGTTTGTGTTCCTAAGGACAACGGCTACGCTAGTGATGCAGAATTCATGCATCCTTCGGCATCGTCCCCGCCATGTCCACCCGAGCCTATTCGCTACGCGCCAGCGTGCTGCAAAGCTTGACCACGACCAAGCGGCCGGACGTGCCCGTGTGGGTGCTGGTGCGCAACACCGCTGCCGTGGTGCTGCCGTTGGCAATCGGCATGCTCACCGGGCACCAGGAGGCGGGATTGGCGATTGGCGCGGGCGCGCTCGATACCATGTTCTCCGATCAACCGGGGCCTTATCGCCAGCGCGTGTGGCAGCTCCTGCTGGCGTCTTTGGCGGCCGGACTCGCCTCGCTTTGCGGATTCCTGCTCGGTGGCGACTTGCTACCGATCCTGGTGGCTACCACGGTGTTCGGCTTTCTTGGTGGCCTGCTCGTGGTATTCGGCGCGGATATCGCCCGTGTCGGCATGACCAGCATGATCCTGCTGGTGATCACCGCAGCAACGCCATGCACGATCGATCAGGCGTTGATTGGCGCATCGTTGATCTTCGCCGGTGGCGTGTTGCTGGCACTGTTCTCGATCGCCGCGTGGCCGTTGCAACGCTACGGCCCTGAGCGCATGGCGCTGGCGATCGTCTATCGCGGCCTGGCTGCGCTGGCGAAACAGCACGCGCAAGACGATGAAGATGTGCCGGCACTCACCGAGGCGATGACCACGCTGCAGCAAACGCTGCTCGGCCGCCATCACGCGCGTGGTCGTGCCATGGAAGCTTTCGCCGTGTTGCTGGAACTGGCCGAGCGCATTCGCCTCGAACTCGTCGCGATGGCCGATACGCATGGTGCGACCGATGTGCACACGCTATTTCGCAACGACGCCGAACGCGTGCTTACCTCGATCGCCGACGCGCTTGAAAGTGGGGACTCACCCGACCAGGCCGCACGCGCATTGCAAACGCTGCAAGCCACCGAGCGCGCGCTGCTGGACGACGACACACGTACCGATGCCATGGCTTCGCACATCCATGCGCTCTCCGGACAGCTGGCCGCTGCGGTGCGTAATGCGAACTGGGCCGGCACGCGCGGCGAACAACGCGCCGCCGTCGCGGAAACGCGCTTGCCCAGAGCCTTGCGCGGCAGCTCGGCGCTCGCCACGCTGCGCGCCAATTTCACTACGCATTCGGTCGCATTTCGTCATGCCATGCGTTGCGCGGTGTGCCTGAGCGTTGCGTTGCTCGTTTCGCGCACATGGCAATTGCCGCATGGTTATTGGTTGCCGATGACGGCGGCTATCGTGCTTCGCCCCGACTTTGCCGCTACGTTCAATTTCGGCCTGTTGCGCGTGGTGGGCACTATCCTCGGCCTCGTGCTGACCACCGCGTTGCTGCACATCACGCCGCACGATCCGTGGGCACACCTGGCCCTGATGGCCGTGCTGTGCATGACATTCCGTTACCTGGCCACCGCGCATTACGGCATCGCGGTCGCGGCGCTGACGGGCACAGTAGTGATCCTGCTGTCGTTCGAAGGCGTGAATTCGGGTACGGCAGTGATGGACCGCGTCATCAACACTGCACTGGGCAGCGGCATGGCGTTGCTTGCCTACATTGCGTGGCCAACCTGGGAACGCGGACGCGCGCGCGCCGCGCTATCGGACATGCTCGATGCGTATGCCCACTATCTGCATGCATTGGCTCGACCGGACCGGCGCGAAACCCACCGCGAGGCGCGCACGGCCGCCCGTACCGCACGCACCAACGCACAGGCTTCGCTCGATCGCATGCAGGCCGAACCGGCCACGCCGCTGACTTTGTTGGAACTGGCCAATGCCCTCTTCCTCAACGGCAATCGCCTTGCGCGCACCGCCATGACATTGGAAGCCTTGCTGCACAACTGCGACAGCCTGCCGGAACAAACCGAAGTCACGCACTTCATCGACCAGGCGGCATCACAGCTGCATGCCTTGGCGGCCGCGTTGCGCGACAACCAGGCCCCTCAAACGACGCTGGAACTGCGGCCGCTACAGCGCAGCCTGTCCGCGCTACTGGCCATGGCCGATGACCGCCCCCGGGCCGATCAACTCGTACGCATCAGCGATCGCCTGGTCGATAACATCAATACGCTGACCCATGTGGTCGGGCGTGGCCCACAGGAGTCCGCAACCACCCCTGACGACCATCGGGTTCATCCCTGATTAACGCAGATCACAGTGAAACATAGGACTAGGCCTAACCTATCACTGCCTGTGATACCCGCACGCGATACACTGTGTGCATGCTCAAGATCGATACCCACGCCCATATCCTGCCGCGCGATTGGCCCAACCTTGCCGTTAAATTCGGCAACGACGCCTTTCCGGTGATGATGCATGCCGACGGCCGGCATCGCATCTACAAGGACGGCAAGTTTTTCCGCGAGGTGTGGGAATCCTCTTTCGACCCCGAGCACCGCATCAACGACTACGCCCGCTTTGGCGTAAACGTGCAGGTGATTTCTACCGTGCCCGTGTTGTTTTCATATTGGGCACCGGGCTACCAGGCGCTGGAACTGCATCGGCATCTGAACGATCACATGGCCGAGGTTTGCCGCGATTTTCCCAAGCACTACGCCGGCATCGGCACGGTGCCGCTGCAGTCGCCGGAGCTGGCCATCCGCGAACTGGAGCGATGCATCGACGAGTTGGGGTTGTGCGGCGTGCAGATCGGCTCGCACTGCAACGAGTGGAACCTGGACGCGCCGGAACTCTTCCCGTTCTTCGAGGCCGCGGCAGACCTCGGCGCGGCGATCATGGTGCACCCGTGGGACATGATGGGCGCGGCCACGATGCCCAAGTACTGGATGCCCTGGCTAGTAGGCATGCCCGCCGAGCAATCGCGCGCCGCTTGCTGCCTGGCCTTCGGCGGCGTGCTGGAACGCTTGCCCAAGCTGCGCGTGATGCTGGCCCATGGCGGCGGCAGCTTTCCGTGGACCATCGGGCGTATCGAGCATGGCTTCCGCATGCGCCCCGACCTGGTCGCCACGGACAATCCGCGCAACCCGCGCGATTACCTCAAGCGCTTGTACTTCGACTCCTGCGTGCACGATCCCCAGGCCCTGCGTTATCTGCTGGATGTGACGGGGGTCGACCGCGTGATGCTGGGTACCGACTATCCTTTCCCGCTGGGGGAGCAGGAGCCCGGCAGCGGCATCGAGGCGCTGAAACTGGACGACCCGGACCGCGCCCGCCTATTTCACGGCACCGCGCTGGAGTGGCTGGGACTGCCGCGCCTTCGCTTCATTTCCGACATCCCTTCTCAGGAGCACGCATGAATTTCAGGCGCTACATGATCGTGATCGCTGCGCTGGTCATCGCCAGCATCGCCGTGGCCCAGGCCGACGACGTCAGCATGGGGTCTGGCGCCGTGCGCTTCAGCACGCCATCGAATTGGGTCGGCATCATGCAGGTGGACGGCGATCCCGAAGTGCGCGTGTTCCAGGTTCCCGATCCCTCGCCGAGCGCCAGCACCACGCTGGCACGCATCAGCGTGACGGTGAAGCAGGTCGCGAATCTGCAGGATTTCAACGACTACGTCGGCGGCGCTGTCGCCAAGGCCAAAAACCTGAAGGACTACCAGCCAGGTAGCAACGCATCGGGCGACTCGAACAGCTTCGTCTACACCGCCAGCGAAAGCGGTACGCCTTATACCTATGTCGAACGCTACTGGTTCCGCGGCGGCCATGCGATCCAGCTGCGTTGCGCACGGCCCACGTCGAGCCAGGCCGGTGAATCCTGGGCCGCGTCGTTCGATAAAGGTTGCCGCACTCTTGCCACCACGCTGAATACATAAATGCCTGTGCGCGTTGATGCTTATCAACGCGCACAGCCGCTTGTCTCCCGCCCGACCGGGTTGTGTACGAACCAAGCTGGAATCCCTCCGATGTCTTTACCCTACGAAGCCACTGCTGCCTGGGCCCAAGCCAGAGACGCGGCCGATCCGCTGCGTGCATTTCGCGATGAATTTCTGATTCCGCCGCACGAAAAAGGCGAGAGCCACTACTTCTGCGGCAACTCGCTGGGCCTGCAGCCGCGCGCGGTGCGCGAAGCGATCAGCACGGAATTGGATTACTGGGGTGAGCTGGGTGTGGAAGGCCATTTCAAAGGGCGCCTGCCCTGGATGGACTATCACGAATTCGTGCGCGATCACCTGGCCGAAGTCGTCGGTGCACAGCCCCATGAAGTCGTAGCGATGAACACGCTGGGTGTGAACCTGCATCTGATGATGGTGAGCTTCTACTGCCCCACACCCGATCGCCACGCCATCCTGATCGAAGCCGGCGCCTTTCCCACCGACCGTTACGCGGTGGAGTCGCAAATCCGCTACCACGGTTTCAGCCCCAATCTCTCGCTGATCGAGCTGGAAGGCGACGAGCCGAACGGCACTCTGTCGATGGCGGCGATCGAACGCGCATTGGCCGAACACGGCTCGCGCATTGCACTGGTGATGCTGCCGGGCGTGCAATACCGCACCGGCCAGGCCTTCGATCTGAAAGCCATCACTGAACTGGCGCACAAACACGGCTGCATGGTGGGATTCGACCTCGCCCATGCCGTCGGCAACCTGCCGCTGCGCCTGCACGACAGCGGCGCCGATTTCGCCATCTGGTGCAGCTACAAATATCTCAACGGCGGTCCCGGTGCGGTGGGCGGAGCGTTCGTCCATGCCCGCCATGCACACGCCGCGTTGCCGCGCTTCGCCGGTTGGTGGGGACACGACAAGGCAACACGCTTCCAGATGGGCCCTGAATTCGTGCCTACGCCCGGCGCGGACGGGTGGCAGTTGTCCAATCCGCCGATCCTCGCGTTGGTTCCACTGCGCGTGTCATTGGAAATTTTCCACCGCGCAGGCATGCAACGCTTGCGCGAAAAGTCGCTGCAACTCACCGGTTACCTGGAATGGCTGGTGCAAAGCCAGCTATCGGATGTGCTGGAAATCGTCACGCCAGCAGATATCCAACGCCGTGGCTCGCAGCTTTCTATCCGCGTACTCGGCGGTCGCGCGGAAGGACGCGCGCTGTTCGACTATCTCACCGAGCACGGCATCATCGGCGACTGGCGCGAACCGGATGTAATCCGCATTTCGCCTGCGCCTCTTTATAACCGCTTTGCCGATTGCCTCGCATTTGCGCAAGCCGTGCGCCATTGGAAAAACAGCATCTGAAAACACGTATCAAACTTTGCTCTGGGGATGCCTGACCTGCCCTTCTCCACGCACGACAAATCGCTCGACAGTCAACGCTTCTGCGCCCATCGGACCATATGCGTGCAATCGAGTAGTCGATATGCCGATTTCCGCTCCTAGACCCAGTTCGCCTCCATCGGAAAAGCGGGATGAAGCGTTGACCATCACTACCGCCGATCGGATCGCCTGCACGAAACGCTGCGCATTGGCGTCGTCGCGGGTGACGATGACCTCGGTATGATCGGAGCCGAACCGCTGGATGTGCCCGATCGCGGCACCGAGATCGTCGATCACGCGTACAGCGAGGATCAGGTCGAGGAATTCGGCGGCATAGTCATCGTCGCCGGCTGCACGCATGCCTGGCACCAGTGCGCGGGAACGTTCGCAGCCGCGCAGTTCGACACCACGCTCTTCTAGTACGCGTGCCGCACGCGGTAGGAACGAGGCCGCGATATCGCGATGCACCAGCAGGGTTTCCAGCGCATTGCAGACACCCGGTCGGGATGTTTTGCCGTCGACTAACAGGTTCAATGCCAGGGCTTCATCGGCCGATGCGTCAACATACAGGTGGCAAACGCCCTTGTAGTGCTTGATCACTGGAACACGCGCATGTTCGGCAACAAAACGGATCAGGCCTTCCCCACCACGCGGAATGGCGAGGTCCACGATGTCGCTCAGCTGCAGCAGTTCGATCATCGTTTCGCGGCGAAGATCTTCGATCAACGTCAGAGCAGCCGCGGGAACATCATGCTGCTCAAGCACTTCCTGCAGCGCCGAAGCAATGGCAACGTTCGAATGCAGTGCTTCCGAACCACCGCGCAAGATCACAGCGTTGCCGGCCATCAAGCACAGTGCCGCTGCGTCGGCGGTGACGTTTGGACGCGCCTCATAAATCATGGCGATGACACCGAGCGGAATGCGTACACGCTCGACCTTCAGACCATTCGGGCGTATTTCCTGGCGTGTAACCAAGCCAACTGGATCGGGCAATGAGGCGATTTCGCGCACTGCGTCGGCGATGCCGGTTACGCGTGCCGCGTCCAGGCGCAGACGATCCAACATCGCGCCTTGCACGCCCTTGGCGGCGGCTTGCTGCAGGTCGCGCGCGTTGGCGGCGAGTATGCTGTCGCACTTTGCTTCCAGCGCCGCCGCCATGTCGTGCAACAGTTTGCGTTTGGTTTCGCTGTCCAGCGTAAACATCGTTTGCGCGGCATCACGGCAGGCTAGCGCCAATGTGCGAATCTCGCTCATGCTTCCATCCCTCCCTGGGTTGTTTCCATGGTAGCCAGATCATCCCGATGCACGATCTCTGCACCGTAGCTGTAACCCAGCAATGATTCGATGTCGCGGCTATGTCGTCCAATCAAACGACGCACTTCCGATGCACCGTACTGGCACAGTCCGCGTGCGACCGCATGACTGTCCGCGTCAACGATTTCAACGAGATCGCCGCGATGAAATTCGCCCGATACGCCAAGAATACCGCCCGGCAACAACGATGCGCGGCCTCCAATGAGTGCGCGCACTGCGCCAGCATCCACAGTGATATATCCAGAGCCTGCCGGTGCATGACGCAGCCAATACTTGCGGGCCTGCATCCGGTTGCCGGCGACATCGATGAGCGTGCCGTGCAATCGGCCTTGTTCCAGCGCCTTCACTGTTGCCGCGTCGCGGCCACCGAACAGTGCCGTCGGGATACCGGCGCCCGCAGCTTTTGCGGCGGCTTGCAGCTTTGTCCGCATGCCACCGGTACCGACGGTGCTGCCGCTATCGCCAGCCATGGCGATCACTTCGGGCGTAAGTTGCAGTACGTGACCGATGGGCTCGGCAGCCGGATCACGACGCGGATCGGCGTTGTAAAGCGCATCCACGTCCGAAGCAATCAGTAAAAGATCTGCATCGACCAGCGCGGCGACGATGGCGGCAAGATTATCGTTGTCGCCGAGTTTGAGTTCGTCCACCGCGACCGTGTCGTTTTCGTTCACGACAGGTAGCACGCCAAGCGCTAGCAGTTCCCGCAGCGTGGTACGCGCATTGAGATAACGGCGGCGGTTGCGCAGATCGTCGTGAGTAAGCAGTACCTGCGCGACGGGTCGATCCGACAAGCCCTGCCATAATGCGATCATCGGCGCCTGACCGAGTGCTGCGAGTGCCTGCCGTGCCGCCAGATCACCACCAGTCGTAGCACGCTCGCGCATCAATGCGCGACCAGCGGCCACGGCACCCGATGAAACCAGCACGACCTCACGGCCTACGGCATGGCTGGCGCTCATGAATGCCGCCAGTGCTTGCGCATAGCACGTAGTCAGTCCGCCACCATCCGCCGCGAGCAGATTGCTCCCGACTTTAAGCACGGCGCGTCGCCATGGTGGCAACGCGCATTCGGGTAACTGGTGCAACGACGCCGTCATGCGCTCGCACCCTTTGGCGCCGCAATTCGGTCGCCGTGACTCTTTGGCGTGGAAACGACAATGAAGCGAACCTCTGCTGAACTGTCGTTGCGCATTTGATGTGCACTACCCGGAGGTACATGCAGCCCTTCACTCTGCCGCAAGCGAT
Organism: Vulcanimicrobiota bacterium; assembly: GCA_903970555.1. GTDB lineage: Bacteria > Pseudomonadota > Gammaproteobacteria > Xanthomonadales > Rhodanobacteraceae > Dyella_B. Next base: position 9,061 of record CAJCJD010000114.1, read on the forward strand.
GAGCTATACCGTCCAACTCCAAGATCGCCTCGCCTTCAAGCACGTAGAAGAACTGACGCGCACGCGTATGGTAATGCCGTTGTTCGACGGTGCCCGGTGGCATCCGTTCTTCGATGACACTCAGATCATCCAAAGCCAACAGATGCCAACCATCGCAGGATTGACCCCAACGATAGTGCTCTGCATTTGCCTTGCTGACCGTGGCCATATCAGCACCGTCAGTGCGCAAGCGCGGCGAGACGTTGCTTAAGCGTATCCAGCTGCAGGTCATTGCCGGCACCGGGCGAAGTACGCGCCGCCAGGCTCGCTTCGGGCGTGCGTCCCTGTCCTGCAGCGGTCGCAGCTTGCGCTGCAGCGCGATAAGCATCGCGGAAAGGCACGCCTGCGGCAGCCTGTTCGATGGCCACGTCGGTAGCGTACATCGCAGGCTCGATCGCCGCGCGCATGGACGCTTCGTTCCACTGCATGCGTGCGAGCAGATCCGGCAGCAACTCGAGCGCGGCCAGCCCGTGGGTGACGCCATGGAACAGCGAGCCCTTGGAGAATTGCAGGTCGCGCTGATAACCCGATGGCAACGACAGCAGCTGTTCGATTTCGCAACGCGACGCGGCCACTGTTGCATAGGAGGCCCGCAGCAGTTCGACTACATCCGGATTGCGCTTGTTGGGCATGATCGAACTGCCGGTGGTGTATTCCGATGGAAGCGCCACGAAGTTGAATTCCGCCGTCGTAAACAGCGACAGATCCCACGCCAGACGGCGCGCATCCAACATGGCGCTACCTAACGCTTCCATCACCGCCATTTCGAACTTGCCGCGCGAGAGCTGCGCGTAGATCGGCGAAATCTGCATGCGCGAAAAACCCAACGCTTGCGTAGTGTGTGCACGGTCGAGCGGAAGGTTCACGCCGTAACCCGCCGCAGTGCCAAGCGGATTGGCGTCGATCCAGGCAGCAGTCTGCCTAGCCCGCCACGCGTTATCGACAAAGCCTTCGGCGAAGCCAGCGAACCACATCGCAGTGGATGAAACCACAGCGCGTTGAAGATGGGTGTATCCGGGCAACGGAACCGGTGGTTGCGAAGCGCGTTGCAGGCATACCTCGGCGATCGCACGGCAATGTGCTTCCAATGCAGCGAGCTTGTCCTTCAGCCACAAGCGTGTGGCAACCAGGATCTGGTCATTGCGGCTGCGGCCTGTGTGCACGCGGCGACCTGCATCACCGAGTCGCTCGGTGAGCCGTGCCTCGATTGCCGAATGGCCATCTTCGTAACGCTCGTCCAACACAAAGTTGCCGGCGCGAAAGTCTTCCGCCAGCGCATCCAACTCGCGCTTGAGATCCTGCATTTCCTGGGCACTGACCACGCCGATGTTTGCCAAGCCTTCGACGTGCGCCTTGCTGGCGGCGATGTCATGCAAAAAGAACTCGCGATCCAGCAGCACATCATCGCCGGCCAGGAATTTCATGATTTTGGCGTTGGTCTCGACGCCGGCTTTCTGCCAAAGAAGATCGCTCATAGGTTCCATCTCTTGTTATCGCGAGTGAGCATTTACAAGTCACACGGGTATTGAGGTGTACTCGTCCACACCAATGGCACGGTTGATGTTCTGCATGGCTTGTGTGGCCGCACCCTTAAGAAGATTGTCCAGGGTCGCCACCACCACCACGCGCTTGCCATCGGCGGACATCGCAAAACCACCGATCTCTGCGTGATGCTTGTTTGCAATCTGGCTTACCCATGGCGCGTCATCCAGCACGCGCACCAGCTTCTCGCTGCCGTAGGCATGCTGGAAGCGCGCCTGAACGTCTTCGCGCTTCATTGAACGTGCCAGATAGAGATTAGTGGTGACGGTCAAACCCCGGAAGTGCGGTGCGACATGCGGCATGAACTCCACCGGGATGCCGAGATGCCAACTGGCTTCCTTCTCATGCATGTGCCCGGTCAGCGAGTACGGCATCAGGTTGTCGTGCAGCTTTTCCGGATTGTTTTTATCCGACGGGGTTGTCCCTGCGCCCGAATAACCCGATACGCCGAAGGATACAGGCGGTGCTGCCAGCAAATCTTTGAGTGGCGCAATGGAAAGCTGTATCGCCGTGGCATAACACCCGGGATTGCTGATGCGCTTCTCGCCACGCCATTTATCGCGAGTCAATTCGGGCAGGCCGTAATACCACTGTTTGTCGAAGCGGTAGTCCGCAGACAAATCCACGATGACCGGGTCCTTGCCGACCTTGTCGAATGCCTCGACGCAAACCGATGCCTTGCCGTTCGGCAGCGCCAGCACGACGACATCGGCATCCAGGCTAGGAAGCTCTTCGTGCGCGGGCGAGCTGTAGCGCAAGTCACCACGATACTCGCTCACATGCGCATCCACGCGCTGCCCGTCCAGCTCGCGCGAGGAGACATAGGCCAGTTCAAGCGCCGGGTGCGCTGCGACCAGCCGAATCAGCTCCGCGCCGGTGTGGCCGCGCGCGCCGACGATGCCGATACGTTTCTTTGCAGTAACCATGACTAATCAGTCCACCAAGGTTGGTTGGCGCACGGCGCAGTGGTCGACGCAGCGAGCGATCGTGTCGAAACCGTCCAGGCCGTACCAGAATACTTTCCAGCGTTCCTGCTTGTAGCAACCGTCGGATTCGGCGTAATAGAAATGATTGATCTGGTTGCCATGGCGTGAGCGCCAAAACAAGGCCGGGTTTTCCTCGCGCATCACCAACCACACAGCGCGACCGAGGCCTTCGCCCTGCGCGTCGTCCAGCACGGCGAACTTATCGAGATAGATCAGCCCGTCCTCGTTGGTAAGAATCATCGCGGCGCGATAGTTTTCGCTCACGTAGACGCGATAGGGCGTGGTGCGATCGAAGTAATCGTCGACCAGGGTACGGCCAAAGCTCGACTCGATCAGTGTGCGCATGCGCGCGCGATCTACACCCTCCCAGCTGTCGAATTGGAAGACTCTTTCGCCACGGCGCACCAGCGTGCCCGAACCTTTGTGCGTGAAAAGCTCTTTCGCCAGTTCCGATGGGCGCGTGATCGACACCGACGTGGTTAGCGGCAGGCTTTGCAACAGATCGGCAATCTGTTCGATTTTCACGCGCATGCCGCCATTGATCCAAGGCTGCGACATCAGGTGATCGTATTCGGTACTGAGATTGATCGAGTCGATGATGCGGCCCTCATCGTCAAGCAATCCGCCAGTACCGGTGAGGAAGACGATCTTGTAAGGCTGCAGCACGCGCACCAGTTCATTGGCGGCAAAGTCGGCGTTGATGTTGAGGAACTGACCCTCGTCCGTCTCGCCCAAACTGGCGATCACCGGAATCGAGCCTGCGCGCAAACTGGCTTCGATCGGCGCCAGGTTAATGCTGTCGACCTTGCCAACCATCCCATAGGTGTCTTTATCGAGATAGCTGGACATGAACACACCGGAAGGCACCGACGTCGCGCGCGTATCCATCGCCTGCAGCGCTTCGACCAGCCGCAGATTTTGCTGCTGGAAGACGCGACGCACGATGCCCAGTGCTTTGGGCGACGTCACACGCAAGCCGTTGACGGTCTGCTTGGTGATGCCCGCCGCTTGTAGTTCTTCATCCAGCTGCGGGCCCGCACCATGCAGCACGATCGGCGTAAGTCCGACCTGCTGCAGGAACGTCAGCGATGACGTAAGGTCATTCAACTCGTCGCGCAGCACCGCACCGCCGACCTTGACCACGGCGAAGCGCTTGGCATCCAGCTGCGAAAACCGCTTGAGGTATTGCTGGATTTCCTTGGCGCTGCCCATGGCAGAGAGCAAGCGCACAATGGTCTGACGGGTGTTTTTATGCGATTCCACGGTTCACGATCTCGTAGATGGTTTCGGCGTATGCCTGCAATTGATCGAGCGCGACCCACTCGTCGGCGGTGTGCGCCTGTGCGATATCGCCAGGCCCGTATACGAACGATATGTAGCCGCCCTCTGAAAACAACGCAGCCTCGGTCCAGAAATTTACGGCGTTGCCCACGGGTATGCCGAGCTCGTCGGCGATATCACGCGCCGCGAGACGTCGCGTTTCGGCAGTTGCGGTGTCACCGGCGGGCAGCGATACGCCACGGAAAAGCTCGGTGTATGTGACGGGTTGCGGTTCCACTAGGCTGCGGAAAGTTTCAAGCAACTGGTCGGGGTTCATGCTCGGCAACGGACGGAAACCGAAGCGAACATCGGCCGTCGGCGCAATCATGTTGGCCTTGATACCACCTTCGATGCGACCGATGTTGAAACGCAAACCGGTCAGCCCGCCGAACCGCTCATGCGATTGGCGTTCGACGTAATCCAGCGCAGCAGTGCCCCAACGCACGGCCTGGTGCAAGGCGCTATCGCTGGGACGTTGCTCGCCCGATGCATGACCGGCCTGCCCTGCGAAACTCATCTGCACCGAATGAATACCACGATGCGCCAGCACCGCTTCCCCACGAGTAGGCTCGGCGACAATGATGGCATCGTACTTGTGCCCTTCGCGCAAGAAGGCCGCGATGCAACGTGGATCGTTGGCTTCTTCGTCGGTACTCAGCAGCAATGCCATATCGCCGGCTGTCGCATTCGCAACGGCAATCAATGCAGCGGCTGCGCCCTTGATATCGCAAGCACCCAAGCCGATGGCGCGATCGTCCGTGACGTGCAGCGTGTGCGGATCAGTCGTCCAGTGTGGCGAATCCGGCACGGTATCCAAGTGCACGTTGAACAGGTACTTCGGCTTGCCGCGCACTGCATAAAGCGTCACGGCGCCCGCACCGTGATCGGTAACGGTCACGTCAAAGCCGGGGAGCTGTTCGCGCAGATAATCGAAGATGCCGCCGGTGCCGATCTCACGGGGCGGATTGCGCGTGTCGTAACCGACCAACGCCTTGAGATGGATGAGTGTCGCATCGAGCAGTGTACTCATCCTCGGTTGACCTCGGCCCACAACGTGCTGCTCATGCCGAACAGCTTGATGAAACCTTCCGCTTCCGCAACACCCCAGTCGGCGGCCTGCGCGTAGGTGGCGCCCTTGGCGTTGAGGATGTGCTTGGACTCGATCGCAACGGCATTGACGATGCCACCGGAGGTTTCCAGCGTGACATCGCCAGTGACTTGCGATTGGCTCGACGCCAGGAAGGCTTCCAGATCGCTCTTCAGCGGGTCATGGTAGAAGCCCTCATAAACCAGCTCGACCCACTTGCGCGCCACATCCGGCTTGAAGCGGTTCTGCTGCTTGGTGAGCACGGTTTCCTCCAGCGCGCGATGTGCGACCAGCAGCGCGGTGAGACCGGGTGCTTCGAAAATGATGCGGCCTTTGAGACCGATAGTGGTATCGCCCGTGTAGATGCCGCGGCCCACGCCATACTGCGCCAGCAGGCCGTTGAGCTTGGCGAGCATTTTGTGACCGGCGATCGTTTCACCGTCCAATGCCACGGCTTCGCCATTGACGAAGCTTATTTTGAGGCGCAGCGGTTTGGACGGCCATTCGGCGCGCGGCTTGCACCAGCCGACGGCGCCTTCGCCGGGGGCCTGCCAGCGATCGATCTCGCCGCCGGACATGGTCAGGCCAAGCAGGTTTTCATTGATGGTGTAAGCCTTCTGCTTGGCACGCACGCCGAAGCCCAGCTTCTCAAGATAGTGCTGCTCGTAAGCGCGCACCTCGGTGTGTTCCTTCTGGATCTCGCGAATCGGCGCCACGATTTCGTAATCGCCCTGCGCCTTGACGGCCAGATCGAAACGCACCTGGTCGTTACCCATGCCGGTGCAACCATGCGCAATGGCCTTGGTGCCCAGTTCCGAGCAACGCTTAAGCGCGGCATCGACGATCAGATAACGGTCGGAAACCAGCAGCGGATACTGGCCCTGATAGCCCTCGCCTGCCCACACGAACGGCTTGACGAAACCGTTCCAGATCGCCGGGCCGCCGTCGACGGTGACATGGCTTGCGGCCTTCAGCTCCTTGGCGCGCTCTTCGATATAAGCGCGCTCCTCGGCATCGACGCCGCCGGTATCGGCGAATACGGTGTGCACAGCCCAGCCACGCTCCTGCAGATAGGGAATGCAGAAGCTTGTGTCGAGGCCACCGGAAAAGGCGAGAACGATGTCTTTGCTCATGATGCGAAGTCCAAAAGGTTACCGATTAAGAGAAAGGGGTTTACACGGATTCGATGACAATGCGCGGTTCGCAGCGCACCGGGAAATTGACAGAGTTGGCGATAAAGCAAGCGCGGTGCGCATCTTCGTGCACGCTGGCTGCGCGAACGGGATCGCTGTCGGCAGTGATCGTCACCAACGGATGCAATACGACCTCGGTAAAGCGTCCATCGTTGGCATGCTCCAGCAACGTACCTACGGCCGAGTCGACGTAAGACGTGACAACGACACCGGCCACCGCGGCAAGGTGCAGGTACCAAAGCATGTGGCAGCTCGATATCGCGGCAACCAGCATGTCTTCCGGATTGTGTCGCGTTGCATCGCCACGGAATGCAGCATCCGATGAACCGGCGATCACCGGTTTGCCGGCAACGCGTATTTCATGTTCGCGCCCGTAGCCTTGATAGGTTTTCGTGCCGCTGCCGTGATTGCCGCTCCACACGACTTCGACCGGATAGTGGTGCTGCTTATCGCTCACTACGACGCTCCTCGGCCTGCTGCATCAGATCCGCCAGCTCGCCATCGCGCCGGCCCGCGCGCGCGCCAAGTCCACGCACGACGCCGGCACGATTGGCATCGGGATGATTCTGGCTCAGCTTGAACTTGCCTTCGATGCGATCGATGGCGATCTCGATACCGACGATGGCTTGCAGCATTTTCTCGATGTGATCTTCCGGCGCGTCGCTGACATGCCAGGGTTTCGGCTGATCGGCTTCGTGACGATCCGTCAGCCGTTCGAGCAATTGACGCAGCCATGCTTTGTCGTCCGTGACGCGCAAGCGGCCATGCACGTGTACGACGGCATAGTTCCAGGTCGGCACTTCGCGCCCCGTCTCGTGCTTGCTCGGATACCAGTTGGGGCTGATATAGCCGTCCGCAGCCTTGAAGATCACCAGCACCGGCGCACCATCCGCTTGCGCCAATTCATTGCCGCGCGCTACGTGGCCATGAAGCAGCGTATCGCTCACCAACTCGAACGGCAGATGATTGGCGACGAAACCCTCGGCACCATGCATGACGACGGCGCCGAAGGAATATGCACGAATTAGCGCATGCAACACATCGATGCGTGTTTCGTGGAATGACTTGGGCAGGTACATGGTGCGCGCTAGCCGATCAGCGCTGTGCAATCAGCGAGGCCATCACCGCTTTCTGCACGTGCAGACGGTTTTCGGCTTCGTCGATGGCGATGCAGGCTGGTGAATCCATCACGGCATCGGTGGCCTTGATGTTCCGGCGCAGCGGCAGGCAATGGCTGAAAACGCCATTGTTGGTCAGCGCCATTTTTGCTTCGTCGACGATGAAGTGTTTATTCGCTTCGCGAATCGGCTTCTCGTTTTCCCAGCGACCGAAGAACGGCAATGCGCCCCAGCTCTTGGCGTACACAACGTCGGCGCCGCGATAGGCTTCTTCGATGTTGTGACTGACCTTGAGTGAGCCGCCGTTTTCCTTCGCATTCTGCGCGCCGAACGCCATGTAACGTTCGTCCAGCACATAATCGGGCGTGGGACATAGGAGCGTGACGTCCATGCCCATCTTGGTCGCGATCAGCAATGCCGAGTTGGCTACAGCCGTGTTGAGCGGTTTCGGATGATAGGTCCAGGTGAGCACATACTTTCGGCCAGTGAGATCGCCGAAGTGTTCTTTCAACGCCAGCGCATGCGCCAGCTCCTGACAGGGATGGGTGATCGTTTCCATGTTGATCACAGGCACCGTGGCGTATTGCGCGAAGGCTTTGATCACCGCATCTTCGCGATCGACCGACCAATCCTGAAACTTCGGAAAGGCACGCACCGCGATCAGGTCCACATAGCGGCTCAGCACGCGCGCGACTTCGGCGATGTGTTCTTCCGGCTCGCCATCCATCACCGTGTTCGGCTTGAACTCGATCGGCCATGCGTCTTTACCGGGCGAGAGCACGATGGCGTGACCGCCAAGGTGAAAAGCGCCCAGCTCGAAGCTTGTGCGCGTACGCATCGACGGATTGAAGAACAACAAGGCCACCGACTTGCCGGCAAGCTGCTGGCCGTGCGGCGAACGCTTGAACGCAGCGGCCTGATCAAGCAGTGCGTCGATCTCGGCGCGACTGTAATCCTGGGTGGTGATGAAATGGCGAAGCGACATCGTTGACTCCAGTCCAAAAAAGCAAAAAACCCGGCGCATGGGCCGGGTTTTGTCGTCGTGTACACATGCAACGTGGCGACAGCCTACCCGGCCGTATGTCGGTCCAGCGGTCGACGCGCACGCGATGTCATGCCAGCGGCCATGCGGGCGCTGGTAAGCACGGTAGCGGTATAGACGGCTGCGGACATGAGGCTTCCGGGTGGTTGAACTTCAATAATGACCGGATTTTCGCTGCTATGCAACAGGAGAGACATCTCGGGATTTGCCTGACGGCCCATGCCACGTGTAAATGCCCGGCTCGCGACGATAGCCCCCAGTCAACGAGCTGAGAAACCCTCGCGAGGGACTTTCTCGATCCCCAAAAATAAAGGCGACCGTGCCGAAGCAACGATCGCCTTTAAATAGCCGCCCGAAGCGGCTTCTTTGCCAGATATCAGTCGGCCGGAGCAACGCTCACGCGCACGCGCAGACGCTCGCCTGGGTCATAGCTGAGGCGCGACATGTAGATATCGCCGTGATAGCGGTATTCGACGTCGTAGCCGATGATCTGGCGCTGCTCGCTCACCTGGGTACCCGGCTGGCAGACAGTCTGATCGGAGACCGTGGTGCTACCGCCGCTGGCCACGGAATTACCGACCGCGCCACCGACCACCGCACCGCCCACCGTGGCTGCCGTATTGCCGCGACCATGACCGATGGTGCTGCCGAGCACGCCACCCACTACAGCGCCCAGTACCGTGCCGATGCCCTTGTTGCTCGGCGTTTGCTGTACCACTTGCTGGTCGTAGCACTGCTGCGTCGGCGTCGCGGTGCGGGCCACGCCATAAACCGGATCCACACGCAACACGTCGGCCCAGGCGAAGTGTGCATTGTCGGCACCTGCTCCCGGCGGAGGACCGCCCGCACCCGGCGGGGGCGGAGGCGGCGGATAGCCACCATCCTGCGCTGCAACTCCCGTAGACAGTACGGCGAGCGCCAGCAACGGAACCAACAGCATCTTCTTATTCACAGATAACCTCCCCAAGGGGGCATGAAAAGCGCCATTTGCGCATAAGTCGATTCCATCAAATTCACGCTGAATCCACGCTTAGAAGTGCCGCAACTAAATGTGGCGTTTGGAGCTTGTGCTTACGATGGCTTCAGGGCAGTCCCACACGTATTGGCTTGCTGGCTCGCGGACAGGCGGCGAGACCTTGTTAAGATGATCGACTTATCCGCAACGCCGTCCTGGACCACGCCCCATGCCGATCTCGCTCTACAACAGCCTCAGCCGCCGCATCGAGCCCTTCGCGCCGCTCGATCCGAACCGGGTGACGGTCTACCTGTGCGGGCCTACGGTTTATAGCTACGTGCATATCGGCAATGCACGCGGCCCGGTGGTGTTCGACGTGCTGGTCAAGCTGTTGCGCCGGCATTACCCGCATGTGATCTATGCCCGCAACATCACCGACGTCGACGACAAGATCAACGCTGCCGCCCTGGAACAGGGTGTGCCGATCGGTACCATCACCGGACGCTTCAGTCAGGCCTATCAGGAAGACATGGCCGGACTGGGCATAGCTGCGCCCGATGTCGAGCCGTACGCCACCGCGCATATCGGTCAGATCATCACGATGATCGAAACGCTGATCGCCAGCGGGAACGCGTATACGGCAGAGGGACACGTGCTGTTCGATGTCGACTCCTACCCCGCCTATGGCGAACTGTCCGGCCGCGACACCGATGAGCTGATCGCAGGATCACGCGTCGAAATCGCTCCCTATAAGAAAAACCCCATCGATTTCGTGCTCTGGAAGCCCTCCACACCGCAATTGCCCGGCTGGGACAGCCCATGGGGTCGCGGCCGGCCTGGCTGGCACATCGAGTGCTCGGCGATGAGCGCCGCGCATCTGGGCGAAACCATCGATATCCATGCCGGTGGCGTGGATCTGCAGTTCCCGCATCACGAGAACGAGATCGCCCAATCCACCTGCGCCCATGGCGGCAAGGTGTTCGCGCGCTGGTGGTTGCACAACGGCATGCTCACCTTCGACGGACGCAAGATGTCCAAATCGCTCGGCAATGTGCTGCATGTGCATCAATTGCTGAAAGTGCATCCGCCGGAAGCGCTGCGACTGTTGTTGCTGCGCGGCCATTATCGCCAGCCGCTGGATTGGTCCGACGCCGCCATCGCGCAATCGATCAGCACGCTGGATGGCTGGTATCGCGTCTTGCGCGAGCTGAGCGATGTCGCCCTCGATCCGGATCAGCCGCCGCCGATCCCCGAGCGCCTCGAAGCGGCGCTAAGCGATGACCTCAACACGCCGCAGGCACTGGCCGAACTCGCCCTGCTCGCCGATGCTGCGCGGCAAACGCCGACGGCCGCATCCAAAGCTGCCCTTCTCGGCGGCGGCGCCCTGCTTGGCCTGCTGCAGGACGATCCGGAGGCGTGGTTCAAGCAGGCCGGCGGCCATGCTGTGGATGCCGATCGCATCGAAGCACTGCTCGAGGAGCGCCGCACCGCTCGCGCTGCACGCGATTTCGCCCGGGCAGACGCGATCCGCAACGAACTGAGCGACATGGGCGTCGTGATCGAGGACGGCGCCCAAGGCACGCGCTGGAGTGTGGCAAAGCATTGATAAGGCACGGTTCGAACCTGATATAGGGCGAACCGCGCGATAATAGACATATGAACACGATTGCTAGCCCCAGCGCCGCCCAGGCCCAGCAAGATATCGCCGAAGAGTTCGCCTTCTTCGGCGACTGGACCGAGCGTTACCAATACCTGATCGATCTCGGCAAACAGTTGCCCCCCTTCCCCGACGACTGGAAAACCGAGGAGTACCGCGTACACGGTTGCCAGTCGATGGTGTGGCTAGTACCCAGCGGGGATGCGTCGCGGATGCACTTCGATGCCACCAGCGACTCGGCCATCGTTTCGGGCCTCATCGCGCTGGTGCTGCGGGTGTATTCCGACCGCTCCGCCGCGGAAATCGTTGCCACGGAACCTGCGTTTATCCAGCAAATCGGCCTGGCCAAGCATCTGTCGCCAACGCGCTCGAACGGCTTGGCAGCGATGCTGGTGAAGTTGAAGGCGTACGCGGCGGCGGCGTTAGGCTGATCCAGCTGCGAAATTCGCCCTGCGCAACCCAATAACGATAAAGCCCCGCGCATGGGCGGGGCTTTGCTGTGATCCGAGTACTGAGGCGTTTAGCGCCTCAATCGCCCATCTGTTTCTGCAAATGCTCGCGACGCTCTTGCGCGTCGAGTGACAGGGTGGCGATGGGGCGGGCGTCAAGCCGCTCCAGGCCAATTTCCTCGTCGGTCTCTTCGCAGTAGCCGTAGCGGCCTTCCTCGATACGGCGCAGGGCCTTATCGATCTTGGAAATCAGCTTGCGATAGCGGTCACGGGTGCGCAATTCCAGCGAGTTTTCCGTTTCGCGGGTGGCGCGTTCGGCTTCATCGCCAACGTCACGCACCTCATCACGCAGGTTTTCCATGGTCTGGCGGGATTCTTCCACCAGCTGATCGCGCCAATCGCGAAGCTTGTTGCGGAAATAGGCGAGATGGCGAGGATTCATGTACTCCTCGTCATTCGAAGGACGATAGCCCTTGGGCAGGTCGATGTTGACCGTGGTGGGCAGTGCGTAACGGCCGTCTTCGCGGGTTACGCCATTGTCGAGAGTTGTAGCGGAACTGTTCATTGAGGACTGCGGGGTCTTCTGTTTCTTGGTAGGGGTGTGAGGTGCGGTGGCGCTTGCGACACGTGCCGCCGGACCGACGGCGCTGGCTACCTTGCCCACAATGGGGGGACGGGTAGCCTGAACTGGTGCGGATGGAGCATGTGCGGCCGGTGCGTGCGACTTCGATACAGCAGCAGGCTTGGCTGGCACCGGAGCCGGCTTGGCGGCCGGTTTCACAACTGACTTTTCAACAACTTTCTCTTTCTTGGCAGCTACCGGCTTGGCGGGCGCGGCATGCTTGGCTTGGGGCTTGGACTCGGCCTTCTTGACCGGCGCGCTTTTCGGGGGATGCGGCTTGGCGACAGGTTTGGCGACTTTTTTCGCGACGACTTTGCTGACAGGCGCCTTTTTGGCAGCTGCCTTGACCGGCGCTTTCTTCACCGCAGCCTTCTTTACGGGCGCGGATTTCTTCACGGACTTGGCAGCAGCGACCTTGGCCTTGCTGACCTTAGCATCACTCCCCTTACCCGCAGCCTTCCCTTTCTGAGCTTTCTTGGCGGCGGGCGGATTACGCGTGGTTTTCGCCATTTACCTTCACCATTTTGGCCGTGGCGGCCGGGTGTTATAGCCCAATACTGTTAACACCGGCAACCTTCCTTCTGGAATACTTGTGGCATTGGGTGCCACAGGCAGTTTCGGCAACGTGAATGCCGTGAGTCGATTTATCCTTTTCCTACTCAACCTCTACAAGCGCTTCGTGAGCCCCCTGCTCGGACAGCGTTGTCGCTTTTACCCTAGTTGCTCCGATTATGCACGGGTTGCAGTCTCCCGCTTCGGCCCGTGGCGTGGAAGCCTGCTTGCCGGATGGCGCATATTACGCTGTCAGCCGCTATGTGCAGGGGGTAACGACCCAGTGCCCGAGCAATTTCATTTTCCCCGCTGTCGCAACCCTGGAGAACCGCATGTCCACTGACTGGCTGATCAAAAACGCCGAACTGGTCAACGAGGGGCGCCGCTTCTACGCCGATCTGCGCGTGAAGCATGGCCACATCGAGACCATCGGCGGGAGCCTGGACGCCCGCCCCGGAGAGCAGGTGATCGATGCCACAGGCCTGTGGCTGCTGCCGGGCATGATCGACGACCAGGTGCACTTTCGCGAACCCGGCCTGACCCACAAGGCTGACATCGCGCACGAATCGCGCGCCTGCGCCGCCGGTGGCATCACCAGCTTCATGGAAATGCCCAACACCAAGCCGCCGGCGCTGGATCGCGAATCGCTGGAGGCCAAATACAGCCGCGCCGCCGAAACCTCGGCCGTGAACTACGCGTTCTATCTCGGTGCCAGCAACGACAACCTTGAGGCGATCCGCTCACTCGATCCCAAAGCCGCGCCGGGCATCAAGGTGTTCATGGGCGCCTCCACCGGCAACATGCTGGTGGACAACCCGGAAACGCTGGACGGCATCTTCCGCGAAGCGCCCACGCCGATCATCACCCATTGCGAAGACACCCCGATGATCGACGCGCTGCATGCCAAGGCGCGCGAGAAATACGGCGACAACATCCCTGCCCGTGAACATCCGCTGATCCGCTCACGCGAGGCCTGCATCAAGTCGACTCGCCTTGCGATCTCGCTGGCGCAGAAGCACGGCACGCGCCTGCATGTGCTGCATATCTCCACCGCCGACGAGCTTGCGCTGTTCCAGCCCGGGCCGGTGAAAGGCAAGAAGATCACTGCCGAAACCTGCGTGCACTTTCTGCACTTCGACGATAGCGACTACGAACGTCTTGGCTTTCTGATCAAGTGCAACCCAGCCATCAAGACTGCTGCCGATCGCGAAGCCATCATCAAAGCCGTGGCCGATAGCCGTATCGACGTGCTGGCTACCGATCACGCGCCGCATCTGCTGGAAGAAAAAGCCCAGCTATACGACAAGGCGCCGTCCGGCCTGCCGTTGGTGCAATTTGCCTTGCAGGCAGCCCTGCAACGCGTGACCGAGGGCAAGCTGACATTGGAGCGCGTGGTTGAAGCGGTATGCCATGCGCCCGCTACCTTGTTCAACGTGCACGAACGCGGGTTCCTGCGCGAAGGCTACGCCGCAGATTTGGTGCTGGTTGATCCGCGCAAACCGCACACGGTACGGCGTGAGGAAGTGTTGTCCAAGTGCGGATGGTCGCCGTTCGAAGGCTTTACCTTCAGCAGCTCCATCGCCGCCACCTTCGTCAACGGGCAGCGCGTGTGGGATGGTTCACGTATCGATGACGCCGTGCGCGGGGAGCGCTTGGCTTTCGATCGGTAAAGATTCTTGCTGTGCGCTGGCCTTCGATAAAGGCCAGCGCGAACACATCAATGCGCGGCCGCCAGGACAATGCGCACGGGACCATCGTTGCCGGAACGCCCCAGCACGCTAACGCGGCTATCGTTGAAGGCCAACAGCTGACCGCCTTGCTGGATGCGTGCCGATACGGCGAAATCCACGCCATCGCGCAGATCTCCTGGCTCGTAACTCAACACGAACGTGACGGGCGAAGCCCCAACCGGCGTGATGTGATCCTTGGCGATGACGCGTGCGGGTGCGTCCTGTCGGCTGACGTCGGAAAGCGTGACTTCCAGATACGCATCGGCGGGAAGCGGCTGCGGAATATCGAAATCGACCTCCCCGGTCAACGACTTCATCAGCGTCGTCTGCTGTGGCGCCGCCTTGTCTTTGCCGAAATGCGGCATCCAGCTGCAGCCGGCAAGCGCGAGAACGCCGATCAACAGCAAGCCATGATGGATCTTCATACGAATTCCTTGTCTACGATGCGCGGCATGCCTATGCATGCTGCGCGATAAATCACTGCAACCGTTTTCGTTCGGCCGAGGAATCAGGCTCGCTCGGCACCGTATCCGCCGGCGACGCCCTTGCTCGCATAAGCCACCGCATCATGCGGATGCAGGCTTTCCTGATGTTCCAGACGAATGTGGAAATCAGCGATGCGGCTGTCGGCATCGAGCGCCCGCTGGATGCGGCGCGCGGCGTCTTCGCAGAACATCAAATTACCGCCGTTGGCGAGTGCGAAGGCCTGTTCGTCTTCGCGCTTGACTGCCGTTTGCACCGGTGTGCCGAGCGATTGCTCGACACGATCGAGCAAGCTGATCAGATCCAGCGGAGCGCCATCGACAAAACGTACCAACAAGCGCGCGACGCTGCGTTGCGCGTGCGGTGTGGCGACGATGCCTTTCTCACTACCCAGCCACGCCAGCACGGCCGCGTGATCGATCGGCTTGCCCGCGTCGAAATCCTTGGCGAACTGTTCCTGGATCAGCTGA
>CAJCJD010000115.1 GCA_903970555.1 Vulcanimicrobiota bacterium
AGTACGCCGACATGATTCTGGGGCGTGTTTCGCCGATACTTTGCCCCTGAGTCATTGAACTTCACCCCAGATTGATGTCGTTCGAGTGCGACATCATTTTGTAGCTTTTCCACCCAGCGACATCATTGCGGTGATTTGCTACGAAATCACAAAAAATACTTTTTTGTAAACCTTGCTATAAATGCACCGCGACCTATGCTGAGTACCAATGCGCGGCGCGCCAAGCTGCGCCAACCTCTTGTGGCGGCATCATGGCCCAGACAATCAGTGCCAAGCGTGGCCCACGACTCGGAACGCAGTTCCGCGGGAAACTCGCGGCCGCATACGGCCAGCGGGGCGTTGGTCCGAATAGCTTGTGGTATGTGTACAGTCCACGCACCCGATGCGACTGGGTACTACGCAGCGATCTGGAATGGGATCATTTCGTTTTATCTGAATCGGACCCCAATATCGCTGAATGCTCCTATCATCCCGATCGTCACCGCATAACCTCGGATGGCCAGCAGCTCGATATTCCTGTTGATGCTGTCGTGACATATCAGGGTGGGGAGACAGAATGGAGGCGTGTTCGCTTTGCCGGCAAGGAATCCGACGAAAACTCTCCGGCAGCGATGCAGTTAAGTCAGTTTGTCGCAGCGGCCAAGGCTTCCGGAGTTTCGTACAAACTGTGGACTGACCAAACAATCCGAAGCAACCACATTCTGCTCGCCAACTGGCGACGCATTCTTGCGTGGATGGCCGCAGCTAGGGACCGCTCCCTTGCTTCCTATCAAGCCGATCTGGCACGGGTTATCCAGGCAGAGGGCGAGATTGCGCTGGAGCAAATCGAATCGATGTTCGGTGAGGCCTCATTCAGCCTGTACGCCGCAGCGATCTTTGGTGAGCTGCAGCGCGGCATCTATGTGTCCGATCTCGGCGCAAAGCCCTTGTCCATCCACACCACCATTCAAATGCCATGAAATTGATATGAGCAAACATTGGACAGCGCGCACGTTGCCACCGGAGTTGGCCGACACGTCAAGGTGGCGCGTTGTCGACGCTGACGCGCTGGGCGACGAGCAAAGGGTACGATTCTCCAAATTCCAGGCCGCGATTGCCGCCTATCTTCAGACCGGAAAATCTGCAGCTATCTCCAAGGAACTCGGCTTACCGAGGAACGGTATCATCCGGCAATTGAATCGCTGCGTAACGCTGGCCGCCGACGGCAAGCCCTATGGATGGGCGGCACTGATACCGAAACTGCGGACAGGAGGATATGAACGCAAGGCACAGCTGCCGTCGGGACGGCAACGTTCGGGCGGAGCCAGAGCAGGAGCTTTTCGAGTCTTCATGACACTCAATCCGGAAATTAAGCAGAAAATCGACAATCTGATACTCAAACGTGCGGCAGCCGGGGTAGTGCATGAGGCTCGCATCGCGATCAAGAACATCCACGCCGCGTTCGTGAGCTACTGCGAGGAGGCCGGGATCACCGGGAACCAATACCCGCTCAACAGCAAATCGCGCGGCAGAAGATCGATCGAACGCTATGTAAACGATGTGCTATTGAGCGCCTCCGAAGAGGCCTGCCGGGCGCGCTTTGGCGCAGTGGCGCATTTACACATGAATGTCGGGCGGGGCCGGCAGTCATGCCCAATGGCTTATGCGCCGTACGACGTCGTCGGCATTGACCCGCACAAATTGGACTGCATCGGCACCGTCCGCATTACGGGGCCCAAAGGTCCGCAACGCGTTGCCATCGAACGACTCTGGATCGTGCCGGTGGTGGACGACCATTCCCGAGCCATTCTGGGATATAGCGTTGGCATCCGAACGGAATGTTCCGCCGCTACTATTGAGCAGTGCATTATTTCCGCCATGTCAGCTTGGCAGCCGCGGAATTTGAAGATACCCAAGATGGTGTACGCACCAGGAGCCGGCTTGCCCTCTGGACGCTTCCCCGAGCTCATCGGTCGGGCATGGGCCGCGATGATGGTCGACAATGCCGCCGTTCACTATTCTCGCGCTATCACCGAAAGAGCACGGCGACGGCTGGGATGCGCGGTGAACTATGGCCCAATAGGGCATTGGGAGCACAGGCCCGCGCTAGAGCGAGTCATGCGCACACTAGAGGCTTATGGCTTCCAACGATTGCCCTCCACAATGGGGTCTTCGCCAGTCGATCCCGCTAAAGATGATCCCGTGCGTAAGGCGGTAGGATTGGGTATCGACTGGGAGGTTCTGCTGGACCTTATCGACGTGGTGATTGCGAACTACAACGCCACACCGAACGAGGCTTTGGGAAATCGTTCCCCGTTAAGCCTCTTGCACGATTACGTGGAACAAGGGTCGTTGGACTTTTTGCCTCGACGTCTGCCGCCACCTATCGCGACGATCGCCGAACTGGGCGTGACGATCGAAACGAAGACTATACGCGGGGATCTGCAGCAAGGAAGGCGGCCGTATATCGAAATAGACCGCGTGCGCTACACCAGTCCCATACTTGGCTCCGCCTTTGGACTGGTCGGCAAAAAGATGCGGGTGCACATAAGAGAGTCAAATATGTGCAGCGTGCACGCCTATCATGAATCTGGCGAAGAACTTGGCATATTGCAGGCACAGGGAGCATGGGGCAGGACTGTTCACACGCGGGAAATGCGTAAGCAGATCAATGCGCTACGCGATAGCGGCGAATTGGTAGTGGGCTATCAAGACAATCCAGTTGTGGCGTTGTTAAATTATCTTGGCTCAGCCACACATAAAGAGGCCGAGAAAAAGCCTATGAACGTATCCCGAAGCGCAACCAAGCTGGTGCGCGCAGCACACGCATCGGGGTTGCCAGTTGTGCCTGAAATCAGCAATGCGGCGCCGTCGGCTCCGCCGCCATCAAGCCAGCCGATGCTCAGTGTCGTGCAACCAGAGCAGTCAAAGACGCGCGCACTTTCGGTGCTGGTCAAGCCGCCGCAGTGGAAAACTGTGATCCGTTAAGGCAGGAGGATGTATGAGGGAACGCGTTGAGCTTGCAACAGTCCAAAACGCTACCCCACCTCCCGGGGTGGTACCCGATGACCTTGCTAGCCATCCTGTATTGCGTAGCCAGATTCGCCTGCCAACGCCCGCCATACGAATGGCGTTCGACATCCTGGCGAATACGGCGCTGCAGCGCGCCCCAGGCTGCTGTTTCCACGCCTATCCACGCTTCGGCAAAACATCGGCCGTCGAGGTCCTGATCAACCAGTTGGCTCAGTCATTCCCGGACATGCCAATGTATTCGATCAGCGCCGTCTGGCATCCAAGATTCTCTGAAGTGATCTATATGGGTGAGCTTCTCGGTGGATGCACACATGTAATGTCGGCAACCGGCAAGTTCGAAGCGCGGCGTACACGGCTCATCAATTTTCTGTGGACGCAGGCGAAGGCGCGAGGCAGTGACCGGATCATCATGTTTATCGATGAAGCCCAGAATTGGCACGAACCAGAGCTAACCATGCTGCGCGACGTGGCTAATGAAATTGCCTTGCATCATGGTGTGCAACTTATTGCCGTGCTCTTCGGCGCGCCGGAGCTAACCGCACTTCGTACAAATCTCATCCAATCTGGACGAATCGATTTGATTGGCCGCTTCATGATCCAGCAGTATGAGTTTCACGGCATAACATGCTTGGATGAACTGGTAACGACGATGAGCTATTACGACGATGTAAATGTGTCAGAGTACCCGGTAGGCAGCGCCAGATGCTACAGCGAATATTTACTTCCCCTCGCGTACACCAGCGGATGGCGTCTACAGCATGAAGGGTCTCGTTTGTGGGATCAGTTCCGGCTGGCGGCTCAAGCCAGCGGCGGCTTGGGCCAGGTAGGAATGTTGTGGGTTTCCGACAGCATTCGCCAATTCTTCCTGGATCAGATCGAGTTCGACCATCCAGGCTTAACCGGGACCGCGACAAGCTGGGCCACCGCGGTGTTCCGGTCGGGATTCAAAGACTCCCTTGGTGTTACCTACGTCACATGAGACCGACTTCCAGGGCGACGCAAGCGCCAGTTGATGGCGCAGCTTGGCTTGCTGACTGGGAAATGCCCTTCGAGGGGCCATTCACGCTAATGGCTAAGTTCGCTTGGGCAAACGCTGCAGACGCCAGCGCGCTTTGCCATACGGTATTCGGACGCAAACTGCTCAATTCCAATAACGTGAGCCTTCATGGGCGCTCTCTACTCGACATGAGTTGGGTGGGCATAGCAGATGGGCAGGGAATTCCTTACCTGCGCGACATAACGACCGAAGGCGCTTTGGTGAGCCGGGCAGGGCGTTGGACCCAATATATCGCCGCTGACGGCGCTTTGCGTTTTTGTCGCTCCTGCCTCACGCACGGTTACCAAAGCGCAATCTTTCAGATTGATGGTGTGGAAAGATGTCCTATCCATCACGAACCTCTCGTAACCGCCTGTCCAAATTGTGGGGCTGGGAGCCCACGCTACGCCATCACTGAGCCTGGTTTTACGGCGCCGTTTCACTGTTCAAATTGCATGGCGCCGCTTGCGGGCTCGTTTGACGTTGGCATATGGAGTGATGCTGCCTTCCGTCATGCGGCCTACACTCACCTGATGCCGATTGCACAATGGCTCCAGCGGTTAGCGGGAACCACGCTCAAATGGCCCGGCTGGCCTGACTGGCACTTCCCACTACGCTGGCATTGCAGCGAAGAAGAGCGTCGTCTCGCCGCACTTGATGTTTTATTGCATGCTTATCCGCCGCCGGAAGCAACGGCGTTAAGGCCGCGCCGGCACGCACCGCCGTCCTATCTCGGCACACTTGAGCAGTTGCCCCTACCCAGCATGTATCGCAGCAATAAAATGCCGAGCCAGGATACTTCGGTGGATCATGTTCGCCTCTATAAGGCTATTCGCAGATATGTCCGGCGCCGTTTGCACGGATGTGCGCGCGTTTCAATCAGGCCTCTTCCGCAGATTATCGAAATGTTCCGTGGTGATGGTGCAATGCAACTCGATGCCAAAGCTTGCCCTCGGGCACAAGCGTTCGCTCTTTGGCGAACTCACTTCGAGGCCGTACAGCACGATCCACGCGTACTGACGTTGCGACCACCGGCGCTGCAATGGCCGGAGGGGGCAAGCATCGACGCCGCTGCATGGGTGGGCTATCTGCTGGCGAGCTTCCATGCTGCTGTAGCGGCATTTGACGATTGGCACGCGCAGGCGCGGCTGTTGCCGGACGCAGGGCTTTACGGTATTGATCGCTCGAGGGCGCGGGAGTTGCACACAAAGTTCGCACCGCTGCTATCACCAGCAATCTTGTCTAGTTTTCCCGCCGTGACAACGCTAACGTTCACGGATAAAAATGGGCAACCCCGAATCCTTGTAGCTGGCCCTCCCGGCATTGCTCCCACTCCGGGTAAAGCCAATCAAGGACTTTGGTGCGACTGCGCAGGCTGGGGCGCCGTTTGCGTCCGCAACGCGCATGCACCGCCTACGGGCCTCATATCAGGCTGTATCGCCAACGTAGAGCAACGGCGACCAGATTCGGTGAATTTGACTTACTTTGTACCAATGGATCAGTTGCGTCTCCCTGCCAGCCTGGATGGCTCCCTCTTCAGAGACGAGCGCGACAAACGCCATTCCTTTATCGATGCCAATAATGACCTTGAAGCGATTTCGCAATGGCTGGAGGAATGCCAGAACCCTAATACGCGCAAGGCATATAAGCAGCAAATCGAAAAAGTCTTGTTGTGGTGCGTCGCGCAACGTGGCATCGCCCTCTCGCAAATGACGACCGCAGATGTGAACGCATTCGATGATTTCCTTGCCGACCCAACGCCACGTAATATATGGTTGCCATCGCAGACGCAGGGTACGCCGCACAGGTGGAGCCCATTTAGTAAGGCGCCGTCGGCACGCACGCAGGAGCATACCTTCACGGTTTTATCGTCATTGTTCCAGAGCTGGTCCAGTCAAGCATTCATATTGGGTAACCCATGTTTGAAAAGCCGACGTGGGATAAAAGCTGCACGAGAGCGCGTGGCCGGCGTTCCGCCGCCTGCCAAGCGGGAAGCGCAGATCACAATGAAAGAATGGGGTTACCTTGTTCACGCGGCGGGTTCGCCCTTAGAGAACACAACGGCCTGTATATTGCTCAATCTCGCGTACCTTGGTACTTTAAAAGCAACTGAAATCGGCGCGACCCAGCTAAAAAATGTCCACAGGATGCCCTCAACAAGGTCGGGCCACGACATCTGGAGCATAGTCGTCCCGAACCGGAAGGTGCAGCGTCAAGAGGTATTCCTGATGGCATCGCTCGCTACCTTATTGGGCTTACTCTTTCCGGCCGCTCCGAGTGCGTACGATGCCTTCGTCGCCAACCAACCCGACACCTATCTGATTGACTTGTTGATCCCGGCTCCCTGCACAAGACGCGCTGATCCATCGGCACCGCCAACTGCGCAGTCTCTGTCTTCCTGGCTCAAACCCGTGTTTCGAAAGGCAGCAGAGTTTGCTTCACGCACTGGCGATACAGTAGCAGCCCAGCGTTTAGAGGTCGCCACGCTGTCGTGGATATCGGACGCTTTGGAAAAGCACCTGGAGCAGAAGGGCAAGCTAGGATGCGATTGCTGGAATGCCCTTGGTGCCTGCAAGTTATGTCCGGCCGTGATGATCAGTTACTTGCCCGATCGGCGGGGACAGCGTGCAGAGGAGATCGACCGCGCTCTTTGCGAGCTGACCGCTGCCCTCAGCGAGTGAAAACTCGTAAGTTGTGTATTCGCACGAACATTGCCACCCATGCGTACTCCAAACCTGCCGTCCCTACGCGTCTGAAAGTTGCCACCAATTCGCATTTCAAAGTTGCCAGGTTGCGAAGGGCCGGAGTACGCGACGAACCGGTCATTGACAACGCACAGGATTCGAATCGCGCTTGTCGGAAATACCCTCGAAGGAGTCATTGATGGCGCGCAAACGCTGTGGTGCCGCACTAACCAAGCTGGTCGACAAGGGCGGTTCGCAACGCATCGTCGTCTTCACATCGGGCGGCTCCATCGCCACGCTGGAGCAGCATGTGCTCGGCATGACCGACCCGCAGGAATTCCAGCTGAATTGGTCGCTGGTGAACAGCGCGGCGACGAACCTGATGTTTCAAGCGGGTTCGCCCGGCAAGCCGGCGCGCGTAAGCGTGAGCTACCTGAACAACTTTTCG
>CAJCJD010000116.1 GCA_903970555.1 Vulcanimicrobiota bacterium
GGGCATTTGGATAGGGCTGCCTGAATCTTCTTCTGTGCAGCGGGAGGCATGTACTCATCGTCTCCCGCCAGATGCATGAGCAGCGGCCCTTCAATTCGGTGAAGTTCGTCGACATATCGCTCCGTGCCGCCGCCGTAGTAGGACACGGCGGCGTCCACATGATGGCGAGCAGCCATAAGGTTGGTGAGTAGTCCACCCAGGCAGAAGCCCATGACTCCGACCTTGTGTGTCGAGGACAGTGGGCGTGCCGCATCGACCGTCGATTGGACGTCGTTGACGGCTTTGCCGATATCAAGCTGATCGTAAATCTCAAATGCCTGCTTGGTTTCGGCCTCGATGTGATCCGATAGCTCAATGCCCGGCGCAACTCGCCAGTACAAGTCCGGGCACACCGTGACAAACCCTTCCTTCGCCATCTCACCTGCAATATGGCGGATGCCCGCGTTGACGCCAAAGGCCTCTTGAAGGAGCACCACGACCGGCCCTTCAATGGACTTGGGGCGAGCCACATAGGCCGAGAACGTGCCATCTGGAACAGTTACCGCCAACGTCTTATCCATGGCTTTGTCCATAGGTGATTGAACCGTCGTTATCTGCGCCGCTTCACGATGACCTACCTCTCCCCACTGTGTGGCTTCAAATCGTTCACGCTCGGCAATTGTGCAAACGTGTGTGCACGTAGCTCTTTGGAACAGACAGCCACGGTGACAGGCTGACCCTGCAGCAACTTCTTCACGATCGGCACGGCCTGCTCACCCAACAGGATCCCCACCAGCCCGACGAGCGCGACCATAGGTGGCGCAGGTGATCTGACATCAAGCACGCCATAAATAAGCCCGACGAGAAGCCCCACGGCGAGCGAGATCAGATAGATCTTCATTGGCTACCCTCTACCGATCCGGTTCGAGCTTGCTGCGTCGCACAGTAGCTCCAGAGATCCACAAGCCTCGATCCCATCTTCGTTCCTCGGCATTCTCCGCACTGCATACGCACGCATCGCTTACCGGTTAACCGTCTTCTGCCGATTCGGGCTGAATGTCGAGCCAAAGTTTGGCGCCGGTCCATGCCGACGTATTGTTTGAACCACCGACGATTGGACAAAGGCGTTGCGGTTCTTAAAGTGACCTGTGCAGGTCGACTCGAGACGTTTGCCTTCGAGCACGGATGTCACGCTGCACTGTTGTCACCTGGCCGCGCTAGTTGAGAGCCGCGTTATGCCTCAGTCTCTCGACCAGCATCTCCAGGAAGAGTTTGACCTTGGCAGACATATGCCGCCCCTCTGGAATAAGCGCGTGGATCGGGAGTGGCGGACCTTCAAATTCGGAGAGGACCGGTTGCAGGCGCCCTTCGACGAGAGGCGACGCAATTTTGTAGACCATGATCTTGGTCAAACCCCATCCTGCCATGGTGGCGGCAACAGCTGCCTCATCGGTGCTGCACAGCAAGCGTGGACTCACCGTCACTGTCTGGCCTGGGTTGGTGAACGCCCAATCCTGAGGTCTCCAAACGTCATCAACAGCAATGACATTATGGCCAAGCAGGTCCGACGGCGTCTCGGGTACACCATGCGCCGCGAAATAAGACGGCGATCCACAGACGATGCTTCGCACGGATCCAACGAGCATGGCTCGGTAGTCCGAGTCAGGCAGGTGGCCGATGCGCACCGCCACATCAATCTCCTCAGCGACTAAGTCAGTGACGCGGTTCGTAAGGAGTGCATGCCCGACCACTCGTCGATGTTGCTGTAGAAAATCGAGGAGAATGGGAAGCACGTACAGCTGGCCAAAAAGCGCTGGCGCCGTAACGGTGAGTTTGCCGGACGGTGTTGAAAAGGCGGCAGCGGCAGCTGACTCCGAGGCTTCGATATCGGCAAGGATGCGCCTGCAATCTTGAAGGTAGCGCGCACCGGCCTCGGTAATTTTCAGCGCGCGCGTCGTGCGAACAAACAGGCGTGTGCCGATTTGTTCTTCCAGGTAAGTGATGGAACGCGTAACCGCCGAGGCACTCATAAAAAGGGTGCGAGCGGCCTCCGCCAAACTCTCGCATTCGGCGACCTTCACGAAGATCTTCATCGCACCATAGCGATCCATCGAGAGCCTCCCCTTTTCGCAATTATGCGTAGTCAGTCGTGGGTAACTTCTCGCGTTTGCGTTCAGCACGTAACCTATCTTGCATCAAGCTGACGGCGCGCCGAGCCGGCGACTCCTGCCTCCCGAAAAGGCTGATCACAGGGCCCTTTTCCACCAGGTGCCCCCGCAACACTTCGCAGTCCTGCCCACCGTCTTTGAAAGCCTGTGACAAGTCCATCCTTGCACAAGATGATGCGGTGCGTTGCCAAATTTGGTCATTCTCTGAATGGCCAAATTGAGGCAAGATTTTCTTCCCAATCCTCAAGCCCCGCACTAACGCTCAGTGAGGATTGGCATACGGCTTGGCAGGTGTATGGCCGAGGCGAAGTTCGCCCACCTCGCCAGCGTCTGCAACGGAAAAGCAGTCCACGCTAATTACCGCCCAGAATCGGCTGCTCTCGAACCATCAGGGACACTTAGCCTCTAGCAACGATGGGGGTGTGTCATGTGTGCGGATGAAATCACCCACCTGAGTTTGATGTTTCAATGCAACCGTGGACAGAGCGTTCTACGCTCAGGTGTTTCGATCCCTTCACGGCATTGCGTCATCAATCACGATCGCATCGATTCGAGCAACGAGGTCGTCTGTGGATCGTTTCCACACCGGTCGATGTTCACCGTGGTCGTCTATCTCGCCAACTACCTTGGGCACGATATGTGGTGCGGCACGCAGCGTGTCGCCCTTCCGTTTCAGTCCGAAGGCATGATCGGCATTTACGACCGATCGCACTGCTGGAACAGCATCGTTCGGCGGACGCTCAACTGCGTACAGTTTCATTTCCCGAAGTCCCTTGTTGAGAACCTCGCCGGTGACACGGAAGGGCAAAGCTTGGAACTGCTAGAGGGTATGCCCGCGCGGCTATCGCTGTCCGACCCTATCCTGAAGTATCTCGCTCTCGCCAGTCTCCCGCTGCTGGACTCGCCTGCTCAACCTGCCGTCTCATACGCCGAGCAGGTCATGGATGCGGTCGTGACCCACGTGGCCCGCAACTATTGCCATGTAAGAACGAAGTCGACTTTTGATCGTGATCGACTAGCGCCTTGGCAAATACGCAAGGTCAACACGATTGTGTCCGCAAAGATTGAGGGCAGGCTCTCCGTGGACGACTTGGCGTGCGCATGCGCGCTCTCCCCCAGTCATTTTTCTTTCCTGTTCAAAAACACCACAGGATGCACGCCTCATCAGTGGCTGCTGAATCGTCGTATAGATCTGGCGAAGGGGCTTCTGCGTAACACGGATGAGTCACTGGCATCCATCGCATCGGCCGCTGGATTCTCGGATCAGAGCCACTTCACTCGCGTTTTTTCGCGCCGCGTCAAGGCAAGCCCATCGGCCTGGCGTCGCGCGGAATTTGCGCGCTATGTGGACGGTCCCTTTGACGACACCGATTGGGCGGTAGCCGCTCACGGTTAGACCAACGGCGGCAAGCTATTCAGGCTTTTCTGCAAATGGCCGTTGTTTATCCAATCTATGCAAGCGAACGAACCGTAAGGTGCATTCAAAGCCTGTGGGAAGGCCGCGAGCAACATGATCACCCTGGCAGATAGCCACTGCCTCAAGTCGAAAGTTCCGTGCGTGGCATGGGAGCACTACTCGCGAATCGCCCGATATAGCGTCAGGCGCAAGAGCTGTTCGCCCACATATGCCCAGGCGTCCCTTCAATGATTCCCCCCTATCGGCAGCTATAGCTCTTCAAGAGGTACTTGCCCATGAAATCCAACGTCATGTTAGCCACGCGGCGCAACTTCGTCGTCGGCGGCATCGTTGCCGCTGCCGCCGCCACGCTACCGACCACCGGGAACACTGCGACGGGAGCGAACACTGTGAGCGGTCACGCAAACTCTCCGGCTAAGCGCACGGTCATTACAAAAGACGGTACCCGCATCTTTTACAAAGACTGGGGCACAGGTCGACCCGTGGTGTTCTCCCATGGATGGCCACTGATGGGGGACGCGTGGGATAACCAAATGTTCCTCATGGCTTCCCATGGCTTTCGCGGTGTCGCTCACGACCGACGTGGCCATGGGCGATCTGATCAGCCTTGGGAAGGAAACGACCTGAGTACCTACGCTGACGACCTGGCAGAACTGGTCGAGACGCTGGATTTGAAGGACATCATTCTTGTCGGCCACTCCACAGGCGGTGGTGAGGTGACTCGATACGTCGGCCGCCATGGCACCAAACGTGTGTCGAAAGTCGTTCTCATTGCTGCCATCCCTCCGTTGATGCTAAAGACACCTGCCAATCCTGGTGGCCTTCCGATCAGCGTGTTCGACGACATTCGCGCGGGCGTGATGAACGATCGCTCGCAGTACTACAAGGATCTAAGTGCACCGTTCTATGGTGCCAATCGCGTGGGATCAAAAGTTTCACAGGGTGTTCGCGATAGCTTCTGGCTCTGGTCTATGCAAGCGGGCCTGAAAGGCTCCTACGACTGCATCAAGGCGTTCTCGGAGACGGATCTCACCGAAGATCTCAAAAAGATCGACGTGCCAACCCTCATCATCCACGGCGATGACGATCAGATTGTCCCCATCGCTGACTCGGCGATGCTCTCCTCCAAGATCGTGAAGAACGCGACGCTCAAGGTCTACCAGGGCGCGCCACATGGGCTCTTCGCTACGCACGGCGAGCGACTCAACAAGGATCTTCTTGACTTCGCGAACGCGTAAGCGCCGCTGCGAATCCGCACGCTAACGAATAGACCGGTAGCTCAGGAGACGTTCGATGAACAGCGAAAAATCCAGTGAGACGCGGGAAATCCCCGTGACGCATCACCGCATCGAGAAGATCGACGGCATCAATATCTTCTATCGAGAGGCTGGCTCAAAAGACAAACCGAGTGTGCTACTGCTTCACGGCTTTCCAACCTCCTCGCATATGTTCCGTAACCTCATTCCTGCGCTCGCAGACGACTACTACGTCGTTGCACCGGACTATCCCGGCTACGGCCAAAGCGACATGCCGGACCGTAAGTCGTTTACCTACTCGTTCGATCGATACGGGGAACTGGTCGATCATTTGCTTGAGAAACTGGGCATCAAACGCTACGCCATGTACGTCATGGACTATGGCGCGCCCGTTGGTTGGCGTCTCGCGCTGAAGCATCCCGATCGGGTCACTGCGCTGATTGTGCAGAACGGCAACGCCTACGACGAGGGACTCAAGGAGTTTTGGGATCCCATCAAGAAATATTGGGCGGAACGGACCGATGAGAACGCCAAGGCACTATTGAAGCTATTCACGCTCGAAACCACCAAATTCCAGTACACAGACGGTGTCGATGACGTGACCCGCATATCGCCGGATAACTGGGTCCACGACCAAGCCTTGCTCGATCGGCCCGGCAACGCCGATATCCAGCTCGACATGATGTACGACTACCGCACGAATCTGCCTCTCTATCCGAAGGTTCAGGAGTACTTCCGAAAACATCAACCACCGACTCTCATTGTCTGGGGAGAGCGCGACTTCATTTTCCCGGCCGATGGTGCTCACCCTTACAAGAAGGATCTCAAGGAGCTGGAGTTCCATTTGATTCCCACGGGTCACTTTGCCCTCGAAGACAAGGCGGACGTCGTCGTTCCACTCATACGAGACTTTCTGAGCAGACGAGTCAAGAAATAGAAGTCCCAACGCAAAGCTACCTGTGATCAATCACGCAGGAGAACGACCATGTTGATGACGATCCGCAGGCAAAAAGTGATGTCAGGGCTTTCGACGGTTGGGTCAGCTCTGTTGCTTATCCTTCCATCTACAACGGCAATCGCACAGGTGCCGGCAATAAGTCCTGTCACCACGATCAATGAGGCGGCCGCGAAGCCAGACATCGTGCTGACTCCCTTGCGGGGAAATCTCACCATGGTGTCGGGCTCCGGTGGAAACATCACGGTGCTTACCGGTTCCGACGGAAAGTTTATGGTCGATGGCGGGATCTCACTGTCGAAGTCCAGCATCGAGGGCGCCTTGGCCAAGATCAGCAACGCGCCGCTGAAGTATCTTGTCGACACGCATTATCACTGGGACCACACGGACGGGAACCCATGGCTCCACGAAGCGGGCGCCACCATCGTTGCGACCACCAATACCGTCAAGCATCTCTCGACAGATACGCGAGTCGATGACTGGAAGTACACGTTCAAGCAGATGGCACCCGACGGTATGCCGACCGTCGTGATCAATTCGCCAAAGACCTACCACTTTGACGGCGAAACCATCGTACTCACACCGGTCGCCCCTGCACACACGGACAGCGACCTGTACGTTTACTTCAAGAAGGCGGACGTTGTTGTGCTGGGCGATCTCTTCTGGAACGGCGTCTACCCTTTCATCGACAACGAGCAAGGCGGCGGCATCGACGGGATGATCAAAGTCGATAATGAGATTCTTGCCGTCATCACGGACAAGACGGTTGTCGTTCCCGGCCACGGGCCTGTAGGAACTCGAAAAGATCTGGTTGCCTTCCGCGACATGCTGGTCGGCATCCGCAACAACGTCGCTGCGCTCAAGAAGCAAGGCAAATCGTTGGCCGATGTGGTCGCGGCAAAACCCACCGCTGCGTTCGACGCGACGTTTGGAAAGTTCGTCATCGGTCCGGACTTCTTCACAAAGATCGTCTATGACGGTCTCAAGTAAGCGCAGCAACGCACGACGCGTTGATGGGGCCCCATCAAATGGCCTTCAGACGCACCGTCTGACGTGATGTCTTCGGCGGTAAGCGAGGCCAACATTCATCTGATCGAGGTTCGCAGATATGAAAGCTCTTCTAGCTGCCATAGGCGCTGCGGGGATCGTGCTTGGCATAGGGACAGCGAGCGTTCGGGCTGCCACGCCCGTCAGCTCCAGCGCGGCCGACGTGACCGTGGTTCTCGTGCATGGGGCATTCGCCGACTCCTCCAGTTGGGATGGTGTGGTGAAATTGCTTCTGCGAGATCACGTCAAGGTGGTCGCTGTTGCCGTGCCGTTGCGGAGCTTGGCAATCGACGCCACAAGTGTCACTGATCTTCTCAAGAGCATTCCCGGCGACGTCGTTTTGGTCGGGCACTCCTATGGTGGCCAAGTCATCACCGCCGCCGGCTCGGGGAATCTCCACGTCAAAGGCCTGGTCTACGTCGACGGGTTGGCGCCCGATACGGGAGAGAGCGCGGCAGATATCAGCGACCATTTTCCGGGTGCCACGCTGGGCCCGGCTCTCGCCCCGCCGGTAAGTCTCAGTGACGGCGGCAAAGACCTCTATATCAAGCAGGATCGCCTGCCGGACCAGTTTGCTGCGGACGTGCCGTTGGAGAAGGCACAGGCTATGGCGGTTTCACAGAGGCCGGTCACCGATGCAGCGCTACACGACAAGCTGCAGGGGACGCCTGCTTGGAAGTCAGCGCCATCTTGGTTCATTTATGGAAGTCTGGATAAGAACATCGTCCCCAGGGCCCAAGACTTCATGGCCAAACGCGCCAGATCGCGCAGCACAGTCGTCGTTCCGGGAGGATCCCACGTAGTGATGATCTCCCATCCGGATGCGGTCACGAAGGTCATTGAAGACGCAGTCCATGCGGCGCACCCCTAAGGTTTGCGGGCTTGCAGCGAGAGCCGAGCCGACCCTTTTCCTTTCTTGCAACGAGAAAGTTGATGGTCGAAACAGCTGTCATCGCTGAGACTTAGAAGTGGCCTCATTGTCGCACGGCGCCATAGTTGGCTTTGCTGGAGAGCGGACTGCCGGCATGATTCAGACGAGAAAGCAGCCATACGAGAGGTTGGATCAACTCAATCGTGAGCTGGTCAGACTGAAGGAAACCATCACTGGATAACTACAAGTCAAGACCGATGTCCCCTGAAGGCCGAGCACAACAAATGAGCGTGTTGCCGGAACCCGGTGCGTCCACGGGGTCCGGGTCATAGAGAACGTGTCCTTCAATAAGCGCCGTCTCGCAGGTATGACAAACTCCGGCTCGACACGACCATCTCACGGGAACGTCGCAGGCCTCCGCTAACTCAAGCAAGCTTTGATATTTATCTGACCACGGGACGACTAGGCCGCTTCGAACAAAGGAGATTTTTGGCCCGTCCCCTTGATCGCCTTCGGGCGGGTGTGGCAATCGCATAGGGCCAGCCGCAATACCGGGCGTCAACGCGGCTTCACTGCCAAACGCTTCCGTGTGAATAGATTCGCTGGCGACGCCGATGCCCTTCAATCCATCGATGAGTCCCGACATAAACCCTGATGGCCCGCACAGATAAAACTGCGCAGCGGTGGGAATACCGATTCGCTTAAGTAGTGACGCATCAATGCGCTCAGCGACATCAAAGTCCTTGCCTGGTTGGTCACTTGGCCGAGGCTGACTATAGGCGACGAGGGATTTGACGTGAGGTAACTCGCTGAGTAACTGCCGCACCTCCGTGCCGAACGGTTGCTCAGCGCCATTACGCGCTCCATAGATCCAATAGATATCGCGCTCCAACGCCGCACGTTTGGAAACCAGTTCATGGAGCATGCCAAGGACTGGCGTGATGCCTATGCCAGCACTGAGGAACACGATCGGTTGGTTGCCTGGTTGGAGCAGAAAGCTTCCGCGCGGCGCACTGACCTCTACCAGGTCACCCACCGAAATATTGTCGTGAATGTACTGGCTTCCTTCACCACTACCCCGCTTCACGCTGATGCGATAAAGGCCATCCTCACCGACATTGGATAGTGAATAGCTTCGGGTGATCTTGCTCGTACCGGAGAGCGCGGGAACGCGCAGCACAACAAAGGAGCCCGCCGGCGGCAGTGGGAGCACGGGCAGATCGATCGCGGCAAAAAGTATTGATTTGACGTCGCTGCTCTCGGTAATGACATCGGCAACCTTCAAAGTACGAAACCCAGGCCACGCAACCGGTGGCGTAGCCGGAGCGAGCCCTGCATTGCCCGCTGACGTGTTCGCACTCGCGAGCAAAGCATCGAATGAGTGCTTCCATCCCGGACTCAAAGCCGGCTCGCTTGAGGCCTGGCGCAGCCGCTCCTTCGGGTGCCCTGGCAAGTACAGAAGCGCATCTGCATCGGCCACCGTGATCCTTTGCTGGCCTTGTGCAACACGAACTATCTCGTCGCCTGATCCAATCTCCCCTTCCTCAACGACTCGAAAATAAAATCCCGGTCGCCGATGCGACACGAGCAACGAGGGCATACGGGGTTCATCCAAACGGATACCGACGCGATAACAAGTAACGCGGGGTTGTGACACCTCAAACAGAGCGCCACCGATGCGATACCTGTCACCAATACATACCTCATCATCCTGAAGGCCATCGACCGTCAGGTTTTCACCAAACATTCCATACTCGTCGAGAGTACGTTGCAGCACCTTCTCCCAGTAACGGTATGACTCGGTCTGGTAGACCATAACTGCACGATGGACGCCGCCGTGTCCTTGAAGATCACCCTGGGCATCGCCATCGATATTGAGTTGACGAGCCATCACCCGGCCGTCGATAGGCCGCTTCCAAATCGCGGTGCGGACGATCTGGCCTCGCCACTTCACATCCGCGGGCAGACCGACGTTGACGGAAACAACGTGGCTCATGGCTAAGGCCTCCGGTTATATGGGAGCCGCATTCGTCGAGTGATCATATGCGCTCTCAGGCGCATGGCACATATAGCAAACGGCACGACTGGCAAAAGAAGGCGAACCTCCGTGGGAAGATTCAAATATCCCGCGAATCATCAAGCACGGACCCGCTGCTTCTGGCTATGTTCTCAAGTCCTTGGCAAGCGCGCTAAAACGCGCTCTTGAAAGAGATACAAACCATGAACGTCGAACGCCGCATGATCTGTGAACATGGGGAATATCTTCAGTGGACAAGGTAGTTCGATGGCACGGCGGCGAAAGAGCCCTGCAGCGCACGATTGGGGCGGACGTGGTGTTCGAAGGGTTGGAGAGCCGAATCTTTCACACTCAGTTGAGTGAGCAACAGCGTCTCTTCTTCGCTGGCCTGAGTTTCCTGGTTATTGGGGCAGTCGACGACGAGGGTGACGTCTGGGCGACCGTGGCCTCAGGAATTCCGGGCTTTCTATCCTCGCCCAATGTAACGACGCTTCGGGTCCACGCGGCTCTTTCAGAAACGGATCCTGCTCGACAGGGAGTTGTCGCCGGCGCATCGCTGGCGTTGCTGGGAATCGACTTTGCAACGAGACGACGATACCGATTGAACGGAAAGGTGATCGAGTCATCGCCCTCTCAAGTAGATATTCGCACCGCGCAGGTGTTCGGCAACTGTCCGAAGTACATCAAGGTGAGACGCCTCGTGGTCGGTCCTCCGCCGAGCGTTCCGGAAGATCAACGCGAAGAGCTAAGCACGCTGGATGACGAAGCGCGATCTCTTATTGAGAGCGCGGAGACTTTCTTTGTCGCATCGTATGTGGATCTCCCGGAGTTGGGCCGTCAGGTTGACGTATCACATCGAGGAGGACCGCCCGGCTTCATACGTCTCGGCCAGGACGGCTTGCTCACCGTACCGGACTACATGGGCAATCGATTTTTCAACACGCTGGGAAACTTTGCCGTGAACCCACGTGCAGGCCTGGCATTTCTTGACTTCGAGCGAGGGACGTTGCTTCAGCTCAGCGGCTCTGTCGAGCTGGTGCTGGATGGACCTGACATCGACACGTTTCCTGGAGCGGAGCGTCTTTGGAAATTCGCCGCCCGCACGACGATCCGGAGACGATCTGCCATTGCATTCCAGCGGGCGAACTCGTGGTTGGTTTGATGGCAACCAGTTGATGGGAGGAATTTATTGATACCGTGTATAGACTTCAGTGATCCAGCTAACGAACACGCGGACTTTGGCGCTCAACTGCCGACTGGGTGCGTACACGATATAGACGTCCAAAGGCTCTGGACGCCAAGCCTCCAGGATCGGTAGCAGTTCACCCCGTTCGATCGCGGGGCGCACCATGAAATCAAGAGTATGAATGAGCCCGAGGCCCGCCAGGGCGGTTGCCAGGTGCGCGTTGCTCTCGTTGACCATCACGCTTGTGCGAGGCTCGAACTGAAAAGGATGGCCGCCGTCGCGAAAGTGGAGCGGTTGAACGGCTCCAGTGCGTGCGGAGAAGTATCCCGCCACCGGGTAGTTTCCAGTGAGGATTTGGTTTGGATGGTCTGGCGCACCGTAGCGCGCCAGGTAGGCTGGACTTGCACAGGTCGTCCAGCGGAGTTTGCCAATGCGATGGGCAATGAGTGAGAGGTCGTTGGCGGTGCTGCGGATTGCGCAGTCGACATTTTCGCCAATGACATCCACCACGCGATCGGTCACTCCGATCTCCACGTGGATGTCCGGGTAGCGTTCCCTGAACTCTGGCAAGGCTGGGGTGAGAATGCCGCTTGCTGTCGAGCCGCCGGTATCCACACGTAGACGACCTCGCGGATTGGCATGGGTGCGACCCAGGGTGGATTCGACGTCGTCCAACTCGGCCAGCAATAAGCGCACATGCGCTCGTAGTACGCCGAGCCTTCGTTGGTGACGTGCACGCGGCGCGTGCTTCGTTCGAGAAGTGCCACGCCAAGATGCGTTTCCAGGGACCGGATCCATTTGCTCACGGTGGCATTGGGCATGTGGAGCGATTGGGCCGCGCGGTTGAAGGCGCCTGTCTCAACGACGCGGCAGAAGACTCGAATGGCTTGCAGGTGATCCATGGCTACTCCTCGCGTTTCTCCATTGTCCACATACATGGATAAACAAACCATAGAAATCCCATTTATCCATAACAATAGATACCCATAATCTGGGCTCATTGGGCGCACACCCCTCTGGAGAGCACATGAACACCCTCGATCGCACCAAAATCAACGCCGAGCGGCACGCCGGTAAAGTCGCACTTGTCACAGGCGGCAGCTCCGGCATCGGACTTGCGGCGGCCAAGCGGTTGGCCCTTGAACGGGCCAAGGTCTACATCACCGGTCGACGCCAAGGTGAGTTGGATGCAGCCATCGCGGAGATCGGTCACCACGCCACGGCCATTCAAGGCGACATCTCAAAGAACGCCGATCTCGATCGCGTGTTCGAGATCATCGGATCGGCCGAAGGCCGGCTGGACATCCTCCTCGCCAACGCCGGCGGCGGAGAGTTCGTGCCCGTGGGTGAAATCACCGAGGCACAGTTTCACAAGTACTTCGACATCAACGTCAAGGGCACGCTTTTTACGGTTCAAAAGGCGCTGCCACTGATGCGTTCAGGCAGTTCGATCGTCATCACCGGCTCAATCGCCGGCATCAAGGCTTTCCCCGCGTTTGGCGTCTACGCCGCCACGAAGGCAGCGTTGCGTTCGTTTGTACGGACGGCGTCCGTTGACCTCAAGGGTCGAGGCATTCGCGTCAATATCGTCGCTCCCGGCACCGTTGTCACGCCTGCGTACAAGTCCGAGCTAGGGCTTAGCGAGGAGCAGATCGAGCAGTTCGTGGCGCAGGCTTCGGAAGTCACGCCACTGGGTCGTCCTGGCACGGCAGACGAGATTGCGAGTGCGATGTCATTCCTTGCATCCGACGAAGCGAGCTATATCACCGCCATTGAACTCGTCGTCGACGGCGGTCAGTCGCAGATCTAGCTTGATCGGAGTTTGATGTGACGAGGTGACGCAAATTAGGCGTGTCGACTGTTGCTGAAATCGCGTTCACCTCGGCCGCTTCATTCGCGAATGTGGCGAATCACATCTCATGCCTTCTAGACATGGAAAGGATCGGCCTACCCCAGGGTAGGCCGACTCATTTAGGACGTCGCCAAAGCTCAACGTCTAACGTCACGGGCTACGAACAATGTCGTAGGTTTAGAAAGGGATCGGTGTTTTCCAACAGAAGCTGGCCTTCGCAAGAGCTACAAGTGCAGATATTCGAAATGGACTTGCACGGCGGCGTTGCCGCCCATGCTGAAAGCCTTCCGTGAAAGGATGTCATGCCGAAGGCACCAACTGCTTCGCGCCTCTTCTCGATGGAAGAATAGTCATGTCTGAGTCCCGTCCCCCGTTGCCACCCTTCACTCATGAATCGGCCATACAAAAGGTCCGCATCGCAGAGAACAGTTGGAACACGTGCGATCCTGAAAAGGTCTCGCTTGGCTACGCACAAGACAGTCGCTGGCGCAATCGAAGCGAGTTTCTTGTGGGTCGCCAGGCGATCGTTGCGTTCTTGCAGCGAAAGTGGGTACGCGAACTCGAATACCGCCTCATCAAAGAGCTTTGGGCGTTCACCAACAACCGCATTGCCGTGCGCTTCGCCTACGAATGGCACGATGACAGCGGCAACTGGTTTCGTTCCTATGGGAACGAGAACTGGCACTACAACGATGCCGGCCTCATGGAGCAGCGCCACGCGTGCATCAATGATCTTCCCATCAGGAATGATGACCGCAAGTTTCACTGGGATCGCAGCGGTCCAAGACCTTCCGATCATCCGGGCCTAAGCGATCTAGGCCTCTAGCGCGGCGGCTATCTCTCGCCTGAGGTCGACACAGGGCGGAGTGAGACCAAGGCCATTCGGTCCGTGCATCGTCGATACACCGCAGCAGAAACGGTTTTCCAAACTCCTCTAGACGAGGCGCCCGATGAAACGGGAGACGCTAACCTACCAAGCCGATGGCCTATCGATGCGTAGCCAACTCGTGCTTGAAGACGCGGCTGAACCTCGAGCCGGGATACTGGTGTTTCCGGAGGCTTTTGGGCTTGATGCTCGCGCGATTGAACGCGCACAGAGGCTTGCTTCATTGGGTTACGTGGCACTCGCTTGCGACTTGCATGGCGATGCTCTGGTTATAGATGAGTTGCAGGAAGCCATGGCCGTGCTCCAGCCACTGTTTGATGACCCCTCTCGCACAAGGACACGCGCTTCCGCGGCACTGAACGCGTTGGCCGCACGACCGGAGGTGGACCCTGCACGCATCGCTGCCATCGGGTTCTGTTTTCCAATGTCGATAGAACTGGCGCGGTCCGGTGCTCCCATCAAGGCGGCCGTTGGATTTCATACGAGCCTTGCGACCAAGGCCCCACCATGTGGCCGCGGCGAGATCAAAGCCAGTGTTCTCGTTTGCATCGGTGCCGACGACCCCTTCATCCCCGCGAGTCACCGGGCGGCGTTTGAGGAAGAGATGCGCAGCGCAGGTGCAGATTGGGAAATGAGCGTCTACGGCAACACGGTCCACAGCTTCACAAATCAAGAGGCAGCCAAGCGCAACCGGCCAGAGGCGATCCGCTATAGCCAGCGGGCCGACTCACGAGCCTGGGCATCTGCGCTCGAACTGTTCTCGCGCCTTCTTAAGTAGATCAGGTGAGCATTCGGAGGATCTTCCCATGTTGGATTGGCAGAAATATCGAAAAGAACCCACAGGCGGCTATTGACGGTATCCTGCGGCCTTTGTCGAGACGGGGCGCGTATGTTTTCAGTCAATCGATGGGTGGCGGTGTTCACGATCGGGGCCGCCTTCACTGGCACTGCCTACGCGGGCAATGCACGCTTGGCCAGCACCGAGCTTTTTGACCGAGCAACGGATTTGGTCAAAGGCCATCAGGCCATGTCAGCAGCGGAAATTGCCTCCAGCCTGGGAAGCGCATCCCAGGCGTCGCCCCATGGAACTCAGATCACTTTTCCCGGCGGCACTTACATGGGTGTGAGCGTGAGTCAGATTCGTGTCGCAACCACGGAGGCTGGCATCCCCGAGTTCGTGGAGATCATTACTGATCCTTCAGACTGCATCGACGCCACCATCCTGCAGACGCGCTATACCGCCGATGGCCTGTATGACATTCCCTCTGCACCTGCGAACCAGGTGCAGCGATACCTCACGCATGACGCCGACGGTATTCGGATCGCGA
The DNA here is from genome assembly GCA_903970555.1 of Vulcanimicrobiota bacterium. Lineage (GTDB taxonomy): Bacteria > Pseudomonadota > Gammaproteobacteria > Xanthomonadales > Rhodanobacteraceae > Dyella_B. Next base: position 14,963 of record CAJCJD010000116.1, read on the forward strand.
TCGGGATCTCGATGGATCACACCTTCTGCGCGAAGAGCTTCATCGCAGAAATAGCGATCAAACCGTCGAAATAGACGGCCAAATCCGGCGCGCTGACGCGCGCCGACGACGCTTGCCTGGCGCCCGGCGATCGCGGAGTGCACGCTTTGACGTGACTCTCAAGCGTTATCGTGAAACGAGACAAGCCACACCGAAAGCGGCGATGGGAGAGCGGTAACCGTACCAACCGACTTCCGTAAAGCTATCTCGCCACTCATTCGCTGAAATCGAACGAGTGCCTCGACCGAGCCGTAAGTCTTCTAGGCCATATCTACGCAAGCTATCTCCATCGAACACCGCTGAGTGTTCGTCCTCACTCAATGGGAGATATCAACATGGCTCGTCTCATCGACAAAGTGTCGCTGACCGCGTTTACTTGAAGAGGCTCATGAGGGCCTGCGCACCCGCTGTTGACGATGCCGGGTTTTGACCGGTTACGAGGCGGCCATCGATGATGGTGAATACCTGCCAGTTGTCCTTCTTCTCGAACTTGCCGCCAAGCTTTTTCAGCTCGTCTTCCACGAGGAATGGAACGACATTAGTGAGTTGCACCTCTTCCTCTTCGGTGTTCGTAAATCCAGTCACCCGCTTGCCCTTTACCAGTGGCTCGCCCTTGTATTTGACGTGCCTGAGTACGCCCGGTGCGTGACAGACAAAGGCAATGGGTTTGTCGCTGTTGTAGAACGACTCGATCAACTTGATCGATACCGGGTCTTCGGCCAGATCCCACATGGGACCATGACCGCCCGGATAGAACACGGTGTCAAAGCCATCGGATGAAACAGAGTCGAGCCGAAGCGTATTGGCGAGGACTTTCTGCGCGGCAGTGTCGCCTTTGAAACGTATCTGGGCTAGCGTCTGGTTGTTCGGGTCATCGCTCTTTGGATTGGGCATAACACCAATGTATGTACCGCTTGTACAAACAATGGTGTTCAAGGCGATGTACAAACAATGGTGTTTGAGGGGTCAGAAGCGCGGAAGGGAGGCGTGGGCAATATTCTTACTGGCGAGGCAGGTAAAGCCCGTCAGCTTTCCGCAGCCACAGCCGTGTCTATTCCTAACCCAGGCCAACGTAGCAGGCGGACCTACCCGCGATAACGCGCCCTAATCGCGACAAGGGACAAGTTCATTCCCTAACTGCATCATCTTTTGCGCAATATCCGCGTAACGATGTCGCATTTTTCAAAGTATCCGCGTAACCACGTCATCTTTTGAGAGGTTGTCGTTCGATCTAAATCGGGAAATCGACCTATGTCATTGCATTTTATGCCGTTACTCAAAAGGTTCGATCTATGATAGAGCAACGCGGGGAGCGACGTCGGCGTAGGAAATCAAGTACTGGGCTCAGTGCGAACCCACGCTGGAGGAAGCCGCTGGCGTGGACGACTCGGCGGCTGCGCGCTTGGGCGTGTCGGCTGGACACCAGGTCTTGAGGCGCTTGCCTGCACGGAACAGATCGATGCATACACGCATTTCGGCTTGGAAGGCCAAGTCAGGCGTGTTTATCGGGCAACCATATGACAGCGGCTTGCCGTCGTTGTAGTCGGCGATGCAGGTCGACAGTGGCAATGGCTTGACCGGATGCGGGTCGCCGACCAGCGACGGCGACGGTAGATTGAGGCGCTCGTCGGCATCCTTCGGCGAAGGCGGTAACGGAGGCGCGCCGCACAGCAAGTTGGAAGCCGTACTGCGTTTGGCGGGATCGCACATGCTTTTGGCAATTGCCTGGATCGCATCGCCTATATGGCGACCCACCGCACCACCCGCTGTCTCGTTCGGCGGCGGAAAATATTTATCGAAGCGTGTGGGTTTGAAATGCACGTAGCTGTCGTGCTTCATGATCTGACGATCGTCCGCGGGCTTGGTCGGTTTGGCCTTGACACTTGTGTCCACCGGCGCGGGCGGTAACCGTATCGAGCCATCCATGGCGAACAAACTGGTGGCGCCCGGTGTGGCCACGGAGGACGCCGGCGCAGGTGCCACCTCATGATCTTGCATGACCATCGCATCACGACGAGGCTTCTCGTACGACTCGGTGCGAACGTGTGGTGTCGTCGCGTGCTGCGACGACACCAATTCGGGCAGCGTGGGGGGCGCAGGCTGCGGCGCGGTCCGCCGCATGCTGGTGTCATCCTGTAAACGCACGATCAACACCTGATCGCTATCGACAGGTGCTGGCTGCATTGCAGACCACAGCATTAGCGCGAACAGCATGTGCAGCGCCAATACCAAAGCCAGCACGAGCACCTGCGCCGGACGCGTCAACGCCGGCTGTCGCCACCACCTGTGACTCAAGGCCTCACGCGTTTCGCTATTGGGTAACGCAAGGCCGCGCGCTCGCGCGCCCTCTCGTTGATGTCGGCCCTGCTCGGAATGTTTGATGGCACAGCCTCATTCAAGCCAATTACCCGCGCAAACTTACGCATATCGTCAGCGCGGGTGTTGTGGCTAATTGAGGTAGACACGTTCTTTTATCAAGGGTTCCCCTCATGGAAAGCGTAACGAGCAAACCGGCGCCGAGGGGGCTAGATGCGGTTTAGACGTGCGTTGCACGCCTCGGCTGCCGAGTTCTGAAATGGTTTACAGTTCGACAACCGATCGAGCGAACGCGCTTAACTGGCTTGCGCCATCCAAAGTTCGGCGTCGGCGCCCGCGGCAATGCGCATCGGTGCCGTTGGATCGATGGCCGCGCGCCAAATAGCTTGTGCAACATCGGGCGCACGGGTGATCGGTACGGTTGTATCTTGAAAGCCGGCAAGAACGCGCTGAAATAGCGGCGCGTAAGCAGGATGATCCATGCCGTACAAGTGCTCGCGTGCATTGGCACCGAAGCGCGTTTCGGGTGAACGCCCCGGAAGTACCAATCGCACGCGCACGCCAAACGGTTCCACTTCCACGGCCAGCGATTCGGTGAATGCGTTTACCGCCGCTTTGCTCGCTCGATATACACCAACCAGCGGTAAGGGTCTGAGTGTGACTGTTGAAGTCACATTGATGATTACACCCGCAGATCGTTCACGGAATTGCGGCAGCACGGCCTGGGTCATCGCCAATGTTCCAAGCGTGTTGGTCTCGAACAAAGCGCGCGCGGTTTCCAGCGGAGTCAGCTCCACGGGTATCGGCGCGCCAAACCCAGCATTATTCACCAGCACATCAATTGGCCCCGCATTGGATACCGCTTGAGCGACGCTGTCCGGATTGGTGATATCGAGCGCCAACACGATTAGACGTTCAGAGCTGGGCAAAACGTCCGGCTGAGGCTTTCGCATGGTGGCTACGACGTTCCACCCACGGTCAATGAATAGGCGCGCAGTCTCCAGACCAAAGCCGGACGAGCAGCCGGTAATGAGCACGGTGGGCATGGTGAACTCCGTTTGGATGAGGGGAGACGCCCAAGATAGGCTCTGGCGGCAAGACCTACTACAATCTAAAGTCCTGCATTCTTTCGCGAGAGTCCTTCTGTGGTCGATCCCCTGGCTGAAGTGGTCGTGCTGCTGCAACCGGTAGCGCGCTTCTCCAAACTGGTTGAGGGCGCCGGTGCATGGCGGATTCGTCGCTCCAATATTGGCGAGCCGTTTTACTGCGCCCTACTGGAAGGCCAATGCCAACTTACGGTGGAAGGGCACACCGCGATGACGCTGGAAGCGGACGATTTCGTCTTGGTTCCAGCAATGCATAGTCTGGTGAGTGAAAGCTTGGAGCCGCCCAAAGGCGACGCGTCGGAAACGCCTATCGAGAAAAGCGACGGCCATTTCCGCGTTGGGCGGCAAGATGGGGCAGCCGACGTTCGCATGCGCATAGGGCATTGCAGCTTCGGTTCGCCAGATGCAGAGCTTCTCGTGCAACTCCTTCCACGGGTGATTCACGTTCGCGGTGAGAGGCGTTTAGCGACATTGGTGCAGTTGGTCGGCGAGGAAACGCGTGCGGAACGCATGGCGCGGGAATTAGTTCTTGAACGTCTACTTGAAGTGCTTTTGATCGAGGCGCTTCGCTGCAGCGCCGGTATATCGACAGCGCCGGGCCTTGCGCGCGGTTTAGCCGATGAGCGATTGGCGTATGCATTGCGTGCCTTCCATGCGCGTCCAAATCATCCTTGGACGATTATCGAGCTTGCTAGCGAAGCTGCGCTTTCGCGTTCCGCCTTTTTTTCGCGTTTCAGTCGAACCGTGGGCCTTGCACCCATGGAATACGTACTGGCTTGGCGCATGGCACTCGCCAAGCGCCTATTGCGCGATGACAATCTCGGCATCGCCCAGATTGCCGAACGCGTTGGTTATAGCTCAGCCAGTACGTTTAGCGTTGCGTTTACCCGTCAAGTTGGGACGTCGCCAGCTCGATATGGACGTGTTGTGACGACCTGAGTAGCGCGTCGAACGTTGCTGAGATGGCTATTTTTACTTCGTAGTTATATAAATCGATGCCCGCTTCGGGGCGAAAGCCGACATTTGAAGAATGACTACAGCCTCTCACGATAACCCCTCTAATCGTGATAGTTGTGGGAACTGTGTCGAAGCTGCATTCTTCCCTGCCCTTGCTCAGTAAAACCCCTTTTGCACCTGGAACCAAAACCGCGCCGCTGTGCTGACATGTGGGCCAGCCAGCGCGGGCTTGTTACCAATGGGCGCGGCAACACTTGTACTGACCAGCCAATCGTGCGGAGCGGCCCAATGCAAACCTAAGCCCGCGCTATTCAGCCGCGCGCTATTGGGTCCGGGAAAGAAGGTCGTCTTGTAAGCCTGGATGTGCCCGCTGTCGACAAATGCCGAAGCCTGCCAAGGGCCGGGAAGCATCGCGATGGTCAGATCGTGACGGAACTCGATTGTTGCCAGATTCCCTTCAGCGCCGGAAACCAAACCAACGTCATAACCACGTACGGTATTGGGGCCGCCGAGATAGAACTGTTCTGACGTATCCAGATTCTTGTTCGCCAACTGACCTGAAAAACCAAAATAAAACGCGTTGCCCGTATTCAGTTGCTGTAGACGCGACACGGAGTAATCGAACTTGGTGAAGCTACCCGCCGTGCGCGCACCGAAGTAGTCGGAGAACAAAGTCTGGAAATTGTCCAGATAGAGACGGCCATATGCACCGCTAATATTGAAGTTGGTGACACCGGTTGCATCGCGCTGATCGCCTGCGACCGTAGCAACCCAGCTGTTGGAATGGCGATCGGTTTCGATACCGGCGATGTCGATGTCGTCGTACAACCGCTTGTGATCGAACTCGATCTGCGCGTAAAGGTTCCCTGCGGTATTGCGGATAAACGGTTGCGAGAGATTGATGCTCTGCGTGGTGGCGGTGCCGTGCGCTTGCAGATCGGAGAGGTCATTGCCTAGCTTGTAATCGAGACCGGTCAGGCCCAGGCCCAGCGTGGTGCCCTGCCCGTTCAGCAGATAGCGGTAGCCGATGTGACCGTAATTCATGTCCGCGCCGGAACTGACCGCGCTAACATCGAGCAGATCGCCTTGGTGAAACAAGCCGTTGACATCGAAGGTGCCGGAAAAGCGTACGCGGTTGGTATACGAATTACCGTAATCATCCATGCCCAGCGTACCGGTGTAACGCGGTGCCGAGGTGACGTTCACCAGCAGATCGGAAGTGCCTTCCGTGTCACCTGGACGCATCACGGAATTGACCAGCGCCCCGGGAACATCCGACAACAACAGCAGGCTGCGCTCAAGGCCGTATTCGCTCACCGGATCTCCGGACTGCAGTGGTGACAAGGTGGCGCTGAGCGGATAGTGACCAACCGCACTTTGATTTTGCAGCACCACTTTGCCGTAACGCGCCTCGATCACCGCGATGCGCACCACGCCGTCATGCAAGGTCTGCGCTGGCACATAAGCGGTAGCTAGCGGATAGCCGTGGTCGTGATAGTAGTTACTGATTTTTTCCGCCAGATCGTCCAGATCGTTGAGACTTAGCTCATGTCCCTCGCCGGAAGCCACCAATGCATGCAGGGCATCGACAGGCAGCAGCTGATTGCCGCTGATCTGAATGCTATGCACGTAGAACTTGCTGTTGTCTTGCGAACGCTGAGCTTTCTGTTTCTGGATGTTCAGATCCAGATCGGATGACGGTTGCTGCGGTGATGGCTGCATCTGTTGCAACAACTGGCCGCTGTTGGTTTGAGGCGGTGTGACGCGCGTTTGCGCGTGCACAGCCGGTATGCATAAGGCAAGCGCCGAGCAAAGCAAAGAAAGACGCAGGGTGGCCGTATATGGCTCAGTTTTCATGGATTCACCGGGACAGTAAGACAACTTGGCGTGGCACAGCTTGGTGTGATCGATCGCGGCAATGCATCCGAGGGCAGACGCACACCGCCGTTCTGCAGTTGCAAGGCGAGGCCAGAATGGAAGTCGACGCGAGCGCGGTTGCGTTCGATCGGGCGATGACGCAACTGCTGGTTGCCGCTATAGACGCCAACCGTATCCATGTCGGCCAAACCATATGGCGTAGCAATCGGCGACGGGTGCAAGCCTCCCTGCAACTGCGCGATCCAACTGCCCTGCACACCGCTTCCGCTGAAGCCCGCGCCGGTGATGTCGGCCGTGGTGGTGGTGATCGGATCGGTAATCAAGTAATCGGCAGCATCCGCGCCGGTCGCCGTGATGCCGCTGACGGTGACGGTTTTGCCATTGCCAACATAAGGACTGCCGAAGATGGCCAAGCCATCCGCGAAGCTCAGCACATCGCCCGGCAACACGCCGTTGGACGTGAGCGACACCACATCCCCCACCTGCCCGTTGTACATGCGGTTGGTGCCGGTAGCAGTGACCACAATCGGCAGTGGGGTGATGCTCACCCAGTCGGTGCCGCCGGTTAGCGTGTAGTTGCTGCCCAGGCCGGAGCCGTTGCCCAACACCAGCGAACCGGTGCTGGCGAAGGCAAGCTGTGTACCCACGTCCTTGCTCGTAAGCACGCCGGAGCCATTGAGCGTCACCGTTTCGCCGTTGACGCCGGTCAGCACGCCGTTGTTGCCGAACAGGCTGGCGTTCGCGTCGGTGCCCCCGTCATAGACACGCGTACCGGTGAGGTTGAGCACGTACGGCGTGATCGTTGCGCTCGTAGTGGCCGTGGTGTTGAAGGTGTAATCGCCTGCATCGGCGCCGGTTGCGGTAATGCCGCTGACGGCGATCGACACGTTGCTGCCGGCGTTGGGCGAACCGAAGTTGGCCGCGCCGTCATGGAAGTTCACCGTGTCGCCCGGCAGCACGCCATTGCTGGCCAGCGTCACGCCGGCGGTGGTGGCGCCGTCGTAGGTTTTGCTCTGGCCGGCAGCACCGACGTTGATGGCGAGCGGCGTGATGGTGACCCAATCGGTGCCGCCAGTCAGCGTGTAATTGCCACCCAGCGCCGACCCATTGCCGGTGAGCGTGTAGCCACTTAGGCCGTTGCTGGCGAAGGGCAGCTGTTGACCGACATTTTTGCTGGACAGCACGCCGGAGCCGCTGAGCGTCACCGTTTCGCCATTCACGCCGGTCAGCACACCGTTATTGCCGAACAGGCTGCTGTCGGCGCCGGTAGTGCCGTCGTACACGCGCGTGCCGGTGAGATTCAACACGTATGGCGTGATCGCCAAGGTGTCGTTGCCGCCGGTCAGCGTGTAGTTGCTGGCCGAGCCTGAGCCACTGTTCAGTGCCAGCGTACCAGCGTTGAAGTTGCCACCCGTGTAGCTACCAACGTTCGCGCTCGTTACGGTGCCGGCGCCGGTCAACGCGAGCGTTTCACCGTTCACGCCGGTGCTGATCACGCCGTTGTTGCCGAAGGTGCTGGCATCGGCATCGGTGTTGCCGTCGTACACGCGTGTGCCGCTCAGATTGATCACGGCCTTGTTGATGGTCAGCGCGTCGGTGCCGCCGATCAGCGTGTAGTTGCCGGCCTGGGCAGAACCGTTGCCGGTCAGTGTCAGCGTATTGAGGTTGAAGCCTTGCGAGCCCGTGCTCGAACCGATGCCCGTATAGGGCGTCGCACTCGCATTCGCACTCGATACCGTGCCCGAACCGCCGAGCGTTAGCGTTTCACCGTTCACGCCAGTCAGCACGCCGTTGTTACCGAACAGGCTGCCGTTGGCGCTGGTGCTGCCGTCATAGGCGCGCGAACCGGTGAGGCTAAGCACGTACGGTGTGATCGCCAAAGTGTCGCTGCCGCCGGTCAGTGTGTAGTTGCTGGCCAAGCCCGTGCCGTCGGTCAGCCCCAACGTGCCAGTGCTGAAGTTGGCACCGGTGTAGTTGCCCACGTTCGCGCCGGCCACGGTACCCGCACCGGTTAGCGTGATGGTTTCGCCGTTCACGCCGGTGCTGATCACACCGTTGGTGCCGAAGGAGCTGGCACCAGCGTCGGTGCCGCCGTCGTACACGCGCGTGCCGCTGAGATTGACCACCGCCTTGTTGATGGTCAGCGTGTCGGTGCCGCCGATCAGTGTGTAATTGCTAGCTTGGGTTGCGCCATTGCCGGTCAGCGTTAGCGTATTGAGGTTGAAGCCTTGCGAACCAGTGGTCGAGCCGATGCCCGTGTAGGGCGTCGCACTCGCATTCGCGCTGGATGCTGTGCCCGAACCGCTCAGCGTGAGCGTTTCGCCGTTCACACCGGTCAGTACGCCGTTGTTGCCGAACAGGTTGGCATTGCCGCCTGTGGTACCGTCATAGGCGCGCGCGCCGCTGAGATCGAGGATGTACGGCGTGATAGCCAAGCTATCGGTACCACCGACCAGCGTGTAGTTACTGGCCAAGCCTGTGCCGTTGGTCAACCCCAGCGTACCGGCGTTGAAGTTGCCGCCCGTGTAGTTGCCTACGTTCGCGCCCGTCACCGTGCCTGCGCCGGTCAGCGTGAGCGTTTCGCCGTTCACGCCAGTGCTGATCACGCCGTGGGCGCCGAAGGCGCTGGCGCCGGCATCGAGGCCGCCGTCGTACTCGCGCGTACCGGCGAGGTTGACTATGGCGGGAGTGATCAACAGCGTGTCGGTACCACCGATCAACGTGTAGTTGCCGGCCAGACCTGTGCCATTGCCCAACTGCAACGTGTTGAGGTTGAACCCTTGCGAGCCTGTCGTCGAACCGGTGCCCATATAGGCAATCGCGCTGGCATTCGCGCTCGATACCGTGCCCGAACCGCTGAGCGTGAGCGTTTCGCCATTTAAGCCGATCAGCACGCCGCCGCCGAACAGGCTCGCGTTGGCGCCAGTGGTGCCGTCGTACGCGCGCAAGCTGCTGAGGTTGAGTACATAGGGGGTGATCGTCACCCAATCTATGCCACCAGTCAGCGTGTAGTTGGTGCTCAGTGCCGCACCATTGCCGGTGAGCGTGTAGCCGGCCAAGCCATTGTTGGCGAAGGCCTGCTGCAGACCGACGTTCTTGGTGGACAGCATGCCGCTACCGCCCAGCGTAAGCGTTTCGCCATTCACGCCGGTGAGTACGCCGCCCGTGCCGAACAAAGTGGCATTGGCGTTCGTGGTGCCGTCATACACGCGTGTGCTGGTGAGATTGAGCACATAGGGCGTGATCGCGAAGCTGTCGGTACCACCGGCCAGCGTGTAATTGCTGGCCGAACCCGTGCCATTGCCCAGCGCTAGCGTGCCGGCGTTGAAGTCGGCGCCCGTGTAGTTGCCCACGTTCGCACCCGTAACTGCGCCCGCGCCGCTCAACGTTAGCGTTTCGCCGTTCACGCCGGTGTTGATCGTGCCATTGGTGCCGAACGCACTGGCATTGGCGTCGACGTTGCCGTCGTACTGGCGCGTGCCGCTGAGATTGATGATCGCCTGGCTGATATCGCCAGTAAGGCCGACAGGTTGCGTGAGGGTGTAGTTGCTCTGGTCGCTGCCGGCAAGCGTGATGGCGGCGCTGACGGGAATGTTCGTGCCCGCATTCGGCGTGGCAAAGCTGCCTACGTCGCTGCCGATGGTGACGTTGTCGCCGCTCAGCACGCCTTGCAGTTGCTGCGTGCCGCCCAGGGTTGCCGTGGTGGTGCCGTCGTACGTCTTGGTATCGACGGTGGTGCCGATGATGGTCAGCGGCGCTGGGGTGATCACCAGCGTATCGGTGCCGCCTATCAGCGTGTAATTGCTAGCCAGACCGCTGTCGTTACCCAGTTGCAGTGTGCTGAGGTTGAACGGCTGCGAGCCGGTGGTCGCGCCGGTGCCGGTGTAGCTGCCCACGTTTTTGCTCGACACCGTGCCAGAGCCGGAAACCGTAAGCGTTTCGCCGTTCACGCCAGTGACTACGCCGCCGCCGAACAGGTTCGCATTGGCGGCTGTGGTCGTATCGTAGACGCGCGTGCCAGTGAGGTTGATCACATCGGGCGTGATCGTGAACGTGCCGTTGCTACCCAACGTGTAGTTGCTGGCTAGGCCCGAACCATTGGCCAACGCAAGTGAGCCGGGGGTAAAAGTCCCGCCGACCTGCGTATAGATGTTCACATCCTGATCTGTCACAGAACCCGCGCCAGTCACCTTGAGCGTTTGGCCACCTACGCCAGTGTTGATCGTGCCATTGGTGCCGAACGCATTGGCATTGGCATCGACACCACCGTTGTACTGGCGCGTGCCACTGAGATTGATCACCGCCTGCGTGATGGTGCCGGTGAGCCCGGTGGGTTGCGTGAGGATGTAGTTGCCTGCATCGCCGCCGCCAAGCGTGATGGCGGAGGCAACGGAGATGTTCGTGCCCGCATTCGGCGACGCAAAGTTGCCGGTGTCGACGCCGATGTTGACGTTGTCGCCGCTAAGTACACCTTGCAGTTGCTGCGTGCCGCCCAGGGTCGCCGTGGTGGTGCCGTCGTACGTCTTGGTGTTGACGGTCGTACCGGTGATGGTCAGCATGGCTGGCGTGATGACCAGCGTATCGGTGCCTCCGATCAGCGTGTAATTGCCGGCGAGGTCGTTACCCGAACCGGTACTGCCGCTGGCGACCAGCGCCAAGGTGCCGAGATTGAAGGGCTGCGAGCCGGTGGTCGAGCCAGTGCCGGTGTAACTGCCAACGTTCTTGCTGGACGACGAGCCCTGCCCGCTCAACGTAAACGTGTCACCGTTCAGACCAGTGAGCGTGCCGAACAGGTTGCCCATGCCGTCCGTGCCGGCGTCGTACACACGCGTACCGCTGAGGTTGAGCACGTAAGGCGTGATCACGCCGTTATTGCCCGCGGCGGATGTCGGGAGGATGTAGTTGGACAGCAGCGTGCCGCTACTGGCAACGAAGTCCGACACCACCAGGGTCGATTGCACACCCAGGCCAGTGCCAGCGTTGGACGTGACATAGTTGGCGGTGGCCGACTGCGGGATCGAGGCGCCCTCCCCGCTAGCGAAGCCAGTCAGTGTGTAATCGGAAGCGGTCAGCGTGGCTGAGTTGGTGCCGTCGTAGACCTTGGTGGGACTGCCGGTGATCACGGCGGTGAGCTGTTTGGGCGTGATGTTCGCCGTGAGGCCACTAGGCTGAGTCACCACGTAGTTGCCTGCGCTCGTGCCACCCAGGGTGAAGCCGCCTGCGCTGACAGCGAGATTGTTGCCGACGTTGGCCGTGCTGAAGGCGCCCTCCGCGCCACTCACATCCAGCGTCACGTTGTCGCTGCCGAGCACGCCCTGCAGCAACGCGCTGAGGGTATTGAGCGAGTCTGCGGTGCCCCCATCGTAGACCTTGTCGGCAGCGGTGATGCCACTGATGGTGAGCGTTGCGGGTGTGATATTGGCGGTCAGGCCGCTGATCGGCTGGAGTTGGTAATTGTCCTTGGCGCTGCCGGAAATGGAGAAACCATTCGCCGTAACCGCGATGCCGCTGCCAACATTGGATTGCGCAAACGTACCGGAGGTAGAGGTGGTTAACGTGACATCGCCCATGTCGGTCGCCACCAGTCCCGCCAGCCCCGCGGCAGTCACATTTAGCGTGTCATTGGTGTTGGTGTCGTAGATCTTATTGGTGGCGAACACGCCCGTGATGAACAGAGGCGCTGGCGTGATGTTGCCCGACCCTGAAGCGCTATTGGCCAGGGTGTAGTTGGAGAGCAGCGTGCCGCTGCTTGCGCTGTAGTTGTTGGCCGTCAACGCACCGCTGATCGCAATATTGTTGCCGGCGTTGGCGGTGCTGTAGTTGAACGGCGTGGTCGGCGTGATAGTCGCGCCTTCGCCGGCGACGAAACCGCTGATCTGGAAATTGGACGAGGTGAGCTGCGCGATCGAACTGCCGTCATACACCTTGTTGAGATTGCCGACCAAACTCACCGTCAAGGGCGCCGGCGTAATGCTGCCCGTCGTGAACACAAAGGTGGGGAACGTGTAATTGCTGGCGCTGCCGCTGCTGAAGGTGAAATCCGAAGCGTTCAGCGTCACTTGGAACGGCTGGTTGCTGCCGACGTTCTTGCTGGCGAAGAAACCAGTGATGTTGGCGTTGACAACGGCGGCATCGCTGCCCTGAAAACCGGTCAACGAAAAGTCTTGCGTATATGAGGGGCCGCCATCGATGAGGGTATTGAGCAAAAAGGTGTTGGTACCGTCGTATACCTTGCTCACCGGCTGGTTAAGACTGGCTGTGATGCTTACGCCCACCGCCGCTGGGGTAATAGTGCCGAAGCCGCTGGCCAACGTCGGCAGTATGTAGTTTGACAACAATGTGCTGCCAGCTGCGCTGTAGTTGCTGCCGTTAAGCGTGGTACTTACGCCCTCGATACCCGCGTTGGCCGACGCGTAGAGGCCGGTGGTCGGCGTATTGACCAGCGAGATGCTGTCGCCGCCGATCAGGCCAGACAAGGCGTAATTGCCGGTGCCGAGCGTCGCATCGGTGTTGGTGTCGTAAACCTTGGTGGGGTTGTTGACGATCGAGACAACCAGCGGCGCCGGATTGATCGTGCCCAAGCCGCTCACGCTACTGTTGAAGCTGTAGTTGGACAGCGATGTGCCCGAGCCGACCGTGAAATCCGACGGCTGCAGCGTAGCCGTCACACCGATGTTGGTGCCAGCGTTGGGCGAGGCATAGATCGCCGGACTCTGCGAAACCACCCCACTCTGGCCGCCCACAAAACCGCTGATAGTGAAATCACCCTGCGTCAGCGTGGCGGCATCGGTGCCGTCATAGGTCTTCGCCGGACTGCCGTTGAAAGAAACAGTCAACGGTCGCGGCGTGATATTGGCAGTAAGGCCGGTCGGTTCGATCACCGTGTAATTGCCTGCCGCGGTGCCGGTGAGAGTAAGGCCGCTCGCGGTCACGGCAAGGTTGCTGCCGACGTCCGATTGGCTAAAGGTGCCAGTGGCCGAACCGGTCAGCAATGAAACGTCGTCACTGCCGACCACACCATTGAGCGTGGCGCTGCCGACGTTCAAGGAATCGGTGGTGGTGCCGTCGTAAACCTTGTCGGTGGCTGTTACGCCACCAATGGCCAGCGCCTTGGGCGTGATGTTTGCGGTGAGATTGGTCGGCGCGATCAGCTGGTAGTCGTCGGCCTTGCCGCCAGTAAGCGTGAAACCGCTGAGGGTGACTGCGATATTGTTGCCAGCATTAGTGCTGGCGAAGATACCTGTGCTGCCCGCGGTGCTCAGCGCAACGTTGCCGGAATCCCCTGCAATTACGCCAAAGATGCCGACGTTGCTGAGATTCAACGTATCCGCGTTGTTGCCGTCGTAGACCTTGTTATTGGCCAGCACGCCGCTGAGCAGCACCGGCGCCGGCGTGATCGTACCCATACCGATGGCGGAGGTCGGTAGCACGTAGTTGGAAAAATTAGTGCCGGCGTTGGCGACGAAGTTAGTGATGGAGAAGGTCGCATTGACCTGCTGCGAGCCGGCGTCGGCACCGGCATAGGCGACGGAACTGGGTTGGTTCACCGTGGCGCCCTGCCCGCTGGCGAAACCAGTGAGCTGGTAGTTGGCAGAACCCAGTGTCGCCGTGGTGGTGCCGTCGTAGACCTTGGTGGGATCGCCAACGATCGATGCCGTCAGCACCGCCGGGTTGATCGTGCCGATATTCGCGCTGGCTGTGCCCGACAAGGCGTAGCCATAAATCGGTATGCCTGCGGCGTTGGTGATGCTGTAACCGGCGATAGCCCCGGGCGTAGTCACGCCGATATTCGAGCCGGCGTCGCTCGACTGATAGATGCCCGCCGCCGAAGCGACGATGTCGCCGTTGATCAGCCCGCTGTCGGTGAGATTCGATGCACTGAGCGTTGCAGTGGTGGTGCCGTCATAGCTTTTCGACGCCGTGCCTGTCAGGCCGGTCACCCTGAGCGTGGGCGCCACGCTGTAGAGAAAGCCATTGCCCGATGCTGCAGCGGCCGTCTGATACGGCGCGTTGTACTGAATGAAATTCGGCGCAAGGCCGCCAGTGGTATCCAGCGTGGGATTGGTGGAATAAATCAGCCACGGTGCAGATGTGCCCGTGCTCACCGCAGCACTGCCGGCGCTGTTGACGAAATTCGCGCCCGTGGCGAGCGTGACGCCCACGCCGCCGACAATCGATGCGCCACTGGCGATGGTGAGATTGGCGCCGCTGGCATCCATCACCACTTTGCCTGCGCCGTCTACAGGAGCATTCACGTTTATGCCGTGCAACGCATCGAGCGTAAGCGTGGCGGCCGCATTGCTCCAGCTCACCGCGGCGTTTACGTTGATGTCGCCCAAGCCAGAACTTTGGGTGCCTGCGCCGGAGGCACCCGTCGACGTAGTCTGTTCGGTGACGCTGGTGCCCCCGTTGAGCGTTTGCGAAATGGTGGTGGCTGCAGTGCTATCGATGGTGAGGTCAATCGGGTCGACCAACCAGGTCCCGGCGTTGCCTTGTGGTGCGGCAGCGGTGATATGCGCATTGCTTGCCAGATTGAAATGGGCAGCGGAGGTTTCGATGGAACCGCCGGCGCCGCCGTTCGGCGCACTCGCGTCTAGCGTGCCGCCAACGTTCACCTGCCCTGCCGTCATGCCGCCCAACAAGGTGATGGTGCCGTTCTGATTCTGCACCGTCTGCGCCTGCACCACGCCGGTGTTATTCACCACGCTGGCGAGCAACGCATCCTTGGCGCCGGCGCTCATGATTACGCGGCCGCCATCGGCCACGATCAACTGGCGGTTTTCGGCCAAATTGTTGAGGGTGCTCTGATCCACCTGCAGATGCACCAGCTGGCTGCCGGTGAAGGTGAGCGTGACGGCGCTACCGCCGGCCAGCGCCACCGTGCCGAGCTGCGCGGTGATAGTGCCCTGGTTGGAAACCTGATTGCCAAGCAACGCGACATAGCCGCCATTGGCCGCCGTAATGGTGCCGCGATTGATGACGCTGCCTTTGCCCGATCCGCTGAAGCTGCGATTGCTGCTATCGAGGGTGCTGTCATCGACATCGAGCGTGGACGCCACCAGGCCGCCGACATTCACTTGTGCGCTCTGCCCGAACAGCACACCGTTCGGATTGATCAGCCACACCTGACCGTTGGCGTTGAGATGCCCGTAAATTTCGCTAGGTGTGCTGCTGAAAATGCGATTGACCGCGATAGCGTTGCTACCCGGTTGCAGGAAATTCACGGTCTGGTCGGAGCCGATGTTGAAGCTCTGCCAGTTCAACATCAGTGTCGAGCTGTCCTGGCGGATCGTGGTGACATTGCCCACTTGCTGGATCTGCGCGGCGCCGGACACGATTTGACCGCCGGTCGGCGCCGTGCCCGCGCGCGCAAGTCCGGGCATGCTTAGCGACATGGCCAGCAGCGAGAGTGCCATGACACGTTGGCCGGCCACACCGCGCTTGCGCGAGCCACCGCTTGCTCGGGTGGAATGCGCCAGTTCCGAGGCTGGTACCCATTGGGAAAGGGAGCGGTTCCAGCACAACCTGTAGATGTGGTTCATGAGTTCAACGCGCCTTTGAAGAAATAAGTTGTGAGGTCGAGCCGCATTCATGCCGGCATACAAGACCATCAGAGCGGGATGGATGAGGCGAGGTAGCGATGCGGCGCCCATTCAGATCGCGCGCGAGGCTTTGACGTGCCCGAACGGTGGAAACGACGGACACTCGCAGGGGCCAGCCAGAGCGTGTGGCGGAAGCCATGCGCCGTCATCCGTCTCACCTGCAGAGCCGCGGACATATAGACATTTCCATTTCCTCGTCCCTAGGACATTGGGCAAAGGCCAATGAGCAGCCACGACAGCGAGTGATGTGCACCTCAAGGATCCGGCACGAAAGTGCCCGGGCGCCTACGGCGGATCATTGATTCAGCTGTGCGGTGAACTTCTTGGAGCACTGATCATTACCTTGGCTCCTCATTACCTGCGTGGTCGCTCTCGCGCACGCCACCGAAGGCGTCACCACTATCAGGATCGTCGCCTTGAACAATCCTGGAAGTTCACGTCATGTCGCTCGATCATTGCCAACACCCCCTGCTGAACAGCTCGGCCAAGCGTGGCCCCGCATACCCGATGCATGCGGCAGCGGACACGCTGCTTGCGTGACTGCGAGTGGGCTTGGGTCGATTGATGCGAAAGTTACGCCCCTGTCCATTCGAGGCATCCCCCGAACGACGCGTCATGCGCAATGCAATTCCAATTGCAGCCACATGACTTTTTCTTCGATAAACGACGCGTAATCCGTTATCCGGACCCACTAGCGTGTGGGCATGCTAGGTGAGAAACCGTCGACACCAAAGGCACAAACTCGGGAAGTTATGTCACGCCGTGCGTGACGAAAGGTCATTTCGGCAAAGCCGCGCATTCGGCTTCTTTCCTCGCTGCGGCACTCTGACCGGGCGCTAAAGCCGAGGTGCGCGGGCGGCGACTCATCGCATACAGCTTTGCCGCAGCGGACACCGCATGGCGATCGAATGGAATATTTTTTGTCACCGGGTCACGCTTTCGGCATGCCATTGCATTGCTGAAATGCCCACTTACCGGCAATCCCTTCCAAATTTTCTTACCTATCCGCTTCAGCTCGGGACAACGACGTCGACGCATGCTCAATCGACTGCATCTACGCTGCGTTCTCGCAGGCGTTGTCGGAATGCGCTTGGCGTAACACCCATGCGCTCACGGAAAGCTGTAGTGAAATTGCAGGCACTGCGGAACCCGACCTGATCGGCGATGTCCTGCATGCTCATGCGCGAATTGGTCAACAGCTCCCGTCCGAGGCGCAGCCGCTCGTCCCTGATCCACGCGAATACCGTCATATCTAGGTATTGGCGGAAAATGGCCGAGAGCTTCTTGTCGTGCGTCCCTACCTTGTGCGCGATCTCGGCCAATGCCGGTAGCCTGGCGAGGTTGGCGCCGATGAAGCGCATCGCCGCGCGCAGGATCACCTCGTCCGGTGACAGGAGTGCCTGCGGTGTGGACGGCTCGGACGCTGCGGCGCGCGGCGCCAGCCGCAGGTGGATCCGCACGCGCGCCAGCACCTCGGCAGGCAGGCATGGCTTGAGTACGTAGTCGACAGCGCCATGCAGCAGCCCATCCAAACGCTCATCTTGAGCACCTGCAGAACTGAGGAAGATGATCGGGATGTCGCGTGTCTGCGGAGATTCCTTCAACAGGCGGCTGCCGGCGAGGCCGTCGACATTCGGCATTCGCACGTCCAACAGGATCAGATCAGGCGTCAATGCCACTGCGCGCTCGTAACCTTGCCGCATATCGGTCGCTACGCTCACGCGCAGCTGCTCATTGCGAAACAACTCGGTGACCGCGCGTATTTCCTCGGGTCGGTCATCGATGACCAAAATAAGTGGTTGATTCTGTATCAACATCGTACTGCCCACCCCCTGACCGGTGCACCGCAAGCCTCTTGCGGTGTGCACCAGCTGTATGGATGAGCCGAGTATAGGACAGCTTCGCCTGACACTCCCGTCGCCCAAAGGCCGCGTCAGCCCCTCCAAAAGATCGTCCCGCGGGGCGCAGATCGGAAGAGCACAC
>CAJCJD010000117.1 GCA_903970555.1 Vulcanimicrobiota bacterium
ATTACCGCAATCTCGACGTCTCTACGCTGAAAGAGCTGGCGCGTCGTTGGGCGCCGCTGATCGGTCGCGGCTTCAACAAGGAATCCGCGCACACAGCGTTGTCGGATATCCGTGATTCCATCGAGGAATTGCGCTACTACCGCCAATACATGGGGCCGCTGGGCGGTTCGGAGTAAACAGCATGTCGACGGATCTGTTCGCCACCGTGCTTGATTGCAACGGCCGTCCGTTGACGCTGGATCGGCCGCGCGTGGTGGGCATCATCAACGTCACGCCTGATTCGTTTTCCGATGGCGGCCAGTTCGCGGATCTTGAGTCGGCTGTGGTGCATGGCGTGCGCCTGGCCGAAGAGGGCGCGGACATGCTCGATGTCGGTGGCGAATCGACGCGCCCCGGCTCTGCAGACGTATCTGTTGAAGAGGAGCTGCGCCGCGTGCTGCCGGTGATTGAGCAGCTGATTGCCCGCACCGCATTGCCCATTGCGGTGGACACATCCAAGCCCGAAGTCATGCGCGCGGCGGTCGCTGCCGGCGCCGGCATGATCAACGACATCTATGCCTTGCGTCGTGAGGGCGCCATGGACGCTGCCGCCGACCTGCGCGTGCCGATTTGCCTCATGCATATGCAGGGCGAGCCTCGAAGCATGCAAGACGCCCCGTATTACGACGACGTGGTGGGTGAGGTGCATCGTTTTCTCACCGATCGCCTGTTTGCCTGCGAGCTCGCGGGCATCGACCGCCGGAAGGTCATGGTCGATCCGGGTTTCGGATTCGGCAAGGATCTGGAACACAACCTGGCGCTGCTGCGCCGCCTGGAGCGTTTTGCCGATCTTGGCAGCGGTGTCTACGCGGGCTTGTCGCGCAAATCGATGATTGGAACCCTGACCGACCGCAAAGATCCCGCAGAACGCGTGGCCGGTTCGGTTGCCGCCGCACTGATCGCAGTGCAGCGTGGCGCGCGCATGGTGCGCGTGCATGATGTAGCGGCCACCGTGGACGCCCTGAAGGTGTGGCACGCCGTGCAATCGGGCGACAAACCCGAGCGGCGCGATGCGCCCCAAGCGCCCCGCTGGCCAGATGACGAATAAGCAAGGTAGTCGATGAATCAACGCAAATACTTTGGTACTGATGGCATTCGCGGCCGGGTCGGGCAATGGCCGATCAGCGCGGATTTCATGCTGCGCCTGGGGCGCGCGCTTGGCGTGGTGCTTACCGCACAAAAGAAAACGCCAGGTCGGCCATTGGTACTGATCGGCAAGGACACTCGCGTTTCCGGCTACATGTTCGAATCGGCACTGGAAGCCGGCCTTGCCGCCGCCGGTGCCGATGTGCGCTTGTTCGGTCCGATGCCTACGCCTGCCGTCGCCTATCTCACGCGCAGTTTGCGCGCGGATGCGGGTGTGGTGATCAGCGCATCGCATAACCCGCATCACGATAACGGCATCAAGTTTTTCTCCGCGCACGGTGAAAAACTTTCCGATGAGATCGAGCATGCGATCGAGCGTGAAACCGATGCCGAATTCACCACCGTCGATTCGGAAAATCTCGGCAAGGTTGTGCGCGTAACCGATGCGGTGACGCGCTACGCCGAATTCTGCAAATCCACGGTGCCGGAAGAATTCAGCCTGGCCGGGATGAAGATCGTGCTGGACTGTGCGCATGGCGCCACTTACCAGGTCGCTCCCAAAGTGTTTGCGGAGCTGGGTGCAGAGCTGCACGTCATCGGCGACAAGCCCGATGGCTTCAACATCAACCGCGACGTCGGCTCGATGCATCCGCACACGCTACAGCGCGCTGTGCTGGAGCATCACGCCGACATCGGTTTTGCCTTCGATGGCGACGGCGACCGCGTGCAAATGGTCGACCGCAACGGTGTGATCGGCGACGGCGACGACATGCTCTATGTGTTGGCGCGCAGCTGGCATGCGAAAGGTTTGCTCAAAGGTCCGGTAGTTGGCACCTCGATGAGCAACTTCGGACTGCAGCAAGCATTGGCCGAGCTGGGTGTGGATCTGATCCGCGCCAACGTCGGCGATCGTTTCGTGCTGCAGAAGTTGAAAGAGCATCATGGCGTGCTTGGTGGCGAAACCTCCGGCCACCTGTTGTGCCTGGATCGCGCTACCACCGGCGACGGTATCGTCGCGGCGTTGGCTGTGCTCGAAGCCTTGAAGCTGGCCGGCCAAGACCTGGCCACCGCGCGCCAGGGCCTGCACAAGCTGCCTCAGGTCATGATCAATGTACGTGCCGCCGGCGCCCGCGAGGCGCTGGACAGCGATGCGGTACGCAAAGCGTTGGCCGAGGCGGAACAGGCGCTGCACGGCCGCGGCCGCGTGGTGCTGCGCGCCTCGGGCACCGAGCCCTTGGTGCGTGTCACCGTCGAGGCGGCCGACGCCACCGAAGTCAGGCAGATGGCCGAACGGCTAGCAGACGTCGTAAAATCCACAGCCGAACGCTCGTGAACCAGTAAGAGGCGTCCCTTATCGGGACAACGCTTACACCCAGGTCGCCAAGGAACAGGCCCGACGTGCACCGCCCCTGCGGTGGCGGATCACAAACCGACCGCACGCCAACCTGTGGAAAGAGTCATGGATACACCTGTCGACACATCGATCAAGCGTAAAGAAGTTCCAACCCTCGACATCCGTCGCTACGACACCGATCGCGCGGCTTTCGTCGCCGAGTTAGGTGCGGCTTACCGCGAATTCGGCTTCTGCTGCATCAGTGGGCACGGCATCACGCCCCAGCTGATCGACGGCGCCTACGACGCTTTCCAGCGTTTCTTCACACTGCCTACCGAAACCAAGATGAAGTACCACATTCCTGGTTCCGGCGGCGCGCGCGGCTACACCCCGTTCAAGATCGAAACGGCGAAGGATAGTAGCCATCCCGATCTGAAGGAGTTCTGGCATATCGGCCGTGAGATCAACCGCGATTCGAAATTTGCCGACGTGATGCCACCGAATATCTGGCCTGCCGAAGTGCCCGGTTTCCACGAATTCGGTTATGAGCTGTTCGAGGCGCTGGATCTGCTCGGCAGCCGCGTGCTGCGCGCGCTGGCGCTGCATATCGATCTGCCGGAAGACTATTTCGAGGACAAGATCGACCAGGGCAATTCGATTCTGCGTCCGATCCACTACCCGCCGATCACCGAGGAAAACATTCCCAACGTGCGTGCGGGTGCGCACGAAGACATCAACTTCATCACGCTATTGGTCGGTGCCAGCGCGGAAGGCCTGGAAGTGCTCACTCGCGAAGGCAGTTGGCTGCCGATTACTACGCAAGGCGACGCCATCGTGGTGAACATTGGCGACATGCTGCAGCGCCTGTCCAATCACGTGTATCCGTCTACCACGCATCGCGTGGTCAATCCGCAAAATGCGAATGCACGCAAGCCGCGTTATTCGGTGCCGTACTTCCTGCATCCCAATCCCGACGTGATGCTCGATCCGCTAGCGCAGTGCATTACGCCCGACAATCCGCGCCGCTACGACAGCTCGATCAGCTCGCATGAATACCTCATGCAGCGGCTGCGCGAAATCAAGCTGATCTAATTCAACGCGCCATCGGCCTTTCGCACTGCGGCTGCGGGTGCGAAAGGCAATGCGTGTGTTTCTCATTGCCTCATCCATCGATGATTGCGGCTACATTGCGCGCATTCCAGGGAGCGTTGTCATGGCCGCCAAGCATCATCACACCGAGCGACATTTCACCGCGTCTGACGTGGTGCGCGATCTCGTCATCGGCATGGCCGATGGGCTCACCGTGCCCTTTGCGTTGGCGGCAGGCCTTTCGGGCGCTGCGGTGGCCAGCCGTGTCGTGGTGGTGGCGGGCGTGGCGGAAATTGCCGCAGGCGCGATTGCGATGGGCCTTGGGGGCTACCTTGCTGCACGCGGCGATGCCGATCACTACGACGCCGAGCGCCGCCGCGAATTGCGCGAAGTGCGCGAGCTGGCGCGTGAAGAAGAACACGAGATCGAGCAGATCTTTGCCGAATACGGTCTTGATCGCGCAGCCTGCAAACCGGTGCTTGCCCATTTCCACCAGGATCACGAAGCCTGGGTGGATTTCATGATGCGTTTTGAACTGGGCCTGGAAAAGCCGCAGCCCGGTCGAGCGTTGCGCAGCGCGTTGACAATTGGCGGTGCCTACATTGTTGGCGGCCTAGTGCCACTGGCGCCGTACATGCTGATCGACGGATTGCAGCCGGCACTGCGTGTATCGGTCATCTGCACGTTGCTAGCCTTGGCCTTATTCGGCGCGGCCAAAAGTCGTTTTACCGGCATCGGCATGTTGCGCGGCGCCGCGCAAACCGTGCTGGTTGGCGGTCTCGCTTCTGCGGCCGCCTTCCTGATCGCCCGGGTTATCGCCGGTTAGGGCGATGCATCCTGCGCCCGATAGCGGCGCGACTGTTTTGCAGACATCCGCAGCGCCAGCTTGTCCGGCATCAGTTTGAACATGCTCTTGACCGTGCGATTGAATCGCCCGGTGACATACACCGCGTCGCCGCGTTCAACGGCATGGATGCCTTCTTGCACGACATCCTCGGCGCTTTGCCACATGAAATTGGGCATCTTGCTGACCAGCGGACGCGTGCCGGTGACGTCATGGAATTCCGAGCGCGTGAAGCCGGGGCAGAGTGCGCACACATGCACGCCAAGATCGTGGTTTTCCAACGCCAGCGATTGCGAAAACTTGATCATGTAGGCCTTGCTCGCCGCGTATAGCGTGTGACCCGCCGAGCCGGGTACGTGTCCGGCGAGCGACGCGACATTCACGATGCGTCCATAGCCGCGCTCGCGCATTCCGCCAATCAGTCGCCACGCCAGCTCAGTCGGCGCCGTCACCAAGACGCGCAGAAAATCCGCATGTGTCGTCCATTCGTTCTGATCGAACCGGCCGGGGACGCCGTAGCCTGCGTTATTGACCAGCCAGTCCACCTTCAGCCCGCGCTGGTCCAGGTCCTGGCAAAGCTGCTCTGCTGCATTCGGCGCGGCCAAATCGTTGGTCAACACCGTGGCATTCACGCCATGGGCGGCATGTAGATCGGCAGCCAAGGTTTCCAGGCGATCCGTTCGCCGTGCGGTAAGCACCACGTCATGGCCGCGTGCGGCCAAGGCCCGGGCGAAGGCCGCACCAATGCCGGCGGAGGCCCCGGTGATCAGGCTGAGCGGGCGAGCTTGGGTCATGAATCGAGTTCCTTGCGATGGGGTGCGTTGCCGCGCCCGAGGGCGATAGCTAAGCTTGCCAGCTTTCACGGCAGGGGACGCGGCCATGCGCAAGAAGCTTGTCGCAGGGAATTGGAAAATGCACGGCAGCCGCTCGATGGCAGAGGGCTTGGTGCAGGAAATCGTGCGGGGCAAGCCGGCCCATATCGACGTGCTGGTTTTTCCGCCGTCTCCCTATCTCGCCGCATTGACCGCCGCCCACGCTGGCTCGGGGCTGGGCTTCGGTGCCCAGGACGTTAGCGAGCACGAAGGGGAAGGGCCCTATACCGGTGAAGTGGCCGCTGCGATGATCGCGGACGTAGGCGCTCAATGGACCCTGGTCGGCCACTCCGAGCGCCGCCTGTACCACACCGAAAGCAACGAACGGGTGGCCCTCAAATTTGCTGCCGCCCGCGCGGCTGGCTTGAGCCCGATTCTCTGCGTGGGCGAGACGCTGGCCCAACGCGAGGCCGGCGAAACCGAATCGGTTATTGCGCGCCAACTACAGGCGGTGATCGCGCATTGCGGCATCGCCAGCTTCGATACTG
>CAJCJD010000118.1 GCA_903970555.1 Vulcanimicrobiota bacterium
AAGATGCCCAAGGCCGAATTCCTCAAAGCCTTCCCCAGCAACGAGGGCAACCTCGAGTGGGCGGCTGAGCTCGGCCGCAAGCGCCAGAAGTGGTCGCCGAACATCAAGAACCACCGCGAAGCGATCGACGCCGAGCAGGACAAGCTCGCCTCGATCGAAAAGAAACTGTTCCTGCCGCTGACCGACATCAAAGAAATCAACCGCAGCATGTCGGTGGGTGAAGCGAAAGCACGCCGCGCCAAGAAAGAAATGGTAGAGGCCAACCTGCGTCTGGTGATCTCCATCGCCAAGAAGTACACCAACCGCGGCCTGCAATTCCTCGACCTGATCCAGGAAGGCAACATCGGCCTGATGAAGGCCGTGGACAAGTTCGAATACCGTCGCGGCTACAAGTTCTCCACGTACGCCACGTGGTGGATTCGTCAGGCCATCACGCGCTCGATCGCCGACCAGGCACGCACCATCCGTATTCCGGTGCACATGATCGAAACGATCAACAAGCTCAACCGCATCTCCCGCCAGATGCTGCAGCAGTTTGGTCGCGAGCCGACGCCGGAAGAACTGTCCAAAGAAATGGACATGCCCGAAGACAAGATCCGCAAAGTGCTGAAGATCGCCAAAGAACCGATCTCGATGGAAACCCCGATCGGCGACGACGAAGATTCGCACTTGGGCGATTTCATCGAAGACACCAACGCCAGCTCGCCGATCGATTCGGCAACCGAAACCGGCTTGGTGGAAACGGTGCGCGACGTGCTTGCCGGCCTGACGCCGCGCGAAGCGAAAGTGCTGCGCATGCGCTTCGGCATCGACATGAACACCGATCACACGCTGGAAGAAGTCGGCAAACAGTTCGATGTCACGCGCGAGCGCATTCGTCAGATAGAAGCCAAAGCGCTGCGCAAGCTGCGCCACCCGAGCCGCTCGGAACAGCTGCGCTCGTTCCTCGATATCGACTGATCCAACGCACAACGAACCAACAAAAAGCCCCGCCAACGCGGGGCTTTTTCTTTACCCCTCCCCTGCTTCGCAGGGGAGGGCTGGGGAGGGGTAGCACGAGCTTGCCGCAACCTTGATGGGCTCCACCCCAACCCTCCCCCTACTACACGTAGAAGAGGGAGCCGATTGTCGCGAGCACGGAAGTCACTCAACGCACAAAAACCTCTCGCCGCACTCAATGCACATCGTAAAAAAACTGCTCCCGATCCACCTTCCCATCCTTCACGTGATAAACGCAGATCTCACTCATCACCCTGCGCCCAGCACCCTTCATCGTCACATCCAGCGTCATCTCGCAACTAAACCAGTTACCCGCCACCACCGGATCGCTAACTTTATTGCTGTGAAGCGCCTCAATCGCCCCTTCGAACTGACGCGTTTTCTCATGGATCGCCTCAAGTCCTTTCACGTTAGGCGCCATGCCAGGCGGCAAACCCTCCGGCTCGACGCTCACCGCATCCTTCGCAAACAACTCGCGCTGCGCCTGCTCGTACTTACCCTCACGACACAGCTCAACCAAACGCTTGGCAATTGCTTCAGTGCTCATGGGAATACTCCACACGGGGGAATAGCGAGCCTAGTCCCAGTCCCATGACGAAAGAATGTGCCGCCATACCCAGCCAACCACCCTCGACGCTGGACACCCTGCGCCGTTACCATTGACCGCTTACCCGCCGGCCACGCACTCGCGTAGCCACTATGGGCCTATAGCTCAACGGTTAGAGCAGGGGACTCATAATCCCTTGGTTCCAGGTTCGAATCCTGGTGGGCCCACCACTTCAAAGTTCTTGAACTATATCGCTTATCGATATACGGTATAGCCAGTGATCAGGACGTTCGCCGACAGGGACACCGAAGCCCTTGCCAACGGCAAGCGCGTTCGCAAATGGATCAATATTGAGACTGTGGCCCGACGCAAGCTGGCTCAGCTAAATGCGGCGGCTACGCTCGACTTTTTACGCGCTCCACCGGGCAACCGTCTTGAATTGCTGAAGGGCAACCGGGCCGGACAGTACAGCATTCGCATCAACGATCAATGGCGTGTGTGCTTTCGTTGGATCGATGGACAACCCTGCGACGTCGAAATCTGCGATTACCACTAAAACTACGCACAGAAATAACTCATACGACGCGTTGTACCAAGATAGGAAAGCCAGAATGTCCAAGAAGTTGCTACCGCCAGTACATCCGGGCGAAGTTCTGCGCGAGGAATACATGATGCCTCTGAGCTTGTCCGCGAACGCACTCGCCCGCGCGTTAGGTGTCACTCCTGCCCGTGTCAACGATATTGCAAACGAAAAGCGTGGCATCACTGCCGACACGGCGCTCCGTCTCGCCCGCTACTTTGGCACCGATGC
The DNA here is from genome assembly GCA_903970555.1 of Vulcanimicrobiota bacterium. Taxonomy (GTDB): domain Bacteria; phylum Pseudomonadota; class Gammaproteobacteria; order Xanthomonadales; family Rhodanobacteraceae; genus Dyella_B. Next base: position 2,358 of record CAJCJD010000118.1, read on the forward strand.
ACAGAGCTGGATCAATCTGCAAACAAACTACGACCTGGAATGCGCACGGCAAGAACTAGGTGATGCGCTGAAGCGCATTCACCCCAGAGCAGCCTGATATCTGAAGCCATTACATAGCAATGCACTGATCAGCAAGCTGCTCAAAATGAGGTCCGCGAAAAGGGCCAGCGTGAATTTCCGATTTGGAACCACACTCTGACCCTTTGTTCTTCGCCCAAATCTGCGTATTCAAAAGAGCAGCGTCACGACATCGCGTGTGCCGGGCGTTTTTTTTTGAAAGTCAGCCACAACGCTGCAGCCAAAAAGTAAAAGGCGCCAAACCCGGCATAGCCAGTCAGCTGAACGAGCCCGGGCGCGACACGGTAGGACTGGTAGATAAAGACGATACCCGCGAGCGCTGATTGCGCACCGCTGATCATCATGAAGACCTGCCCACCGAGTTTTCGGCGCGAGATGCCCACGGCCAACTGAAAGATACCCGCAAGAAGCGCCCAGCTACCAAACACCAGAACGCCACCCGCATTGCCGTGCAGATCCACGGCGACGCCCATACAAATGGCGGTCATTGCACTGACGATCATGTTGAACGTTTGGCCTTTGTTGAACGCAAGGCCGCCGCTTTTCTGTGCGTCCAGCCAGTTCGCGAAGGCGTCCCATGCCGGATAGAGCACAAGCAACGCGCCTGCGAGCGCCAATGATGCGGGCGCCGTGATCACGACTAGCGCAATCCATGCAACGGCTACGCCGGCCCGAAGAAAATAGAACTGCTGCAGCCAAGTCATGATGAGCGCTCCTAGTTGGTAGAGTTGCCATCCTACTAGTAGGTAGATATTAACGTCAACTCTGAATTTAAGCCCCGAACGGGATTTGGTGGTTGTCTCTGATATGCCTACCTAGTGGTAGGATGGCTCCATGACGACCCAACAGAAGCTCATCGATTCGGCCCGCTACCTCATCCAGACGCGGGGCTACAACGGATTCAGCTACGCGGACGTAGCCGACCAAGTGCAGGTGCGCAAGGCGAGCATTCATCACCACTTTCCCGCCAAGGCCGACTTGGCGCGGGCCGTCGTGGACGAGTCACGAGCGCAAATCGAGCAACATGCACGGGCGCTCGCTGACGCTGGCGTCAATCCTCAGCAACAACTTCTCACCTACACCGGTTATTGGGAAAAGTGCATCGCTGACGCGTCGGCGCCTTTTTGTGTCGCGGGTATGCTCGCGGCTGAGATGCCGACACTACCCAGCGACTTGGCCGATGCCGTGCGCGCGCATTTTCGCGCCCTGACAAATTGGCTTGAAACCGTCTTGAGCACAGGCTCGCAGCTCGGCGTCTTTCAATTGCGCAATTCCGTTCGGCAAGAAGCCGAGGCCTTCATGGCGATGGTGTACGGAGCGATGTTAGTCGCTCGCGCCTACGCAACACCTACTACGTTCGCCGATATCGTGGACTTGGAGTTCAAGCGGCTTTTAGCGAGGTAGCTGCACAATCTCGTCATACTTTCTTTGCAGAATTGGCCAAACTATGGTTCAAGGCGCGGCTAATCTATGGTTCAAAGCGCACCCGCCTGGTTCGTTAAAGCATAAAATGTCCGCGAAGATGCAGTACTCAGGGTATTTACGCCTGACCAAGACCATAGCTTTGCGACGGTTGCGCGCCCGGAACGTCTACGCGCGGGACGACGGTCAGTAACTGCACACGAAACCACGCATCACCGCCTTCCCCCTCAACGACTTCGATCCGACCGCCATGCAAAGCGACGATTTCCTGCACTAGATGAAGGCCTAGCCCAGCGCCTTCGCTACTTGGATGCAATCGATAAAACGGTTCGAAGATACGATCCCGTTCGTTTTCGGGAATGCCGGGCCCTTGGTCGCTGACGCCAAATGTGCCATCCATGTGAACATTGACTGTGATCACCCCGCAGCCGCCGCCATGTGTGATGGCATTCTGGATAAGGTTTGTCAACACGCGCGAAAGTGATTGCGCGTCTCCCATCACCATGACAGGCGAATCGGGTGCATCCAACGCCAGCTCATAACCTGCATCGACCGCCAACGGAGCGACATCTGCCGCGACTTCGCTCGATAAAGTTACAATATCGAGCGGGTTAAGCTCGCTCGCATGTTTGCCGAGACGTTGTAGATCTAGTAACTGCTCGGCCAAATTAGAAAGACGCGCTACGTCGACAAGCAGGCGAGTACGCAGCGCACCGAGCTCAAGTGTTTCGATCCGCGCTCGAAGAATGGCGATCGGTGTGCGCAGCTCATGCGCGGCCCCCGCCAGAAACCGATCGCGAATATCGTAGCCCTCATTGAGACGTTCAAGGGCGGCGTTGAATGCTTGAACCAATGGTTGCAACTCGCGCGGGATTGCATGATCCGCAAGACGTGCCCCTCGTTCCTCGATGTTGATCGCCTGAGCTTGCTCCGCCACGTCGGCGACACCGCGCATGGCACGACGAATCAGCCAGGGCACGACGATCAACGTCACCAATGCAAGCGGCAACATCATTCGCCATCCGAGGTAATCGGCAAGAACGCCAAACAAAGGCCATGCATTCGTCGTGGGTATACCGCCGCAGATGACATGCACGCGACCGAACGGGGTGTCTTCGATATAGATGCGCATGGCAAGTGCGTAGGGCGGGCTGCTGGCGTGGATTTCTCCGTTCTGCAGCTGCGGTATCGATAAGGCGAGTGAACGATAAACCTCGGGCACCTCGCCGTGGCTTAGACGGCGGCCCTTTTCGTCCTCAATGACGAACCACAAACCGGGCGATGTTTGGAGAAGCGATTGCAGCTTGGCATCGTCCCGAAACGCCAGCTTGCCCGAAGCATCGAGATGTAAGTCATTGACCATCATGCGAGGAATGCTTTCGGTGATGTATGACACGCTTCCGCTATACAACGTGTAGGTCAGAAAAATAATCAAACCCAACATGATGGCGGCTTGCAATGCGATTAGCCGCCACGCCAATTGCAGCGTGAGCGATTTATTCTTCACGCTCATTGATTCGCTCTTTGAGTAGATAGCCAATGCCACGAATCACGTGAATGTCGGCGCGCGCGCCTGCGTCGTTCAACGCACGGCGAAGCTTCGACACGTGAGCATCCAAGGCGTTGGACTGAATTTCATCGTTGAAGTCGTAGACTGACTCTTGCAAAACTTCGCGGCGAACTGTGCGCCCATGACGCAGAAACAAAGCCTCCAGTGCCAACAACTGTCCTCGCGGAAGGGGCAGCAGCGCACCGTCAACGAAGGCTTCGTGCGTGGAGAAATTAAATACTAGATTTCCGACCGTCGCCGTCGGCAGCGCCAGCTGCGACGGGCGCCTTGATATAGCACGAATGCGCGCCAGCAGTTCCTCGACAGCAAATGGCTTGACAAGATAGTCATCCGCACCAAGATCTAGGCCATCAATGCGATCCTCCAATGACCCCTGCCCGGTCAGCATGATGATAGGCAAGTCAGGTTGCCATCTCCTCGCGAGTTGAATCAGAGTCGCGCCATCGCCATCCGGTAGCTGACGATCCAGCAATAGCAAGTCATGCACGTTTTGGCGCAAGGCCTCGCCGGCTTCCAGCAGGTTTGGTGAGATATCCGCCAGGATGCCGTGCCGTTGCAACGACGTGCGCAAGGCCTGGGCCATTTCCGGCTCATCTTCAACCAGAAGTATTCGCATAGTTGGCATTACTCTGAACGACGATTGGCCGCAAGCCGACCGACTTTAGCATCCACCTGCATGGCGCCGACGCAATGTTGGGGCAATGTTGGGTGCCCATCATCGGCGGCTCCTTGATTCCTTCGGCCTCCGTTAGCTCATGTCTTCCACATCTTTACGTCTTGCTGGCCTATCGGCGGCTTCGGTTTGCGTCACGCTTTGCAGCTCTGCAATTGCCCAGTCTACGCCTCAGCCAACTCCAACATGGACTTTGGGTGTCGGCGCCATCTGGAGCCCAAGCCCCTATCGTAGCTATAGCAATAAGGGATGGCTGCTACCGATAGTCAACTATGAGGGCGAAGCATTCTTCGTGCGCGGAGCGACCGTCGGCTATCACCTGCTCAAGACGAACTCGGATGAGTTTTCCATCATCGCCTCGCCGCTGGGAAATCGCTTTGTTCATGACGACACAGACGATCCGCACCTTCGCCGTCTTTCCGACCGCGACATCTCCGGCATGGCTGGAGTGGCATGGCGGCATCACGCCGATTGGGGTGTGCTTCAGGCCAGCACGCAGAAGGAGTTCACTGGTCACGGTGGTGGCAGCGCCTTTGATGTCAGCTACAGCTACCCGGTTATTCAAGGCAATCTGACGTTGCTGCCAACCAGTGGTGTGACTTACAGCACCAGTGCATTGAACAATTACTACTATGGCATTGGCGCCGCCGACGCACTGCGTAGCGGGTTGCCCATCCACCACGTCGGCGGTGGATCATCGCCTTATATCGGCATGGTCGCTACTTACAAACTGTCGCATTCGTGGGTGACTACCGTCGGCCTTCGTTACGCACTTCTGCCGACTGCGGTTAAAGACAGCCCAATGGTCAATGCCAACCATACGATCAGCTATTCCATTGCCTTCAGTTACATTTTTTGAGCCATGGCCCGAGGAATTGTTCGTCGCATTTTCACTCTGGCCGAATGCCTAGAGCCGGATCGCAGAGCGATTTGGGAATGGTTGCTTCACGACCCGATCGACGTTCTCTGCGGCCACACCGCGATGGAGTTGATATTTGCCGATCAAGGTGAGCAGGTCGAGACGCTGCTCCGGTGGGCGCTATGGGACGAAGAAAACGGCGGAGTTACCGACATTTATCGCTCCCGCCGCGTTTTTTGAATTTAACCATATACCAGCCTGCAAAAGCGGGGCGACACATTTACGCGAAAAATTTTGAGTAATTATCGATTCTCGATTCATCGAATCGACTAACAAATGCGCGCCATTCGCGAAGAACTCTTTCTCAAAACCCATTAAGCGAGCCCTTCCATGAACGTTTTTAAAAAGGCTTCAATAGGCGCGTTGGCAATAACAAGTTTGCTTGTTGTGTGCTCCGCATTGGCACAGACCGTGAGCGACGGCTATGTCCATGTCGAGCAGGTCAACCACAGTAATATGCCGGTCATCTACGTGGGCAATTTCCAGACGGTTACGCCATCGGCGGCTACGAAGTCTGGCTCTTTCGCTCGTATGCGCGCTGAGCGCGATGCTAAGAAGGTTGATGCGAATGCACAAAAGCTAGCGGCGGCAGTGGTCAAGTCGCTGCAAAAGAAAGGTGTGGCTGCTTATAGCTTATCCTCGATGCACTCCATTCCGGCGACGGGGTGGTTGGTGGATTGCACATACACGCAAACCATTTCCCACTCGCCGTTTCCCATGATTTCGTCGCTTGTGAGCGCCGACAAGCCCAGCACAGATGCCGCCATTCATATCAGGGACCTGAGCGCCGCACATGTCGGTGATCCGGTCAGCTTCACATCCAGCGCAACACTCAAAGGTCAAGGAACGTCATTTTCGACGAATCCGTATAAGTTGGCTGCACATATCGTCATCCACCGCATCGAGGCCTACTCATCGATGAGCTCGTTGGCCGACGCCATTGCCAACAGCATTCTTGCTGCTGATAAGCCTGCGCCTGAAGCAATTTACGCGACGGCCTCAACGTCGCCATGAATAATTGGCAAGTCGCTTTTGGAACGATTGGAGAAGTCGCTGCGACGCTGACAGGCCTTTTGTTCGTCTCCTTGTCAATCAAGCTCAACACGGCATCCGGAGAGGAACGGCATTGGATGCTGTTCGTCGCTAAGCGTAGCTTTCTCGACATTCTCGCTGCGCTGGTGATTGCACTGCTCTTCCTGATGCCAAACATTTTGCTTCACACCATTGGTTGGGGATTGGTTTGGCTGAGCACCGTTCGC
>CAJCJD010000119.1 GCA_903970555.1 Vulcanimicrobiota bacterium
TACTATCTTGGCTCGCCGATCGCTCCGGGCGATCCCGCCAATGGCTACGTAGCCACCAACCAGTACTACACCTACAGCGGCATTGCGGCTAACGGTGTGCCGACTGGCTTGACGCAGATGTCGGGGGCGGTATCGCCGAACGGTGCGTATGGCCAGACGCCCGATCCGCGCACCATGACGGCGACCAGCCTCAAGGCGGAAGATCAAGACGAGTTCATGCTGGGCTTCCAGAAGACTGCCGGCCCAAATTGGGTGTATGGCGCCAAGATCACTCGACGCATCCTGCGCCATGTGATCGACGACTGGTGCGATGTGCAGGTAGTGGTGAACAAGGCGGCTTCGCAAGGCATCACGGATACCAACACGGACACCTGCTACTACATCAATCCAGGCGAGGCCAACACCTTCGCGGTTGAGGATCCGAGCGGCGCGTTTCACAGCGTGACGGTGTCCAATGCCGACATGCAGTTCCCGCATGCCGTGCGCCGCTACTACGGCCTGGAAACCTTCCTCGAGCATCCGTTCGATGGCAAGTGGTACGCCAAGGTTACCTATACCTTCTCGCGCAGCTACGGCAACAGCGAAGGTGAGGGTCAGTCCGACATCCGAGCCATTGGCGGCACGCAAAACGAGGACTGGGACTTCCCGCCCCTCATGGTTTACGCCGATGGCCCGCAGGGCAACGACCACACCAATGTGCTCAAGGGCTACGGGTACTACGCGATCACACCCGAGTGGCTGGTGTCGGCCAACCTCAACCTGACCCAAGGTGGGCCGAAGTATTGCCTTGGCTACTACGGTCCGCAGCAGAGCGATCCGGTTGATTATGGCTCCAGCTACCACTGGTGCAACGGCCTACCGTCGCCTCCGGGTGAGTTCGGTCGCTTGCCGTGGATGAAGCAGCTTGACCTCGGTGTCCATTACCGCCCGGCATTCGCTGGCCACAAGCTGTCTTTGAACGTGGATGTGTTCAACGTGTTCAACGGCCAGGCACCGCTCAACTTGGACGCCCAATACAACGGCAGTGTAGGCACGCCAAACCCAAGCTATGGCACGCCGATGGTGCTGCAGCAACCGCGCTACGTACGGCTCGGTGTCACCTACGACTACTGAGCACGGACGGCGTCGCTGTGCGCCGCTCGACCCGATCGGGCGGCGCTTTAGAGTTACGTCGACGGGGCGTCCGCGGGGTGCTTCCGTTGACTGGTCAAATCATCACAAGAGGTCGTCATGCCAGAATCGCATCTCCGTTCCCTTCGTTTGTCGCGTGCGAGCCTGCTGGCTTCCTGCCTGCTGACTGCGTTGACGGTCCTCGGCACGGCGCATGCCGAGGACAGCGTCGCCACTGGCAAGCGGGTACTCGATCCTGTCGATCCTGGTGCGGCAGTGTTCGTCGACCAGCAAGGTGCGGAGAGCTTCGGCAACGCCGCGATCGAGGCGCGCTGGAAGCTCGACGGGCAGCATCTCGTCGACATGACGGTGACCGATCGCGTGCACGGCCGTACGTTTGCTGTTTCCGCACCGTTCGCGCTGGTGCTGGCCGATGGCAGCACGATCAAGTCGGGCGATATGCGTCTGCTGTCTCCGCCGCGCGTGGTGGCGTTGCCGGTGGATGAGCACGCCTCGCGGTTTTCCGCCCGGCTTCCCGGCAAGGTGGTCGAGGCCAGCTTCGGCGATGCAGACAGTCGCTTTCGCGTGGATTGGAAACTCGTGCAGCGCGATGGCTCGCCCTACCTGCGTGAAGAAGTGAGCATCAGCGCGCTGAAGCAGGACGAGAAGATCGTCAAGGTATCACTGCTGCAATCGCAGGTGGGCGATGCCGAGGTGATAGGCACGGTGAACGGTTCGCCCGTGGTGGTTGGCGATGTCTACCTCGGCTTCGAGAACCCGCTTTCCGACAGCGCGGCATACCATCACGAAGCGACGCTCACGCTGTCGCGCACGCTGCCGCTGGAAAAGGGTAAGACGGTGGATTATTCGGCGGTGGTCGGCGTGGTGCGCGACGGCCAGCTGCGCCGCGACTTCAACGGCTATGTCGAGCGCGAACGCGCGCATCCCTACCGCACGTTTCTGCACTACAACTCCTGGTACGACATCGGCTACTTCACCCCATACACCGAAGCGGAAGCGCTGGATCGCATCAACACCTTCGGCGAGGAACTCAGCGTCAAGCGCGGCGTGAAGCTCGATTCTTTCCTGTTTGACGACGGCTGGGATGATCGCAGCGGTAGCTGGAATTTCAGCAAGGATTTTCCGCACGGCTTTGTGCCGCTGCGTGAGGCCGCCGCGAAGTACGGTGCGGCGCCAGGCGTGTGGTTGTCGCCGTGGGGTGGCTACAGCAAACCGCAGCAGGAGCGTTTGCAGAACGGCAAGGCAGCCGGTTATGAGATCAACGAGGGTGGCTTCGAACTGTCTGGCCCGAAGTATTACCAGCGCTTCCATGATGTGGTGCTGAGTCTGCTGGACAAGAACGGCATCAACCAGTTCAAGTTCGATGGCACGGGTAACGTCAGCAGCGTGTTTCCGGGTAGTCGCTTCGACAGCGACTTCGCCGCGGCGATCCAGTTGATCCAGGATATTCGCCACGACAAGCCGGACACGTTCATCAACCTCACCACCGGTACCTGGGCCTCCCCGTTCTGGTTGCGCTACGCCGACACCATCTGGCGCGACGGCGAGGACGATTGGTATACCGGCGTGGGCACGATGCGCGAGCAGTGGATCACCTACCGCGACCAGCAGACCTACCAGAACATCGTGCTGAAGGGGCCGCTGTTCCCGATCAATTCGCTGATGCTCCACGGCATCATCTACGCGCAGAAGAACAATCGCCTCAACACCGATCCTGGCCACGACTTCCCCAACGAAGTGCATTCGTACTTCGCCACCGGCACGCAGCTACAAGAGATGTACATCACGCCTTCGCTGCTCAGCAAGGATGATTGGGACATGCTGGCCGAAGCGGCGAAGTGGTCGCGTGCAAATGCGGATGTATTGCGCGATACGCACTGGATTGGTGGTGATCCAGGAAGGTTGGATGTTTACGGTTGGGCATCATGGTCGCCGAAGAAGGCCATCGTCACCTTGCGTAACCCGGATTCAAAACCGCAGACTGCAGTGATTGATCTGCAACGTCAGTTGGAGTTGCCGAAAGACGCCGCCCGTCGTTTCAGCGTGCATGATGTCTGGAAGACCGGCGGCAACCAGGTGCCGCAGCAGTTGGATGCCGATCATCCCGGCGTCGTGCAACTCGCACCGTTCGAAGTGTTGACGCTGGAGCTGACGCCGCTGTCGCAATGAAGGAGAAAGCTGCATGTTCGATCCGTCACGACGGAAGTTGATAAAAGCGGCGGCGTTGTTGCCGCTAGCTTCCTCGGTTGCGCGAATTGCCACCGCAACCGATTTGTTGTCGGGCGCGCCGGTGCAGGCTACTTTCGCTGTGCAGCCCGAACAGCGTGGGCGCCTTGTCAGCGACACGCTGGCAGGGCTCAGCTACGAAACATTGCAGCTTACGGATCCGGCGTTTTTCTCCCCCGGCAACCATGCGCTGGTGCAGCTGTTTCGCCAGTTGAATCCACATGGCGTGTTGCGCATTGGCGGCAATACCAGTGACTACACGGTGTGGAGCGAGTACCGCGAAAAGCTACCCATACAGCATGTGCGCAAGGACGGACCGCAGCGCACGTACGTGCTTCATCCAGAGTCATTGCGTGCGCTGGCCGGTTTTCTGCGTGCGACCGGCTGGAAGTTGGTATTCGGCGTCAATCTCAAGATTGGCGTGCCGACGATGGCGGTGCAATTGGCGCAGGCCGTACAGCGCATTGTCGGTGACGCGTTGCTGGCGGTGCAGATCGGCAATGAGGCGAACGATTTCGAGGCCAACTACAGCGCATTCGATGCCGCGTGGACGCCGTATGCTAGAGCGATCCGCGCAACCGGTATTTCCATTGCTGGGCCCGACACCGGTGCGAATACCGATTGGGTGATCGATTACGCAAAACAGTATGGCGCAGAGAACGTCTTTCTAAGCCGCCATTACTATCGGGACGGGGCACCCAACGGCTCGATTCCGAATCTGCTCGCGGCGGATACGGATTTCTATGCGGAAGTCGAGCAAATCATGAGCGCGGCGGATGCGGCACATCTGCCGTTTCGACTCTCCGAGGCCAACTCCTACTATTCCGGCGGTCGCGACGGCGTCAGCAATGTATTCGCGTCGGCATTGTGGGGTGCGGACTTTATGCTCGCGCTGGCGCAGCGAGGCGTGGCTGGCATTAATTTCCATGGCGGTACCCTGGCATCGGTAGAGGCTTCGCTGGGGCACGGCGTGGAGGCGACAACGAATGCGGCCGATCTATCGGCCCGTCGTGACGCGGTCACGTCGCGCTATTCGGCGATAGCTGGCGATGCCGAGCTGGGTTTTCAGCCACGGCCGCTGTACTACGGGATGTTGCTGGCCCAGCAATTTGCCGGTGCGCAGATGCTTCCGGGAGCGCTCAATGCAGGCGGCGCGAATCTGACGGCCTACGCTGCCCTGCGCGATGGCGCCATGCAGATTGCCTTGATCAACAAAGACGCTACACGGGACGTTTCAATCGCCATAAGCGGCTTGAAGGGCTTTGGAACAGGGCAACTTATGCGCCTGACTGCGCCCTCTCTGGACAGCCGTCATGGCATTGTCTTGGAGGGCATCGATGATGCCGTCACAGGCCGCTCCATCCGTGTGGATGCGCAAGGCATCTGCCAAGTAGGGGTGCCGCGAGCGAGTGCTGCACGGGTTCGATTGCATCGTTCGGTTTGAAGGGCCGTGGATAAAACCCCCGAAAGCGTGACAAATCATGCTGGCATTCGACGCGACTTTGCGCACAATGGGGGCTCCCCCTAGGCAACACCCCAACTTTTAGCCCCACAAAGGAAACATGATGCGGCGACGAGATTTTTTGCGCCTGAGCGCACTGACACCACTCGTAGCCTTGAGCGGGCGGATCGATGCCAGCCCTAGCCCCTCGGGCGCCGTCGTCGATCGGCTGCCGGACGGCCATCCACATCGGTTCGAACTTGCGCATCAGCAATTCCTGCTGGACGGCGTGCCATTCCAGATCCGCAGCGGCGAAATGCATCCCGCGCGCATTCCTGCCGAGTATTGGCAGCACCGTATTCGCATGGCGAAGGCGATGGGGCTCAACACCATCGCGGTCTACCTGATGTGGAATTACTTCGAAAGCGAGCCGGGTGTATTTGACTTCACGACAGAGCGCCGCGATTTCGTCCGTTTCATCACCTTGTGCCAGCAAGAAGGTATGTGGGTGTACTTGCGTCCGGGCCCTTACGTTTGCGCGGAATGGGACTTGGGCGGTCTGCCGGCGTACCTGCTGCGCGATCCTTCCATTCGCGTTCGCACCAAGGACGACGCGCGCTACATGCAGGCGGTGCAGCGCTACATGGATGCGGTCGGTCCCAAGATTGCACCGCTTATGGCAAACCGTGGCGGCCCGATCCTGATGATGCAGATCGAGAACGAGTACGCGTCATTCGGCCACGATCGCGATTATCTGCTGCGCCTGCGTTCGATGTGGCAAGCCAACGGCATCGAAGGGCCGTTCTCGATCTCCGATGGGCTGGACCAAATTCAGAAAGCAGGTACGTATGTACCGGGCGCCGCGTTGGGTCTGGACGGCGATACCGACTTCGCTGCCGCGCAAGTGATTGCGGGCGACGCGCCGGTGTGGGTAGGCGAGGGCTATCCCGGCTGGTTGACGCATTGGGGTGATTTGATTTTCCAAAGCGGCAACTACTTACCAACCTTGCGCAAAATCATGGCCGAAGGCCGCTCGTTCAACATGTACGTGGTACATGGCGGCACCAATTTCGGTTTCACTGCAGGTGCCAATGCGCGCAATGACTACGCCAATTTTGAGCCGGTTATCACCAGCTACGATTACGGTGCACCGATCAACGAGCGTGGCGAAGCCACATTGGATTACCGCGCTTTCCGTTCAGTGATTACCGCGCACCTGTCGCAGCCGGTATCCGAGCCACCGCCCGCACCGCCGACAGGCCATTTTGCGGAGGTGATCGCGCACCCCTATGCATCGATCTGGGACAACTTTCCGATGCCGTCGAGGCAGGTGAAGAAGCCCGATCCGAACGAAATCCTGTTTGCGCAGAACCAAGGCATGGTGTTGTACCGCAAGACGCTGTCGCGCGGCGGCATGCTGAACATGGAGGGTGTGCGCGATTACGGCACGGTATCCAGTGACGGCAAATATTTGGATTACGTATCGCGCGTCAACAAACCCGGTCTGCATGTGAAGAATTACGTGGATATTCCACCGCCGGCGAATGGCGCGGGTGCGATGTTGGAGATTCTTGTCGACAGTTTCGGCCATGTCGGTTACGGACAGGCGATGTACGACTTCAAAGGCATCGTCGGTGCTGTGACGCTCGATGGCGAGGAGTTGCACGATTGGCAGGCGCACAGCCTACCGCTGGATGAGACCTACATTCAGGGCCTGCCGCGGATGGACCGCAATTCGCCTTCGGCGCTCCGTCCCGGCATGTTCTTCAAGGCCCTCGTCACGCTCGACAAGCAGGGCGATTGCTACATCGACATGAGCGACTGGAACAAAGGCTATCTGTGGGTCAATGGCAAGTTGCTGGGGCGCTATTGGCGCATCGGGCCGCAGCAGCGGTTGTATTGCCCTGCGTCATGGCTTTCGCGTGGGCACAACGAGTTGCTGGTGTTCGACATGCATCAGGTGATGCCGACGGCGATTCGTTGCAGTGACCGGTTGATGGGATAAGTGAAAGGAAGTCACGCAACGCTGGGCAAGTTTCAGAATTCGATATGCGCGCGCAACCCAGCATACCGTGCAGGGCCGCGATCGCGGTTGTAGCCCGGATTGCGGATGAACTGTAGATCCGGGCCGATGGTGAGATGGTTGATCACCGCGATGTTGTAGTAGAGCTCGGCAATTTGCTCCGGTCCGTAGCGCAGAGTGCCATCCCCTAACAAGAAACCGTCGCCGCCCATCTGCAAGTAGTCGGCGTGAATGCGGGAGAGTCCATCGATCGCAACGCCCACGCCTAGTCGATCGTCGGGCCGATTCCAATGCCCGCCGGACAACTGAAAGCCGCCACTCAGCAAACGATCGACTTCGGTGAAGATGAACGATTCAGTGTGGCCGTCGTTCCAACCCGCGCGCATGAAGAAGCCAGTGTCGCCGTTGTCGGCCACGGGAAGCTCACCGTTGATACCAAAACCGAACTTGTGACGCCCGGGCGCATCGTCGGCATGAATGTCCGGTGCTTGTCCTGTGGTTTCGGCGATATCGATGGCTTGCTGATAAATGCCCATGTTTCCCTTGTTATAGAAACCAAGGAAGCGCAGGGCCCAACCATCGCGATTCGGTTGCAGGGTGAGTTCGAGTTGCTGGCCGTTCGATTCGCTAAGCGATGAGATCAGGCGTTGGCCGTTGGCTTCGTAGGGCATCTCATAGATGCCGTAACGCAAACTCCAGCCGGGCATGATCCAGCCGATCATCACGCCATACGTATAGCCGCGCGTGTCGGCGGCGAAATCCCATGCGGTGTTGTTCCACAACGACCAGTTCATGAACTGCGTGCGTGTGCCATCGGCGTAACGGTTCTTGTCGAAGTCGTCATTGACCGCCATCAGGCCGAGCTTGACCTCGATATGCTTAGTCGCCTCATTGCCTGGTAATTGATCTTGCCCGCGTTCGACGGAATTAGTCTGGTCGCCCAACGGAAGCGTCCAGCGCAAATAGCTGCGGGCGATATACGGCCCTTTGCCGAGACTGGCGACGCCGGAGCGAATGATGTCACCGTTGGTCAGGCCGCCAAGGCCCGTGGCATTGCTGACGCCTTCGCCCTTGAACATCTCCACGTCTAGATAGAACTGCAAACGGGCCGGCAGTTGCACGCCAAAGTAAGCGCCGAATGTGTGCGAGCGCGCGGTCGATCCGTTCGGATTCAGGCTGAGCGGACCGCTGTATGGCGAATGCACACGCGACTGATTTTGATCTACGAAGGTGTATTGCGCGCCAAGCCATTGGGGAATGAACAGCGGCGCGTCATCCGCGCGCGAAATCAACGGCAATGCAGCGAGCAGAAGGCACTGCAATATCTTGCGGCGAGTGCGGCGTTTAGACGTTTTAATCATGAGCGGAGATAACAAACGTCCTGGTCGCTGGTGCGTCCGCGATGCTGCAAGCTGCGTGCAGAACTGTCAATGAAAAGACATAAACAAAAAGGCCACCTTGCGGTGGCCTTTCGTTATTTTGCTAGCGATGCATCGATCAACCGCCGCGCGACGCTTTCTTGCGATCGTTCTCGGTGAGGTGCTTCTTGCGCAGGCGGATTTCCTTGGGAGTGATCTCCACCAACTCATCGTCGTCGATGAAATCCAGTGCCTGTTCCAGCGAGAACTTGATCGCCGGGGTCAACTGAATCGCGTCGTCTTTGCCGGAAGCGCGCATGTTGGTCAGCGGCTTAGGCTTGATCGCGTTGACGGTGAGGTCGTTGTCTTTGGCGTGAATGCCGACGAGCTGACCTTCATAGACCGAATCGCCTTCGGCCGCGAACAGCTTGCCGCGGTCCTGCAGCGGCCCCAACGAGTAGGCGGGCGTGGTGCCAGACGCATTGGCGATCATCACGCCGTTGAGGCGCTTGGCGATCTGGCCTTCTTCCTTCGGACCGTAGTGATCGAACACGTGGAACAACAGGCCCGAACCCTGCGTGAGGGTCTTGAACTGGTTCTGGAAACCAATCAGGCCACGCGCAGGGATCTGGTATTCGAGGCGCACGCGCCCCTTGCCATCCGACTCCATGTTCTTCAGCTGACCCTTGCGGACGCCGAGGCGCTCCATCACCGGGCCCTGGTGGATCTCTTCGACATCGACCACCAGCTGCTCGATGGGCTCCATCTTCTGGCCGTCGATTTCCTTGATAATCACTTCCGGACGCGACACGGCCAGTTCGTAGCCTTCGCGGCGCATGTTTTCGATCAGCACCGACAGATGCAGTTCGCCACGGCCGGAGACGAGGAACTTGTCGGCGTCGGAACCTTGTTCGACCTTCAGCGCCACGTTGTGCACCTGTTCGCGGTCCAGACGGTCCTTCAGCTGGCGGCTGGTCAGGAACTTGCCGCCGGAGAGATCCTTGTTGCCGGCGAAGGGCGAGTTGTTGACCTGGAACGTCATGCTGATCATCGGTTCGTCGACGGTCAGGGCGGGCAGGGCTTCCGGGGTGTCCAGCGCGCAGACGGTGTCGGAAATGGTCAGATCCTGGATGCCCGATATGGCGACGATGTCGCCCGCTTCGGCGCTGTCTTGCTCGATGCGTTCCAGACCCATGAAGCCGAGCACCTGCAGCACCTTGCCCTGGCGCTTCTTGCCTTCGCGGTTGATCACGGCGACCGGCATGTTCTTCTTCAACGTGCCACGCTGGATGCGGCCGATGCCGATGACGCCGACGAAGTTGTTGTAGTCCAGCTGGCTGATGCGCATCTGGAACGCGCCGTTCGGATCGACTTCCGGCTTGGGCGCGTGATCCATGATCGCCTGGTAAAGCGGGGTCATGTCGCCTTCGCGGGCCGAGTCATCGAGGCTGGCATAGCCATTGAGTGCCGAGGCGTAGACGATCGGGAAGTCCATCTGCTCGGCCGTGGCGCCGAGGCGATCGAACAGATCCCACACTTGGTCGACCACCCACTGCGGACGGGCGCCCGGGCGATCGATCTTGTTGATCACGACGATCGGCTTGAAACCCATCGCGAACGCCTTCTGCGTCACGAAGCGGGTCTGCGGCATTGGGCCGTCCATCGCATCGACCAAGATCAGCACGGTATCGACCATCGACAACACACGCTCCACCTCGCCGCCGAAGTCGGCGTGGCCTGGGGTGTCGACGATGTTGATGCGGTTACCCTTCCAGGTGATCGCGGTGTTCTTGGCCAGGATGGTGATACCGCGTTCCTTTTCCTGGTCGTTGCTGTCCATCACGCGGTCGGCTAGCACCGTGCGCTCGGACAGGGTGCCCGACTGCTTCAAGAGCTGGTCGACAAGTGTGGTTTTGCCATGGTCGACGTGGGCGACGATGGCGATATTGCGCAGGTTTTCGATGGACATGGGCTAGGAGCTCGGGCGAGTCGTAAGATCGCCGCGCAGGTTTCGGTAGGGGTTAACTTGCAGATTATACGGGCTTATGTGACAGCTTGCTTGATCCCTCGGTTTTTAGCTTAAAAACCCCCTTCACGCGGCCCTCAGGGGCTCGGTTCGGCTGTGATATCAAGCCAGGGCGACCATGGCGATGCCGTCCCGGGTGCGGCGTGGTCGCCACTGGAATGAATGACCCGTTCATGGGCCTGTGCGCGGCGGCGTATCGATGTGAAATACGAACGGGATGACATGCGGGCGTTGTACTTTCACACGATGGCTGTTTCTTCAGCATGGGCCTTTTCAACGGAGTGTTCGATGCAAGGGATCGATTTCTTACAAGGCGACGTGAGCGTCACCACGCATGGCGGCGATGACGACGTGCTTAGCGCGGGACTCGGCCTGGCAGGTTTGAAGGGGCCGCTTGCACCGTTTAGCGATCCGCAGCGACCCACGGCGCAGGAGCTGCGTCGTCGCGCCATCCAGACAAGCTGGAAAGGCATTGCCGATCTTGGCCCGCTCGGCGGTTATGGCACCGTCTACGGCGCGGTTCCAAACGTGCCTGGGCGCGAATATCAAGCGTTCGCAAAGATCTCCGGCGCCCACGCGCCGCATCGTGTGTTGCTGCAGGTGCCGGATGGTTTCGACAAGGCGCATCGCTGTCTGGTGGTGACGGCATCCTCCGGTTCGCGCGGTATTTATGGCGCGATTGCGCTGGCCGGCGCATGGGGTTTGCCGCGTGGTTGCGCGGTGGCTTACACGGACAAAGGCACTGGTTCGGGCTACTTCGACTTTTCCGACGACAGCGGCGTAGCACTCGATGGCCGGCGCGCAAAACGCGGCACGGCGATGCTGGAATTCGAACCTTCCGCGGCGAAAGGCGAGGGCATAGCGATCAAGCATGCGCATTCGGGCGACAACCCGGAAGCAGATTGGGGCCGTCACGTATTACAAGCTGCGCAGTTCGGATTGGCGATGCTTGATCGCGCCTTCCCGGATCAAGCGCCGTTCACGCCGCAAAACACAACGATCATCGCGACGGGGCTGTCCAATGGCGGTGGTGCGGTGCTGCAGGCGGCCGGCATCGATGATCAGCACATGCTCGCCGGTGTCGTGGCGCTCGAACCAAATGTGCATACGCCCGGCTATGGGCGTGCGCTCTACGACTACATGACCGAAGCTGCGGAATGGTTGCCTTGCGCGCTGGTGGATGCGCGTTTCGCATCCACGCCGTTTGCGCGCGATGCACTCGGTGCGCCACATGCAGCATGGATCGTTCGTTGTGCAAGCCTGCATGCGCAAGGCAAGTTGAAGGCGGGCACGCTTGAGGGGCAGGCGGCGGAAGCGTACGAGCGCTTGCGCAATGCAGGTTGGACCGATCAGGCCATGGCGACGGCGGCATCCTCGACGGCGCTGGATTTATGGCGTGTCATCGGCGCCGGATATGCCTCTGCTTACCTGCGATGTAGTGCTGACGATATGCCTTGCGGCTATCGCTACGAGGCCACAAGTGCGAATGGCAAACCCGGCACAGCGGACGACGCAACGCGCGCCAGTTGGTGGGCCGATGCGTCAGGTATTCCACCTGGCAACGGTGTCGGTTTGTTCGGCGGTATCGATGAAAGCGCCGATCCGCTACTCGCAGGCATCGAATGTCTGCGTCGTCTCTGGACCGATGACGATGCGAATGCTCGCGCGCTGCATGCCTCCGTGCAGGCGCTCGCTGCACGCCTGCCGCGCAAGGATCTGCCGCTATGGGTAGTGCATGGCGCCGACGACGGCCTGCTGCCGACGGCCTTTACATCCGAACCCTACGTAGCGTGGCTGCGCGCCGAAGGGCGCCGGCCGCTGTACTGGAAAGTGCCGCACGCGCAGCACTTCGACGCCTTCCTGGCGTTCCCAGGCTTTGGCGACAAGCATCTGCCGCTGCTGTCCTACGGCTATGCGGCACTGGATCGTCTCCAGGCCCATCTCTTCCAGGGCCAGCCTTGGCCTGACGATCTTGCGGCCCCCGTTACGACGCCCCGCGGCGTCGGCGCCCTGCAGGCGTCGATGCTGGGTTTGCATTGATCCTGTCCCAGGCGGCCTCCTGGCGTTATTCTTGACGATTGGGCACCTGATCTCCGGGGGCCCCGTTCCAGTACAGACTAAGGACTGCCCATGGCCATCAATGTCACCTTCACCACCAACCGCGGCCCGATCCACTTGCGCTTGCACGACGACAAGACCCCGGTAACGGTGGCGAACTTCGTCAACCTGGCGCGCCGCGGTTATTACGATGGCCTATCGTTTCACCGCGTGATCGCCGATTTCATGATCCAGGGCGGTTGCCCGGAAGGTAGCGGTCGCGGGGGTCCCGGTTACCGTTTCGAGGACGAATTCCACCCGTCGCTGCGTCATGACAAGCCGGGTGTGCTGTCGATGGCCAATGCCGGCCCGCGTACCAATGGCAGCCAGTTCTTCATCACCCATGGCGCCACGCCGTGGCTGGACGGCAAGCACAGCGTGTTCGGCGAGGTGGTTTCGGCGGAAGATCAGGCCATTGTGGACGCCATTAAGCAGGGCGACACGATTGAAAAGGTCACCGTCGAGGGCGATGTGGACGCGCTGCTGGCCAAGCAGGCCGATCATGTGAAGGAATGGAACGAGGTGCTCGACCAGCGCGGCTGAGCGGCTATCCAAGCTTTTTGAACCAAGGCCGCCACGGTTTGCCCTGGTGGCCTTTTTCACGAGTTTGTTACGACTGTGTAGCCGATGTGGACATAGAATCAAACGGTAGGATCCCAATCTTCAAAGGAGTGTAGCGATGTCCTTACTCAGCAATCTGGGCGGTCTATTCGGTGGTGGTCAGGGTGGCGATGCGGCCGGTGCGTCTTCGCTGGTGTCGGTCGCGGGACAATTGATCCAGCAGGCAGGTGGCGTGCAGGGATTGACCAATCTCTTGCAGCAACACGGTATGGGCGAAGCGGTCCAGTCCTGGGTCAGCAATGGCGCGAACCAGGCTATTTCCAGCGGCCAGCTTGGCCAGGCATTGCAGAACGGCGGCCTCGGCTCGGTGCTTTCGGAGGCGGCGGGCAAGCTCGGCGTCGACCAGAATCAGCTGCTTGGCCAGCTTGCGCAGGTGTTGCCGCATGCGGTGGATCATCTGACCCCGGATGGCCAGGTTCCTGCCAGCGGCGGCGGTGGCGGCTTCGATCTGTCGGCGCTGGGTGGCCTGGCTGAAAAGCTGCTGGCGGCACGTACCGCGTAAACGCGCTTCACACTTACGGATAAAAAAGCACGGCGGGGTA
>CAJCJD010000120.1 GCA_903970555.1 Vulcanimicrobiota bacterium
GGGAACCACACCCTTGACGCGCCCCTGCGCCGACGCCGATGGCTTTCCTTGATGCGACGCGGTTTGTCGAGCAGAGCAAGCATGGAGGTTATACGCGTCCCGGCGATTTTTCCTTGAGACGGTTTTGTACGCGCTCGCGCACGCACGAGCAAGCGCGGGCCGCGTTGGCCAGGGGTGGGATCAGTCGAGGGAGAGCGGCGCGGTGCGAGCGAGCCTGGCCGCCGGATGCGTGGCCGTGTGGATCTCTTTGAGCTTACCGATCGACACGTGCGTGTAGATCTGCGTCGTGTCCAGTCGCGCGTGCCCGAGCAGTTCCTGGATGTAACGGATGTCGGCGCCGTTCTCCAGCATCTGCGTGGCCATCGTGTGCCGCAAGAGATGACACGCGCCACGCTGACGCACGCCGGCCGCTTCCAGATACCGACGCACGATTGCGGCCAAGCCGTTATTGCCGATGCGCTGGCCGAAGCGATTCAAGAACAACGCAGTGTCTTGTGCATCGGCCACCAGTTGTGGCCGTGCCGTGTCCAGGTAGCGACGCACCCACGCCAACGCTCGCTCACCGATCGGCACCAGACGATCCTTGCCACCTTTGCCTTGCCGCACACGCACGACGCCATGCACGAAGTCCAGATCGAAGATCGAGAGGTTACGGGCTTCCTGTCGCCGCACGCCGGTGGAGTACAGCAGTTCCAGCAGCGCGCGATCGCGCAGGCCTTGCACGTCGTCGACGTCCGGCAATGCCAAGGCTGCATCCACTTCTTCCGCCTGCAGCCCTTCCGGCAACGTCACGCGCGGCGCGCGTGGCAGATCCAGATCGGCGGCGGGATTGGTGGGGATGTGGTGATGCTTCACCAGCCACCGGAACCAATGGCGTAAATGCGTCAAGGCCAAGCCCTGGCCGCGCAGGCTCAACGGCTCACCGTCCGCCTTGCGGTACTGGAAGAGATGGCGTTGATAGCGCTCCAGGATCGGCAAGGTGATCTCCGAGGGACGCGCCAAGCCACGATCCCTGCACCACGTCAGGAAGACCGCCAAGGTCTGCCGGCGTGCACGCAGCAGCTCTTCGCTGTAGCCCAGCACCGTCAGCATCTCCAGATAGCGACGCATCCACGCCGCCATGCCGTCGGGTGCACTCGGTGCTTCCAGCAGTCGGCGATGCTCGCCGTAATGGCCCTCGCGTGGCATCGCTTACGCGCCCCGCATCGGTCGCGTCGCCACACCGTTACGACGCGATGGCGAGGTGTCATGCCGGCGAGGTGCATGGACGGGCAACGTCGCCACTAAAGAGGTCGATACCGCTTCATCGCTGAGCTGCGCGGCGATCACATCGGGCCGATGATCGCCCGATACCTCGCCGACCGCCTCCCGACCGGAGGCCGACCACGCGTGTGTTTCCCCCGACCGATCCGTCATCGTAGACGTAACCAGTATGTCCACGTCGACCAGGCCGATCAGTTGGCGATGCGTGCCGTCGATATCCCCGCTAAACACAAGTTCGTAGTGGAAGCGCGCACCGGTGCGATGCACGATCAAGTATTCGTGGTCTTCCAGTCGAGCCAGATGCAGCTTGAGCTGCGTATCGCCGCGCTGGGTCGCATCGCGCAGCTCGCGCCGAGTAAAGCGTACCTGGGAGCGTGCGAGGTGTTGCGCCTTCTGGCACGCCTCCACATACGTCACCACATCGCCCAGCACACGCCGCGTTTGCGGTGGCAGATCATCGAGCGAGCGGCCCAGCACGTCGCCGGCCAAGCGGTTGGCCAGCGCGATATCGGCGCGCGTCACTTCGATGTAGTCGAGCTGGCCGGCACGCTTGATCTCGCGCTGATGCTGATGCAGGAAGGCAATGGCATCGATCAAGGTCAGATACTTCGCATGATCGCGGCGTAGCCGCGGTGATTCGCTTCGGAAGGTCAGTTGCTCCGCATAGGGATTCACCACCGCGATGGGACGCAACAAGCGCTGCGCGTTTTGATGCAGCGTGCGGATCGCCGTCGATGACTGCGCGGCCAACAAGCCTTCCAGGGTGCGTCCCTGCCGCTGCCGGCGATGGATTGCTTCGGTCTGTTCGCGGCTTTCGTTGATGGTCAGTACCAGGCAGCGATTGAGCAGTTCTTCGTCGATCTCGATCGCGGTCGTGGTCAGGAACAACATCACTGGACCTTCGACGCGGTATTCCTCGGTGACCAGCTTGCCGGTGGTGGGATCTTTGCCGGTACTGGCGATGGTCAGTTCACCCTGCGATTGCAGCAGTTTCAGTGCATACGCTGCTTGGCGCACACCTTCTTCTTCGGCGATGGCCAGGATCTTATGTTTGAGGTCGCCTTCGCCCAGGTAAAACAGCGATTGCCCCGTCATCGCCGAGTAGTGCACGCGCTGTTCTTCGGGCATCAGCGCGAGCAGCGTATCCATCACGGTGGATTTGCCGGCGGCACTGGTGGACTGGATCAAGATCGCGAGTGGTTTATCGAGCCGACGCGACACGCATGCGAGATAACCGACGAGCGCGGTGTGGTCTTCACCCACCACGCCTAACGCGGCGACATCCGCCACGATGCGATCGACCAGTGCCGGATCGCGCAGCAACGCCATCGCGGCGTCCTGCTCTTCGGGCAACAGCTCCGGCGCTGATGCGGTGGTGGTTTTCGGCGCCTGGCGTGCACGGATCAGCTCGTCCTGCCGCAGCTCCACCGCACGCAGCAGCTTGGCCAGATCCTCCTTTATCGCTTCTTCGCTCACGCCCAGCTCGAGGCTGGCCTGCTTGCACCATCCCTGCCGCTGCCGCGCGGCATACAGCTCCACCGTGTCGATGTGCAGGTACGTGGCCCGCTGCACTTTGATCCACACCTTGAGCTGTTCATAGCCGCTGTTCTTCTCGATGCCACGCACCACGTACGCGCGATCGTCCAGCGTCACGCGCAGCTCGCGCTCATCGACCTCTACCGGCAGCGCCGGTGCCGCCTGCGGCAACGGCGAGGCGGCTAAGACGGGAAGCTCAGGTACGGGCTCCGGTGTCGGATCGAGGGCCGGCGACGGTGCGATGACGACCGGCGACGCCGGACTGTCGCATGCGACAGTCGTCGTGATCGGTGCCGCCACGCCGTTACCGACCCATGACGCTGAGCGGATCACCACGCTCAAGCTCTGGCTCGCCGGCGTGACGGCGAGCGCGTACTCGTTCGCATCCATGCCTTTCGGGAAGTGGATGCGGTAACACGCGATGCCCACCGTCATCAGCTGTTTCGCTAACTTTTCAGCGGCCGCGTCGCCGGCGGCATCACGGTCATAGGCGATCAGCACGCGTTCGGTGCCGTAGCGCAGGAAGGCGGCTAAGTGATCAGCGGTGAAGCCTTCCACGCCATACGCAGCGGTGACGTTGCGATAGCCCGCGCACCAGAAGGTCATCGCATCGATCAACGCTTCGCACAGGATGATCTCACTGCTGGCTTGCACGGCCTCGATGTTCCACAGCCCGCGATGCGGACCGGGCAGATACAGATGCAGCGGCGTGCCGGTGCGCAGGTTGGGCGTGATCTTGCGGCCGTAGATTTCGGCGACGTCACCGTGTTCGTCCAGCACCGGGATCACCAGCGAGCCGTTGAAGTGCTCGTGGCCCGAGTCACGTATCAGCCCCAAGGCCTGCAGGCGCGTGCGGATCTCGCCCCCGGCCTTGCGATTCTTTTCCGGTAACCGCAGGCCCAAGGTGCGATTGGCAAAGCCCAGCTGGAAGCGTTCGATCAGCTCGGGATGATTCAAGCCGCGCGACTGCAGATAGGCCGTCGCTTCGGGGCTTTGCTTCAAGGTGTCGTGGTAATACTCGATCACCTGACGTAGCAGTGCTTTGTCGTCGGCGTCGTGCGCGACGGGGGCGGGCAATTTCGTGATCGTCGAGCGTCGCACGCTGTCGCCGGTTGAGAGCGACGACACACCGTCGCGCAGCCGTTCCACCGCATGGCGGAAGCTCACGCCTTCGCTTTTCATCACCCAGTCGATCACGCTGCCACCGGTCTGGCACGCACCCAGGCAGTGCCACAGGTTCTTCGAGGGCGAGACCAACAGCGAGGGGGTTTTGTCGTCGTGGAAGGGGCAGCGGCCGATCCAGTCCGCCCCCTGCTTGGTCAACGCCACGCCACGCGCTTCCACCAGGTAGCGTATCGACACCTCGTCCTTCAACCGTTCCAGTTCGCGCTCGGGGATGCGGGCCATAAAACGGGTCTCCGGCTAAAAACCTGTCAAGGGGTTCTGAGTAAAAATAACTTGATGACAGAGTACCCTGATTCTGAGTACAGTCAACAAAGATCCCTTGGAGTCAACCCTATGCTCGGTGCATCCCTTAAACACGCGATGCCCATGGCAGCTAAAGAGAAGGCTTTCTACGAACGCCTCGGTCGGCGGATCGCCGAGCGCCGCAAGGCGCTGGATATCACACAGACCGAGCTGGCCCAGACCCTCGGTATCGCTCAGCAGACGATGGCCCACTACGAGGGTGGCGTGTCCCGCATCGCGGTCGCTCTACTGCCAACGTTGGCCAGAGGGCTCGATACAACCGTTGAAGAGCTGATCGGCGATGACACCAGACGCAGTAGTAAGCGCGGCCCAGCATCACGGCTACAGCAGCAGCTAGATCAGGTTAGCCAGCTCCCCAAGGCGAAGCAGAAGTTCGTCAGCGAGATGCTGGACACGGTGTTGCAGCAAGCGAGTCGCTAGGCGACTAAGAGATAACGATTCGGCTACAGCGCCGATCGCATAGCACCCGCTTCACAGGCCGCGACAGTGGCCTGAGTGGCGGGTGTTTTTATTTCTATAAAGATTTAGCTGGCTAAATTTCAAAGGCCATCAGCGTGACCCAACCTGGGTCAGCAAGAACCGCTACGGCTCTTTCGGTGGATCGTATAACGCGCCGGCAGCCACGCGTTCGCGTAGGTGACGCAGCACCTCGTCCATCTCGATCTCGCCGCGTGCAAAACGGTATAGGTCTTCCGACGTCACAGCATCAACGCGCAGACCTTCTAGGCGCACCGAAGCGATGCCGTTGGCCACCGCTGCGTACCGCTTGCGCATTTCCTGTTCGTCGATCATGCGTATTTCCGATGGTGACCCAACCTGGGTCACGCCGACTCGCCGGCCTGCCATGCCCCGATGCCAAGTCGTTGCAGCTCGCTTTGCACGCTTCGCACATGCTGCGGGTTAGCCACCGCACGCAGCAGTAACAGGATTTCCAGAAGGATCCTAGATGTGTCTGCCGGCGCGGCATCGTCACGGTATTGATCGGGCTTCCGGCGACTCAGGTCATCGACGGCATACCCCAACACCCGGATGGCATCGGCCATGTTGTCACCGGCGGCCAGTCTTCGCTTGAGATACGTCGACAACGGCAACGGCTTTGGGAACGCCTCCGCAGCCATCGCTTCATAGCGCGCGTGTTCTTCATCGCTGAAGCGGATGGGTATCACCTTCGCCATCGCATTTGCTTCCATCTGCCGTGTATATAAATTGTATAGCACCTGATGGCTTATCTAAGCCATTTATGCCATGAGGCGTATAGATGGTGCGATATGTTTTCACTCTAAATACTGAGCCATCACACAGCAAAAGTGCTTCAACATCATGAGGTTAAGCACTCCTCGGAGAGGAGCGTCCTGTGTGTGGCGCGATTTAAGGGTTAAGGGAACCGCCAACGGCCCGCAAACACCCCTAAAAAGCGTGAGATTTCACGCCAAGAGGGTCCACCACCATCACCGTGGCCCATCGGGCCACGGACAGATACACGGATGATGCAAAGGTGAGACAGAAGTCAGACGAAGGTGATGCACGAATGCTCGTTGCTAATACAACGATGAGCCAAACGTGATGCACATTTAATACAAAATCCATGCGCGATGCGCGTGGTTAGTCGCGTGGCTTACGGTGCGGAGCGACAACAGTGCGATGGATACCTGGGCGCGTCCACTTCGCATCGGGCGAGCTGGGCGGGATGTCGCTGCAATCGATGTCGCTGTCCGGCATGGCAGCCAAGCGGACGAGCATCGCCTGCTCGTCGGCGCTCAGTGGCGTGTCGGCGTTGAGGGTGAACGTCACGGCTTTTATAGTCGTCCGTTTGCTCACGCCAGTGGACCGTTTACACAAAATCTAGGGCAGGCCCCATAGGCTGCCACATTAGAAGCAAACCTGGCCGCCTTCGATTTATTCAACGCAATCTTGGATATACAAAAGCTCGCCTATGTAAGGAAATCTTTCCTTTAAGTCCGGTGCAATTTTTGAAACCAACCAATCTTTCCAGAGCTTTGCGGACTTTGTTCCAAAAAGTCGAATACGTAGCTCAGATTTACTACCCAAACTTGCCATGGGAGCACGGAGAAATTCGTCGCTATAAACGAGAACTTCATCTTTCTTTACTTCCAAATTCGCTCCCGTAGACCAAGTGCGTGTCCAAGTCTTGTTCGCACCCATCCATGCATCGCTAAACCACTCATCAATCACTTTGCAAATATTGTCGGGCGCTCCTTCTAAGAGTTGGAGGCCAACATCGACGCAAAAGGAACCGTCAACTTTTCGAGATGGAAATTTTACGGTATTCATTTGTAAGGCACAAATTGAAAGGTTGCGTTTTGGTTTAGCGTATTTATCGCGCCTGGTCCAAAAGTGTAGACACTACCGTTAACGCTTAGCGAACCATTGCTAGTCAAGTTATTAATTGTGGAATTGGGAATCGTCATACTGACGATCGCCGGATCTTCCATCGCTGGGTTAGCTGCAGCAAACCAGCCTGCATCCGACTGTGACGTTGTACTCCAAAAAACATCACCTCCTCCTTGCTCAGCGGCTTGATTCAAACTTACCCCATTATTCACGATGTCCGCTGCGCTCGACGCACCCGTACCGTGAAATAGAACCGTATTGTCGAATTCTGCTGGGCTTGTTAAAGGAAGAGGTGCTTGTGGAAGAAGAGACGGCATCGGCGGAGGAGGTTTTGCCCCCGGAGCCATGCACTCTCCTTGCTCCATATCAACTTGATACTGCGATTGATTAGCTTCATTGGGGCCAAGCAGGCTGCCTTCCCACTCTAGCCATGCTTCGTAGGGATCTTCCTCTTCCTCATCTTGCAACCCAAGACGATCGCTGCCCATCAAAGGACTGTTGCGTACATAAGCGTATGTGCTTATCCCTCCGCGCAAGCCAGTGGGGTCACTCTCTATTTCGCGACCACTCGCCGAGTCGTAATCACGGAACCCGTTGTAATTCAGGCCGGTTTCCACATCGTAGTACTGGCCGGGGAATCGCGTGTAGAACTCACCCGTACCCTGCGTTGGCTGATCGCCAAACGCATTGTTCAACCACGGCCAGGTGTAGTTCGTCGTGCCGCTGGTGCTGACCACTGCGCGCAGTGTGCCTAGCTGATCGGCATAGAGGTAATTGATGCCTGGCGCAGCCTTGCCCGCATCCGTGGCCGATGCGACCGGAATGCCACCGAGATACACATATTCGCGATAGTCCGTGGCGAAGTACTCGCCATACAGATTGCCGGTGCCCGCTGGGTCATACACCGTAGCGGCCTGCCCCGTGCTCGGCTCGGTGATCGTGCGCCACACCCGCTGCCCTTCACCGTTGTACTGGTAGTTGGCGATCGTGTTGCCGGCGCTGGTGATCGCCGTCAGGCGGTTGCGGTTGTCGTAACCCAGCCCGATCAGTTCGCCGTTGGCATCGGTCATGGCCGTCGTGTTGCCGTTGGCATCCACGCTGCGACCCACGCCGCCGACACTGTTGAGCTGATGCGTGCCCGGGTTGTACGTGTAGGTTTCGGTGGCTTGGCCGGCGAGCGTCTTGCTGGTGCGATCACCGGTAGCGTTGTAGGTAAAGCTTTGCTCCACCGTGCCGCTGCCGTTAGTCAGGCTCAGCAAGTGATCGAGCGGATCGTACAGATAGGTTTCATTCGCCGGATTGGCACCTGCCGCATTGCCTTCGGCCTGGATGCGGCCTTTCGCATCGCGTAGGAAGTGCAGCGAGAGCCCGGTGCCCACCAGATCCGTCAGCCGGTAGTTGGCGTCGTAGGTGCGGGCGACCGATTGGTTATTTAGCGCGTAGGTGTAGCCGGCGACCGGACCGAACGGTTGATAGGTCACGCCGGTGATCAACGATGTGAGCGTGCTGTCGGTATAGCTGCCGTAAGGGCCCGGTTGTTGCACGTAGCCGATGGTGTTGACGCGGCCGTCGGCATCGAAGCCGTATTCCAGCTCAAAGCCCGAGGGGTATTGCAGGTATTTCAGGCGCCTTGCACTGGTGTAGGCATACCCGTGCAGGTACACGGTGCTGTTGATCACCTGGCGCACTTCACGGATATCGCCCTGGTTCGTGTAACACCAGGACGTCGTGCCCGAGGCATCGGTCATGGTAGTCAGATGACCGATGTTGAAGTTATTCGGACAGCCGCTGATCGGCGTGGCCTGATCGTAGGTGTAGGTGACATTGAGCGAAGGCTGAGCCGGATAAACCACGCCCGTAATGCGGTTGAGGGCGTCATAGGTGTACTGGGTGACGACACCCTTGGCATCGGTGCGACTGCTGACGTTGCCAGCGGCATCGTAGGAGAGGTTGGCGGTGCCGGTGTCCGGGCTGGTCAGAACGGTTTGATCGGACAGCCCGTCGTACTGATAGGTCGTGTTGAGGCTGCTGGGGTCGGTCACGCCGGTGGTGCGATCCAGCGCATCGTAAGCGACTCCAGTCGTGGTGTTTGGCGTGAGACCATCGGTGCCGTTGTAGTCGTTGATCGTCTGGGTCAGGCGATTAAGCGCGTCGTAGCCTAGGTGTTGCTGGATGCCCAGCGCATCGGCGGAATGAACCAGGTTGCCGTTAGCGTCGTAGCTGTCGCTGTAGGTAGCGCTGAACACGGTGTGGTTGAGCCCGTCGACCACGCCGGTGAGTTGGCCCAGGGTATTGAAGGTGCGGCTGAGGCTTTTATGCAGGGCGCCGGTACTGTCGTAGACCTGCTCGGCCGTTTTGTTGCCGGCGGCATCGAGGGTGTACTGGATGCAGTTGCCCAGGGCATCGGTGATTTTGTTAAGGCGATGCGCGGTGTCGTAGCCGAAGGTCGTGGTCACGCCATCAGGGTCGGTGATGGTTTGCACCGCGCCATAGGCGGTATAGCCGAAGAGGGTTTCGGCACCGCCGACGGTGCGCGTGGATATCCAGCCGCGCGGTGTATAGGTGGTGTCGGTGTTGACGCCGTTGGGATCGGTTATGCGAGTGATACGACCATCGGCGTCGTAGGAGGCGATGGTGGTGACATGGCCTAACGCATCGGTGACTTGATAGAGGTCGCCAGGTTGATAGCAGGCGGCACCGGGTGTGCCGCAGCTCGTGGCGCTGGCGGCGGTGTAGTAGCTATACGACGTCGTCTGCGTGAGATCGGTGCGCGGGCCGGTGGCGGTGAGCATTAAGCCTACGAGCGGACAACCGGTGCCGACGGCGGTGCAGTAGGTGTAAGTCCAGCGGCGTACGCCAGCGGGGACGGTGCCGGTGTTGCTACACGTATAGCCCGTAGCAGCGCTATTCGTCGGATCGATCTGACAACGGGCGAGCGGCTCGCCCAGGCTGTTGTAGACCCACTGGGTGTTGCTGACGGTATTGCCGTTGACGTCCAGTACCGTGCGTGTCAGCGGAACGCGTAGTGTGGTGTTCCAGGTGAGGTTGGTGGTGCGTTGATTGCTCGTACCTGATGCGTCGATCTGTTGATCGAGCAGACCGTTAACGTCGTAAGTGGTTGCCGTAACGTTGCCGTTGAAATCTGTCGTCGACGCGGGATAGCCGTTGCTGTCAAACGTGGCCGCCGCGTTAGGCTGGCCGCACGTCGGACCGCAGGGTGTGCTGACCGCGCTGGTATGCACCGAACCGTTGGGCGTCACGAAGCTCAGGGTTGTCTGTGCACCGAGGGGGTAAGTCACCGTGGAAGTGCCATTGCCGTTGTAGGTCACCGATGTGAGGTCTACAGGCACCGTGCCCGCGAGCTGCGAGGAAGTGGCTAGACCTTGGCTGTTATAACCGAGAGTGATGTATTGCACGCCCACTTCATCCACGAAGCCGGTCAGGGTTCTGGGCACTGGTGTGCCCGAGGTAGATTGGTAGACGTATTGCCGTGTGGACTTGTCCGGATAGGTGACGTTGGTAAGCAGATTGCCCGTGCCGCTGTAGCTATAGGTCAACACCCCGCTATCCGGCAGCGTCACAGTGGATACAAGGCTGTTGCTCTGGTAGACAAAGGAGAGTTGTCGACCACGTGGATCGACCACGCTCAAGAGCAATCCGGGGACAGGCGCCACGGAAGCCGGTGTACTCGACGTGCTGTAGGTCAGCGTCGTCGTGAGCTGGTTGGGGTCTTGGATGGAGACCAGTTGCCCTGCAGCGTTGTAGTTTTCGTGGTTACGGGTCGCGGCATCAAAATAGGTCCATCCGGTAATGTTGCCCGAGCCATCGGTGGATGAGGTGAGGCTATCGGGAACATCAGGATCGGTGGTCCAGGCGGCGCCATTTTCAGTGAAGATGACCCATTGCCCATTAGGGCGATAGATCGTGGCAGTCGTGACGCCGCCGGTTGAGGCATAGGCCAAGCTACGGTCGAAACTGTGCCGCCAATTGCCGCCAATATTCGCGGGCGTTACATCAATCTGGCTGTTGTAATAGCGATGGAAACTTAGCGCACCCAAGTCAGCGTCATCTTCGTCGTGATACTCATTGCCCGTCGCCAGGTTAATGGGGTCACCTGCGCAAGGGCACGGTGGTCCCATCGTTTTTCGGGGCGTACCCAGTGGTGCAGGGAGAGCGGTGTTCCAACCCGCCTCATTGCCTGCCCCACAACAATGCCCATCGACAACGTAACCACCCGTGGGGTTAGTGACGGACATGCCAGAGTTACCAAGTCCGCAAGCGTCATCCCCCGGCCCGTTGGGTTGGGCAGCAATGAATGCTTTACAAGCCGCTAGCGCTTCAGCTGGAGAGGGGTAAGTTCCTAAGGTGACTTGAGCAGACGCACGAAACGGCACCGCCATCGCACATAAGATCACTGCGAGCGACATCAGCCGCTGGAAGGAAAAGATTTTCGCCCCGCCACCAACTGCCACTGACCCTAAGCCGAACGTACTGATGCTCAGCAGCGGCCAGATACTTCGAACAACAGGAGAGAGGGTCAAAGTCACTTTCCGCAGACCACACACGACTATGCCAAGCAGCTGCTTGGCGCCACTCACACGCTTCATTGGTGCCCCCCCTGTTCCCTGCGATAAACCGGCGCAACAGCATGACCGGCCAGCAAATGACTTCTATTAGTCTTTATAGCAAACCATGGTGAACATTTGTGGGGGCGACCTGCAGGACTTTTCCGACAAAGCTGATGACCGTAACGGCGAGGAGTGACAGCTTTTGTCTAAGCTAGAGAGTCCGTAGCTAAAGGTCCAACTTCCATGGTCGATAAATGACGAGTTAGTCGACATTGCGCTGATGTAACGCTCGCATCGCTCTCATTATCAGTTGGAAAGCTATGAACCAGACAACGAATGGTTCCGAGGCCTCGAAGTCCTCCTCAAGAGTTAAGTACAGGGCATGCCCGTTTCATATAAGCGAAGCAGCGGAGGTTTGCCCTCACTGCGGAGACCCGCGTTATGCCATTCAGAATTTAGTGAAGTGCAAGGATTGCGAACGCCGCATATGTCTTACAGCACCAACGTGTCCATACTGCGGTGTCGAGCGCATTAAGCCGACCGTGTCCAACGAGG
This sequence comes from Vulcanimicrobiota bacterium, assembly GCA_903970555.1. Classification (GTDB taxonomy): domain Bacteria; phylum Pseudomonadota; class Gammaproteobacteria; order Xanthomonadales; family Rhodanobacteraceae; genus Dyella_B. The sequence goes on from CAJCJD010000120.1 coordinate 11,763, forward strand.
GAGGCTTCATATTTGGCAGCTTAGGCGTGTTTGTGGCGTTGCTGGCGACCACCGATAGCATGCTCACGCCCCATAGCTCACAAAGAGACATTGATAAACTCTTCAACATGACTTTGGTTGCATTCGTCGTGATAGGGATAGCCCTTATTATTTTGATGACGATATCTAGTTGGTCGTATCGAAATCGCCAGCTTAAGAAATTAAAATAATAGTGACGCATGAGATGCTCTCGGGCATTCTGACGTCATCTGGACCAGAAATTTCAGGTCAGCTCAATAGAAGCTTCGCACGATCACCATGCCAACGTGTTGATGCATCATCACAATCGCAACCGACACCATGGCCGAGCGCGGCAGGGTGAGCTCCAGGCGCATGCAAATGCCCATCGCCAGCACAAGAGCCAGCGCGGTTTTACAGGCGTGAATCAGCCGGCCACGATCCACCGCCCAGTATTCGCGCAGTTCTTTGATGACTGGCAACAACGGGAGCGTGAACGATGGTGCGCGCATGGTGGAAGCTCGACCCGAACTGGTTGATGTTCGAAGCAGCGATACCTCATCGACACCTGATTTGTCAGTGGCGATTTTGGTCATTCCCCCTTAAAGAGGGAGTCTTCTCCATACCACCACAGTTTCGATGCCGCCGGGCACGACGATACACCTGCGGAACATATGTTGATTTTCAAACCCGCATATACTTTGGTATTGGTCTGCTCAATCGGCTAGTTATCGTGAGCGGCATGGCGATGAGCTTTGCATGGGATTGAACGCCGCGCAGAATCTTCTCGATTCGAACGCTCATCTTCCTAGCTGTAACGACAACGGAGCGTTCCCATTTTCAACGACGCCGCGCGCACTCTCGTGTGGCATGGGGCCCTGCAGGCGGACCTGGAGGGCCAGGTCAGTGCGAGAGTCGGCGTGTTCCAACGCTTCCGCATAACCGATAGTTCCGGCGGCATAAAGCGCATATAGCGCCTGATCGAACGTTTGCATGCCGACTTCGCTGTTCTGCTTCATTGCCTCGCGAATGGTCGCGATCTCGCCCTTCTCAATGAGATCGGAAATGTAGGCGGTAACGAGCAGCAATTCCACGGCTGGAACGCGCGTACCATCGACAGCATGCAATAGTCTCTGCGAGATCACCGCCTTGAGATTGAGCGAAAGATCGATCAGCAATTGATGTCGCGCGGTATCGGGAAAGAAATTGAGGATGCGATCGAGCGTCTGATTCGCATTGTTGGCGTGCAACGTCGACAAGCATAAATGGCCCGTTTCGGCATATGCGATGGCCTGCTGCATCGTTTCGCGATCGCGAATTTCGCCGATCATAATCACGTTTGGCGCTTCGCGCATCGCATTCTTAAGCGCATTGGCGTAGCTCAACGTGTCAATACCAACCTCGCGTTGATCGATGATCGATTGATGATGTTGATGTAAATATTCAACGGGATCCTCGATGGTGAGGATATGGCCACCGTGATTTCGATTCCGATGATCGAGCATCGATGCCAGCGTGGTCGATTTGCCCGAGCCGGTCGCACCCACTACCAGGATCAAGCCGCGCGGCAACATCACCAAATCGCGCAGGGTGGAAGGCAGCCGCAAACTGTCGATTCCAGGGATCTCGGTGGAAATGTAACGAATGGCAATCGCGATCTCGCCACGCTGGCGATAAATATTGACGCGAAAACGGCCAATGCCGGCCGGTGCGATGCCAAGATTCATCTCTAGCGTGGATTCAAATTCCTTTTGCTGTCGATCATTCATCACCGAGTAGGCGATAGCGTGCGTATCGATAGGAGTTAGTGCTTTGTCGCCTATGAAGCGCGGCGTGCCGGCGACGACAATGGAGGGCGGCGCGCCATGGCTCAGATAAAGATCGGACGCGTGCTCGGCGGCCATTGTCGCGAGCAGATCGGAAATATCCATACCTAACTCCTCGCGATAGATGATCGCCTATGCTTTCCGCCTCACTCTACGGCTGCAACGGGCAACCAGCAAGCTCAATGCAGCCCTAAACGGAACGGGGGGAGAACTGCGCATCGTCATTTGGCTTGCACAGAGGTGAGTAGCCAATGATCGGTTTCGATTCGTTTGCCGTCGACTTCGGCACCGTGGAAAGCTTCGCTACTGCAGAACAGTTCGCGTATTGCGGGGGTTGTCAAAGCAAGGTCAGCGAGCTCCGTGATGCACGTTTCCACGTTGCCTTCGGCGGTCTATGTAGATATTTGACCAATCGCAGCACGCGGTTGAGCAGGCATTTCTTGTGCATTCGCGTTACGCGAGATGCAGCGACTCTTCCCTCCCCTGACTACGAGACGCGAAGGTATATCGCGTGATCGGAGCAAACGCGCTCTGCTTCATGTGGACTGACAAATGGCAATACGCCCTGTCCGACACGGAGCCGCCGGTCGCCGGTGACATGTAGGGTGAAGGCACGGCTCCCCCTGTACGCGCCGGACGGATAGGCCGCGAAGATCCGAGCTTCCATGGCAACGATCGGATCCGGCGGCTCCGACGGGAGATATACCGCCGCGAAAACGAAGAAGGTGTGAAAGACGATCCACGTCAGGCATAGGTCATTTAAGGCATGTGGATGGGCGTCATCGCCTATCCCAGATAGCTGCGATCGGACCAGAACAAATGTGTAGTCCTAATCCGACATGCAGTCGGGCATGTCCCTGATTCTTCGGAAACGCGCTCAGGCGCACTCTATCCAGGTCGGGCAATCATTCCTCTGCGTCCGACGTTAGCGATCCTTGAGCTTCATCGACCCCCTAGGACGAAGCTCGTGGCCCCCGAAAGGGGGCCTTTTATTGCCCCTCTAGCGGCTCATTAGCCAGCTGTAGCGGGGCAGGCTACATGAGGTCGAGATGCCAAGCACCGCGACCACCCCGGGCTAAACCCAAGTTACCTTTCATTAACATACCCGGCGGTATAGTTATCCCATGTCGTGAGACATCAGTCCCGCCGCCTAACCGGGCTTCCCCTCCCCGTTAAGCATTGAAAGACGGATGACCCCTAAAGCCCGCAGGCTCCCCCTTGCGGGCTTTTTTATTGGCGACACCCTGGGGATTAGGGCATACGCTGACCGGCAGCGCTCCCTGAACAACGCCCTGCGCGCTTTTACGCGCAAACGCCCAACTAGGAACGCTTCGAAATACGCGGATCGTTGTCCGGGTCGATGTAATCCAGCCCTAGCGGACCTATTGCGGTAACCTGCGTCACGTATTCGCCCGATTTGGCCCAATGAAAGTGCGGCTGGTTGCCTGGCAGCACGACGACGCTGCCAGGGGCAAATGCGGTGAGTTTGTCCTCATCGAATTGCTCTCCCTGTCCGATGTAGAACACTCCCGATATCACCGTGTAGACGCGATCTTCCGGGTGCTTGTGCGGCGCAAATCTGGTGCCCCCCGGCACCTTCACCCGAATGGTAAAAGGCCCCGGCTTGGTCGGGTCTCCCACCAGGATCGCCAAATGAACAGACGGAGGGTAGGCCGCGAACGTCGTCCATTGGATGTCTTCGGCGCGGATCCCTCGGAATTGGTCCTGGCCCGGCTGATGGGCGCGAGGTGCATCTCCCGTGTGATTCGTTGCTGGCGTGTGCGGCATGACGTTCCTCCTTCGAGGTGACACTGGGTTGCCAAGTTCGGTGCCCGTGAAAGGGAGGCCACCCCGGGTTAGACGCCGAGTCGTGTCTCTCCGGCTTCGGCAAAACAGCAATGTGATCAGAGCAGAAGCGCAAGGCCTGTTCTATCGGACGATGGTATCGGCGACACCCCTCCGACGCGGCCACCTTCTCGTGACTGGCCTGGCTTGTCCTCGATCACTGAAAACAATTGCGAATCATTCTCACTTGTGATCTTATATCAGGGCTGTCAGCAATTCCCGTCACCCAGCCAGCACCTTCAAGCCCGGTTCGCAGACAGAGCGATTTTCCAGCACCTTTCTAGAGTCTGCATGCCCGCACCACATCTGCCCCACTCCAAGCACAGGCCTGGTTCCGCGCTGCGCTACCGCTTGGCGATTGCCTCACGAATTACCGCTGCAGTGTGCGGCGGCTATTACGTTGCCTATGCCAGCACAGCGCTCCTTACGGTGGTCCTGCCTATGGACCGCATCAACCGGGTGATGACCGCCAGCCTGTTGAGTTTCGTGGTGTGGTGCGCAACAGCCATCTGGGTGTTTGCCGCACGCAACGCCTGGCGTGGTTGGTGGCCGCTCTTGGCCAGCGGCACGGTGATGCTGGGTGCGGCCCTCGCCTTCCGCGATAGCGGCATGCGCCCATGAAGAACACCTTCAGCCAGTCGATGGCTTGGTTGCATACGTGGGGCGGCCTAATCGTGGGCTGGGTACTGTTCGTGATTTTTTTGGGCGGCACGCTGGCTTGCTTCGATAAGGAACTGGACTACTGGATGCGGCCAGCACTGCATCATTTGGGGCCCGGCGCGCTCTCGATGGACGCTGCCGAAGCGACGTTGCGCGCCATGGCACCGCATGCCGACACGCTTTACCTTAACCCGCCCAGCGTGCGCGATCCGTCGATTCATGGTTTTGCATTCGAACCCGGCAAGCCCTACATCGATGTCGCCTTTCATCCGCGCGATGGACAACTGATTCCTGCCACCGTCGGCGGCACGTTCTTTTTCACGCTGCATTACGACCTGGAAGCCGGCACCACCGGCATCTATTTGGTTGGGTTGGCGGGCATGTTGATGCTGGTGGCGTTGGTCAGCGGCATCATCATCCATCGGCGCATCTTCAAAGACTTCTTCGTGTTCCGGCCCGGTAGCGGCGGACAGCGCGCGTGGCTGGACGGTCACAACGTCGCCGGCGTATTAGGTTTGCCGTTCCACCTGATGATTGCCTACACCGGTGTGGCCATTATGTTCGCCACTTACATGTGGGCTGGCGTGCAAATCGGTTATGGCGGCGACAGCGCGCGTTTCTATCAAGAAATGCAAGGCAGTTCAGATGTGGTCGAACAGCATCGGCCGCCGACACGCATTGCGCCGCTCGACCCGATTCTTACCGATGCCACCCGACGGCTGCACGGTCCAGCGTTGTATATGGAACTGGATCATGTTCACGATGCATCGATCACTATCAGCGTGCTGGAAGCTGGCAATGATCAAGTTGCGGGCGGACGCCGCACGATTGTCTACAACGGTGTCGATGGCAGCTATCAGGGCGAAATCAAAGGGCCGGATACCGCGTATCGCGTATATCAGTTCTTAAGCGGTTTGCATCGCGTGCAGTTTGGTGGCGCGATGTTGCGCTGGCTGTATTTTTTGCTTGGCGGCGCCGGCTGCGTGATGCTGGCAAGCGGCATGCAAGTGTGGGTTGCCAAGCGTGCGAAAAAAATCGAATTGGCGTCGTGGCGTTCCGGCTATGGCTTCGTGCGAGCGTTGAATGTCGGTGTCGTCGCCGGCATGCCACTGGCCAGCATCGCCTTGCTGTGGATCAATCGTTTGTTGCCCGCACAAATGGCCGAGCGCGCCAGTTGGGAAGCGCGTGGCTTCTGCATCGTGTGGTTGTTGGCCGCGCTGTGGAGCATGGCACGGCTTCACCATGGCAAGCCATGGCGTGACTTGTTCGCCATGACTGCGGCACTCCTGCTGGCTCTACCGCTGATCAATGCGATCACCTACCCCTTCAGTAGCTTGCTGCATAGCGTGATCGATCGTGACTGGACGTTGGCTAGCGTGGACCTGAGTGCTTTCGCGCTTGGCTTGGGTTTCAGCTGCTTGGCTTGGAAGAGCGGGCTGCATGCCAGCGATCGTCCATCACACGTGCGCGCCACAGCGATGCAAGCACACACCGACGAGGCAAACGCATGAGCCTCGCACTGATCGAGTTCGCCTGCAATTACTTGAGCTGGGGTCTGCTCTGCTTGGGCCTGCCGCGACATTACACACTGCATTTTGGAACCCCGGCCAGCACCAGTCAGTTGCGCGCGCTACGTAGCGGGGGATGGCTGTTGGCCATTGCAGCCATGGCGCTTGGCATTTATCAGATGGGCTGGGGTATCGGCACTGTGATGTGGGCGAGCACATGGATGCTTGCGGCCATTGGCTGGGTGGTGCTGCAGCCGTATCGCCCACGCCTGGCCCGCACGCTGGCACCGGCGCTACTGGCGCTGGCTGCGCTTTGCTACCTGATGCCATGACATACCGAACGGTATCAATTGAAGACTTGAGGAGAACATCTTGAACCCTTTCCATCGTGCCGAGGCGCAAAGCCGCTCACACCGCGGTTTGCGACAGGCTTCACTGCCTTTTTTGCTGGCGCTGGCACTCAGCGGCGTCGCGCATGCGCAGAGCACGGATACCGGTAATCAAGCCACCACTCCGAGCAACGATGGCGCACAGGCCAAACCGCACACATTGCAAGCGGTGCAAGTGCAAGGCACAACTTCGCCGACATATAGCGGCGGCGAAATCGCCCGCAGCGGCAACCTCGGCGTATTGGGCGAACAGGATCTGATGGACGTCCCGTTTGCCATGACTAGCTATACCGAGGATTACATCGCCAACCATCAGGCTTATACGATCGCCGATGTTGTCGCCAACGATCCTGCCGTACGCGTCGGCGACGGCTATGGAAACTTTGCCGAACTGTTCGTGCTGCGCGGCTTTCCGCTTAACGGCGACGACATCACCTTCGATGGCCTCTACGGCATCATCCCGCGCCAGTTGGTGGATGCAGGGGACATCGGTCGCCTTGATGTGCTGCGCGGCGCCAGCGCGTTTCTTTACGGTGTTTCGCCCGCTGGCAGCGGCATTGGCGGTTCGATCAATGTGGAACCGAAGTGGGCGCTGGATGCGCCGCTGACCCGTGCCACTGTCGATTACGGCAGCGATGCCCAGGCCGGTGCGCAGATCGATTTCAGCAGACGTTTTGGCAAGGACGATCGTTACGGCATTCGCATCAATCTTGGCGGCCGAGACGGTGACACATCGATTGATCGTGAGAGCCGCCGCTCCAACTACCAGTCCATCGTCTTCGATTATCGCGGCAACAAATTCCGCATCAAGGCGGACGTCAGCCACCAATTGCAACGCATCGACGAAGGCCGCAACGTTGTGTATTTGACGGGTGAAGGCGTGCCCAAGCCACCCTCGGCAAGTGCCAACTATGCACAGCCATGGAGTTATTCCAGCTTGGAAGACACCTACGGCATGGTCCGCGCGGAATACGACTTCCTGTCCAATCTCACCGGCTACATCGCAGCCGGCGCCGATCACTCGAACGAAAATGGACAGTACTGGGCACCGTCGGTCGATGGGAATGGCAACGGTACGGCGTATCGTCTCGGCGTGCCTTATCAGAACGACGCACAGAGCGGCGAAGCCGGCATCAACGCACATTTTGCGACGGGGCCGGTCACTCAAAAGCTTAACCTGGGCGTCTCCCTGCTCAATCAGAAAAAGACCGTCAGTTACACCTTCTCCGATTCGTTCCCGGTGAATCTGTACAACTACGTTGCGATGCCCTACCCGGCTACCGCCTTCGATGGTGGCGACCCTGTGGTAACCGGGCGCACCAAGCTGCAAAGCGTGGCCTTGTCGGACACACTCGGCTTCATCAACGATCAGGTCTTGCTGACGGTGGGGGCGCGTCAGCAGAGCATGCAGGTCCTGGGTTATGCCTATGGAACGGGCGCGGAGATTTCCAACTATCGCAAGAATGCAACCTCGCCGGTCATCGGTTTGGTGGTCAAACTCAATCCCAACATCTCGCTATTTGCCAACTCCATCCAGGGGCTGTCGCAAGGGCCGGAAGCGCCGATCGGCGCAGTCAATGTCGGCCAGGTGTTTCCGCCCTACATTTCCCGGCAAATCGAAACCGGCATCAAGTATGACCAAGACAGTTTCGGCAGCACCTTCAGTCTGTTCCAGATCAAGCAGCCCAGTGGCGTGATTGACGGTACGACGCACGTCTTCGGTATCGCGGGTGAACAACGTAACCGCGGCGTCGAGTGGAGCGTCTATGGCGAGCCCGTCAACGGACTGAAACTGATTGGCGGCGCCAGCTACATCGACGCCACGCTAACCCAGACTGCCGACGGCGCCAATAACGGCAACACAGCGGTCGGCGTGCCCAAGTGGCAATATAACGCCGGCTTGGAGTGGGCTGTACCTAGTGCCGCCGGCCTTGGGTTGAATCTCGGTCTAACCCGCACCAGCGATCAATACGCCGACGTGGCCAATACCTTGCGCATTCCGGCGTGGACGCGTGTGGATACCGGCGCCAGCTACACCACGCAAATCGATGCTCGTAACGTGACCTTCCGTGCCACAGTGCTCAACGTTGGCAACAAGAACTATTGGGCCTCGGCGCTGGGCGGCTATCTGACCGAGGGGGCTGCGCGAACCTTCAAGCTCTCCGCCAGCGTGGACTTTTAAGCCAGGGGTGAAGCGGTCCGTCGATGGATCTTCACGCTTTCCGTGCCCTTCGGGTACGGAAACCGTTGCCGGGATACAGCGCGGCAGGGATCTGTCTTGACCGCCTGAGGGGTCACGCCAATCCCTAAGCCAGCAATAAGTAAATCGGTGCAAGCTTGGCATACCTACCCAACGAGCTTGCTCCATGTATCGATCCCTATCCCTTGCCATGCTTGCATCCCTCGCTTGCGTGGCCGCGATACCTTGTACGGCAGCCGGCGCCGCGCAACCGACCATGAAAGTCATCAGCGGCCTGAAACTGGGTGGCACCGGTGGCTGGGATTACCTCAGCTTCGATGCACAGCGCCGACATCTTTTCGTCAGCCGTGGCGATCGCGTGCTGGTGATCGACGTCGATGCCAACAAACAGATCGGCACCATTCCTAACACCAACGGAGTGCATGGCATCGCGATTGCGCAGGATCTGCATCATGGGTTCACCAGTAACGGCAAGGACAACTCGGTCACGGTGTTCGACCTCGATACGCTCAAGACCGTCGCTACGATCACGGGCACGGGCCAGAAACCGGATTCCATCCTGTACGACGGCGCGTCGCATCACGTTCTTACGTTCAACGGCAAGAGCGGTAACGCCAGCGTCATCGATCCGGCCAGCAATAAGGTCGTCGCCACCATCGCATTGCCCGGCAAGCCGGAATTTTCGGCGACCGACAATCAGGGACATGTCTACGTCAACATCGAAGACAAATCCGAACTGACCGAAATCGACAGCCAGAACAACAAAGTGCTGCAGACGTGGTCACTTGCGCCATGCGAATCGCCGAGCGGACTGGCCATCGACGCCCAACACGCGCGTACGTTCTCCGTCTGTGACAACCGCACTCTCACGGTGCTGGATGCGCACGATGGTCATCGCGTGGCGAGCGTGCCGATTGGCGACGGCCCGGATGCGGTGAGCTTCGATCCTGCCGAAGGGATGATCTACAGCTCCAACGGCGAAAGCGGCACGCTGACCGTCGTGCACCAAGACGATCCCGATCACTACACCGTTGCCGCCACCGTGCCCACGCAAGTCAGCGCACGCACGCAAGCATTTGATCCGCAGAAACATCGCATCTATCTGTCGTCGGCTCAGCTCGGTACCGGCAAAGATTCGCATGGGCGCCCGACGCCGCTACCCGATAGCTTCACCGTTCTGACTGTTGGGAAACCCTGAGCGATACGTCGTTCAGATCACTCTTGCACCTCAGCGACATCGCCGGCGCCATGCGTCGGCCGTGTCGCCGGCGACGCGGGAATGGCAACGCGCACCCTCAAGCCACGGCCTGAGGGCGCATCCAGCAGTTCGATCGTCGCACCATGCAACTGTGCGGCACGCTGCACGATCGACAGGCCAAGACCGTATCCATCGCCACCACTGCTTGCTTCGCGATGGAATCGCGCAAACACACTGGCGCGACGTTCGGCAGGAATGCCGGGGCCGTTGTCGATGACTTCGATCACGACGACATCCGCCTCGCGCGCCAGCGATAGCTGTACTTGGCCGCCAGCGGGCACGTGATGCATCGCGTTCTCGATCAGGTTGCGCAGCAGCGCGGCGAGTGCCGCCTCGTTTCCTTCGATCCGCAGCACTGTTTCGCGCTCGACAAAAGCGAACTCCACGCCGCTTTCGCTGAGCAGTGGCGCCAGCTCGTCGATGACGTTCATGGCGACATCCACAAGGTCGATCTCGCTACGCTGTCCTGCCGCGGCACCTGCTTCCAAGCGCGCCAATGCCAATAGCTGTTCGATGCGTCGTGCCAATCGCGACAAGCCCAATTGCGCACTTACCAGCGCCGCTTTCGTGTTCACGGGCATGTCGGTGGACATGGCGCCATCCAGATGAATCATCGTGGAGGCTAAAGGCGTGCGTAACTCGTGCGCTACGTCAGCGCTGAAACGGCGCTCGCGTTCCAGGGCATCCTCAAGGCGTTCGAGTTGGGTGTTGAGTGCATCCACTACGGGTTGCAGCTCCTGCGGCGCCTGCTTCAGCTGAATCGGGCGACGGCTGCCAGGTGCGCGCGATGCCAATGCCTGAGTCAATCGCTCCAGCGGACGCAGCCCACGCCGCACTGCCCACCCTACCAACAACGCCAGCAGCGGCAGACCAATCAACTGCGGCAAACCGAGATTGAGCCACAGCGCATGCGCGATGTCATGCCGACTTTCGTCACGCTCGCCGACGCGTATCACCACGCCGCCAGCATTGTCGACCAGGGTGAATATGCGCCAGCCGAAGCCGTCGAAATAATGATTCCCGAATCCGGATACCGGCGTGCGCGAGAGCGGCAACTGCGCTAGGTTGGCGGTGGCTAGACGCACCCGACCTTGCATGTCGACGATCTGGTACCCCACACCCAATTCGTGTGTGTGCGCATGTACTTCGAGCTTTTCCGCATCGCGCCCGACGACCGGCACGACCAGCGCTCCGTTCGTTGAGCTGTGCAGAGCATTGATGCCTGGCTGCTGAATCAACACGTCCAGCGTGCGCGCCGATTGCGTCAGGCGCCCATCCAACAGTTCTTCGGTTTCGTTGAGCGTGCGCTGATAACTGAACAGGCCAAGCGGCAGAAGCACAGCCACCAATACCGTAATGATCATCCAGCGCAGGCGCCCACGTAGGCTCAGGGGCCTCACGTCGGATCCCTTGGAATCAGGTAACCCACGCCACGAATAGTGCGGATCGTATCGAAGCTGAGCTTGCGACGCAGCGCATGGATCTGTACCTCCAGGGCGCTGCTGCCTACGGTGTTGTCGAGGCCGTAAAGGGAATTTTCCAAGTGCTCGCGGCGCACGATGCGGCCGGCACGCTCCATCAAAACGCGCAGCAGAGAGAACTCCCGGCGGGTGAGTTCGATCCGCTTACCGCGGTATTCCGCCTCCGATGTGCCGATATCCAGGCTGAGCACGCCGACATCAATACGATTTGCCGCCAAGCCCTGCGCACGGCGCGTCAATGAACGAATACGCGCGCTCAGTTCCTCGACGTGAAAGGGTTTGATCAGGTAGTCGTCCGCCCCTGCATCGAGACCGCGTACACGGGCTTCCAACGCATCGCGGGCCGTCATTACGATCACTGGCGTATTCACATTTGAGCGGCGCGCTTCCGCCAGCACTTCAAGGCCATCTTTATTAGGCAGCCCTAAGTCCAGCAAGACGAGGTCGGCCGTCTGATCGCGCAAGGCCACCAGCGCCTCGCGCCCGTCGCGCAACCAGGTAACCGCGTAGGACAGCTTCTCCAGCGCCTGCTGAATAGCCGTCCCCAGTTGCAGGTCATCTTCGACCAAAATGATGTGCATAACCTCGTTGACCTCGGCCCGGCCCTGTCGGGAGGCATTGTCCCAACCTTGCATTGTGCGCAGGTTAGCTTAGGGCGGCCTTACCTTAAATTACGGCCTAAACCGATGCTAGGCGCCCATATCGCCGCCCCGTGGCCTTTAATGCCTTCCTCGGGCGATATGCTATAGGTCGATGACACGCGCCAGTCCCCCGCAGCTTGGTGAAGACAGCCACGACTTGCATTCGTTGCAGCGCGATTATCCGCGCGGCACATATGTAGAGCCGCATGTGCACGCCTGGGCCCAGGTGCTTTACGCCATCGAAGGCGTGATGTGGGTGGAAGTGGAGAACGAGGCGCTGGTGGTTCCACCGCTACGCGCCGTGTGGCTGCCGCCGGGCACCACGCATTCGATCAAGATGATGAGTGTCGTGCGGATGCGCAATTTGTATCTGCATCCGGAAGCTGTCACGTCGCTTAGCAAACGCGGTGAAGTCGTTGAGGTCAGCCCGTTGCTGCGGCAATTGATTGTTGTGACAGCCGAAGAAGGTATGCAACGCAGCCGCGAATATCTTGACGCCGTACATCGATTGGTCGTACTGGAACTGGCCGCCGCGAAACACAGCACGTTGCGCATCGCCCTACCCTTCGGGCCAGACCGTCGGCTGGATAGCGTATGTCGCGCCGTGATCGACGATCCGTCATTGGACATGAACATCGAGTATTACGCAGAACAGGCAGGCGCCAGCGTGCGTACCCTGGCTCGATTGTTCAAGCAGGAGCTTGGCATGGGGTTTGCGGAATGGCGCCGGCAGGTGCAATTGGCCATCGCCACCTCTCGGTTAGCCGAAGGCCAATCCGTTAGCACCATTGCGCGTTCACTTGGTTACTTGCCCAGCAGTTTCAGCGACATGTTTCGCCGCGAACTCGGTGTAACGCCCGCGGCATATCAGCCTTCGACAGCGCCGGCCAACGAGTCATGAAGCCCGGAACTTGGCCGAAATTCGAAAGGCTTTGACCGACTGGATGCATGCGGGTCACCTAGACTGCATACATCCACACGCAGCTCCGGCCTGCACTAGGAGATATTTCGATGAAAGCCCTGCAATTCACCCGTTACGGCAATCCTGAAGTCCTGGAATACGTGGACGTCGCCACGCCTCGCATCGATGGCAATACAGCGCTGGTAAGGATTTATGCGGCGTCCGTGAATCCTAGTGATGTAAAGAACGTCGCTGGCCATTTTTCCAACACCGTACTGCCTCGTATTCCCGGTCGGGATTTCAGCGGCGTGGTCGAACGCGGCCCAGAAGAGTGGCTCGGCGCGGAGGTGTGGGGCACTGGCGGCGATATTGGCTTCACCGCTGACGGGACGCACGCCGAATACATCCTGATCCCGGTGGCCGCACTGGTGCGTAAACCCGCGGGGCTGAATCACGAACAGGCTGCCGCCATCGGCGTCAACTTCGTCGTGGCTTGGTTGGGCACGATGGATTACGCGCAATTGCGTGAAGGCGAGACGATCGCGGTGATCGGCGTTGGCGGCGGTGTCGGTGGTGCTGTCACGCAAATTGCCAAATCGCTTCATTGCCGGATCGTCGGTATCGATCGCGCGCCTGTCGATCCCAATTCGCCAGCAGGAAAACGCATCCATACGTTCGTGAATTTCGACGAGCATACCGTCGCCCAGATGCGCGCTTTGGACGGCCTCGCCGATGGCGCCGATGTGGTCTTCGACACGGTGGGCGGCATCGCTTTCGAAACGGCGCTCGGGCTAGTCAAGCAGCGCGGGCGTGTAGTGGAAATCAGTGCGACGGGACGTCGCCGCGTCGACTTCGATCTGATCGACTTCTATCACAACGAAACACAGCTCATGGGCGCGGACAGTGCGAAACTCGGTGTCGTGCAATCCGCCCGTTTGATGCAGGGTGTCGCGCGGGGTTTCGATCATGGCAAGTTCGATGCGCCGGTGATCGCGCATCGCTACACCCTCGCCGAGGGACGCGAAGCCTATGAAGCCGTTGCCAAGGGAACGCCAGGCCGCGTCGTTATCGTGCCGTGAACCGCCAAACGCATGCCTAACCCTCAGCCATCAGGAGCAACCATGAAGGCCTATCTCGTATCGCTGGCGGTCGGCGTGATTGTCGGCGTGATCTATGGTTTGTTGCGCGTTAGATCACCGGCACCGCCCACCGTCGCCCTGGTAGGGCTATTTGGCATGCTTGCAGGCGAACAGGTGGTTACGCTGATTCGCAATATGCTGCGTTGACGTTCAGCACTCAGGTGTCGGCTTTGGGCTTGCGCCCTCGGCGCGGCTTGGCTTGAGCCTGCGCAATTAACGCCTGCAAATACGCGATGCCTTCTTCCTCAGGGAAAAACGCCACCACGTCCGCCACGGATAGCTTGTAACGCTCGCGCAAGGTCAAGAACTCTTCCCGGGCCTTCTCCATGGCCGAAAGGGCAGCCTGCTTTGCAGTCTGCTTTTTTGGAGGGGGCGTCCGATGTTCGATCTGTTTCTCGAGCGCCGCGAGTTCTTCCTGGAAGCGGCGGAAGGCGTCTTTGGGGAGGGTCATAGGGGCTTGGGGTGTTGCGGGGAAGATGATTATCTCACACCAGACAAGGGCTTAAGGCCCTGTTTTCAAATACCGCCCACTGTCCCGTGCCGGCCCAATGGGGGGAAGGCACGTGAAAAGAGCGTCAGTTTCAGCATTAAGGGGCAAAAACGTGACCCGGCGCCGATTCGGAGTTCTCGCCTTCACGTTTTGAATTACGCCGCTGCGTATCATGCGTGCAGCCGAACGCTGCAACTCTGCAAACGCACGCCAGAAGGGCTCGGCCGCCAACGCAATAGCACGATGCAAGTAACACGGGTAACACGCCGTCAGTATTCGACCGCTCAAGACGGCTCAGGTGTGGTTATCTCAGGCTCAGGGGTGGCGGGGATGGTGAAGTCAATCGCCGAAAATAAGTGGCTACGCCAAATTGCGGTGTTTGTCGCCTATACGCTGGCTTATGCTCTTCTGCGGCCCTATACGAATGGTATTTGGACCCTGACCTGCGGACTCCGACTGAGTTGTCTGCTGTTTTTGCCCTATCGCTATTGGCCGACTTTGGCTTTCGCTGAACTGGGACCGCTGGTCTACAACAATTATCTGTGCCTGGATCAGTTTGGTCTTACCTGGACTGTTCTCAATTCAATACCACCCATTCTTTACGCCATGCCCATCGTTTGGTGGTGCAGGCATGAGCCTTCACTGTTTCCCAGGAAACAACTTGTCAGTGTAAACGCGTTGCTCATTTGCATTGTTCTGGTGTCATTAGTCTGGACCGCAACCAGCGTTGCCATCATGGCAACCATTGCGGAGCGCTCCACGGCGGCGCACTCCACCGAATTCCACAAGCTGGAAATCGTGCAGGTATTCCTGGGCAGGTATGCCGGCATCCTTACCATCTTGCCGCTTTGCCTGGCGCTCAAGCTGCGAAAACCGGCCCCGTTGCAGACGCACCTGATTCAATGGGCCAAGAGCCGCGTGACACTTGAGATGGTAGTGTTGTTGCTTCCGACTCTCGCCATACTTGCGTGGATCAATCATCGCGCTTCGCCGGATGCACAATCGGTCATTCGCATGGTCATGTTCCTGCCGGCAGCATGGCTGACCATGAAGCATGGTTGGCGTGCAGCTGCATTGAGCATATCTGCGGTAATGATCTGCAATTTCCTCAGCCTGGAATCGCGTCCGGGCGCTCTATACGTAGCGGGTGCGCAGGCATTTATCGCCTTCTCGGCCACCTGCCTATTTGTGCTGGGTGCCCACATCACCGCGCAAAATGCCGCCGAAGAACAAGAACGCCGCGATGCAAAGGCTGCAGTGAAGCTTGCTCAGCAAGGGCTACATTTGTGTGAGATGCGCATGCGCCAAAGCGCACAAGCACTTGAACAGATGGGTGGCGTATTGCAGCTGACGCATACTCGACTGCTTAATCGCTTCAAACACATGCTGCCCATGGATGAAGGTCAAAATTACTATACGCAGGCAGCTGCTACACAAAGCCAGGTCTATCGGCTCGCCGAGTCCATGCATCCAACCGCCTGGCGCGAGCGCGGATTGCCTGCGGCTTTAAGGGAAACCATTGCGCGAACCTTGGACGAAGCGGGATTGGCTTACCGCTTCGAGCTTAAAGGGCGCGGATTGAGTCAACTGTCGCCTAGCGTCCATGCAACGATCTATCGCCTGGCTTGCGAGTCCGTGGTTCACATCTGCGAGCAACAAACCTGGTCCATTATCGCGATATCGTTGCGCGGCGGCCTGACCAACGGCCAGCGTTGGGCCGTGCTGCGCGTCGAGGGCCTGGCTAGCCAGACCAATATCAATGACCCTATTTACAATAAGCATGAAAGCCAGCAATTGGCGATCAAACTTGGAGCCAACGGGCTGAGCATCGACGCCATGCGGGATCACGTTCGACTCTACGACGGTGAACTCCACGCGCGCATGCTGAAGGATAAGTTTCAGATCACTGCATTGATCCACGACGCCAGCCGGCAAATGCGGGAGTCGCGGCGCGCTTCCCCCGCACTTGCACTCTACGTAGGCTGAATCAGCTAAACGTATTTATGCGATCAATTGCCGATTCGAGTGACCACTGCCCCTGTGCAATCGAAACCCGTGCAAGTGTCCGATGTCGTTACATTCAATTGGACGACTCCAGTACGCACCGGTGTTGCAGTAATTTGTGTTGAACTGTCGCTGTAAACCGTTTCCGCGGAGCTGGCGCCCGTTGCACTTGCGGCTTGGTTGCTGGCTTGCGATGTAGTGACGTATTGGGAATCAACACCCACTGGCAGTATCAAAACTTCGTGATCGGCTACAGCGACCGCGCCACGCACATTGCCGCTCAGATCATTGACTTGGATATAGCGAATACCATCGCGAATAAAAACATAAACGTGATAATGCGGACTGACGCTGACATCCGTGGCATTGGGCCACGACTGTCCCAACCCAGTCGAAGGCGGTTGGTACGCAAAAGCTGACGTAGATAGGACCGTTACAAGCAGGGCCGATATAACAGCTTTACGCGAAACCAACCCGTGTGATTTGCGGAACATAAAACCCCCTATCTCTCGATTGCGGCACCAATTGCCTAACCGAATGTAGCATCGCGATATGTTTACGGAGTGCAAAATACCTAGGTTTCACTGGGCCAAATATTTCACCTATTAAGGCTACGTTTTCCCAATGGAATTTCGATCCTGCCCTGCCGACAAGATCAAATTTCAGGGAGCGCCATTGCCCGCAATTTAGAAACTTGCGCCGAACCACATTGCTCGGCACCCATTTGCACCCAAGAATTGGATCGAGCGAAATGCGTCAGGCTCTTTTCATCATCATAAAAGAGCACTCATAAAAAGCACTCATTGAACGCGCCGTCCACAGCTGGCGCAAAGCGCCTGATTTGAATCCAAGGCGGGTTTATACCTATGGCAATTTTCGAGACTATTGCCTTAAACCATTCGGACATACACCCGATTTAATCCACAACAGGTGTATCGATAAGCCGCCTTATCAACCGATCGATCAGTAAGCAACGAGGTCGCGATACCCAATATTTGGACAAAAAAATGTCCGGCATTTGAGTACCGGACATACGGATCGACCAACACGGCCCTGATTTGCTTAGCCGCTATCGTGCAGGAAGGATATACGCAACGCGTCGCTATTGCGCGATCAGTGACCCGCCGATGCCGAGCATTGATCGTTATCGCAAGCAAAGTCCACCTCAAATGCCTTGCCAGCGAAGAGCGGAACACCGGGCAGGCTGGCGAGCGTCTTGCCGTCCTTTTCCAGCGACACTAGGTAGGTACCCGGGGGCAGCGAGGAAAGACTGTAGCGCCCCTTGCCGTTGGCGGTGCCATGGCGGGTAATGCCGGTATCGCTGTGCACCGTAACGGTGCCGTCAGACGGAGCCTTGCCGATGATGCTGGAGTTGGTCGACTGCGCGTGAGCAACGCTGAATGTCATGGCGCCAAATGCACCTATAGCAATGATCGACATGAACTTAGACGTGAAGCGGAGGCCGTGCTTTTGGTGGCGATTGACTTCGGATTTTTGAATGATTTTCATGCTTGTGCTCGCGGGTTTGTGAGGATTCAGACACACCGAACCATTCAGCTGCTCGGGCAGTGATTTGGTCCGACGATATCGATGTCAAGGCAGCATTACTGGGTGGGGTGGCTGCCAATGTACTTGCTTTCCTTGTTGACTACAGCGTCTCTTCCAGTAACGCCTGAATTCGCCACTCCCATTCCAAATTGATGCCACGGTCCCTTGGATGGTTAACGGCGACGATAGGTTTAAATTAGCAGAGAGGCGCACGCGCCTCATGTGAAAGTCGTAATGCTTTTACTCAAAACGCGTAGGATCCGAGCTTCCCTCTGGCCCACGTGTTGTAATGTTGCCGACAGATTTCGGTTAATCAGTTCAGACTAGGTTTCCATCGCCCCGAACAGCATCTAGGCCAGAAGTCATAGCGTCGCTTGATGGAGCTTTGTCCCAAATTTGCGGTTAAAAAGTCGAGTTTGGAGTGCAGGACAAATCCAGGGTGATTCGAATCTGACGAAGGAATGCGAACACCTATTAGTGCCGATAGACAGAAGGAACTCAAACTTGTTCCGCGCAAATTTGTCGGTACGAGCGCCCCATCTCACATAGCTTTTCCGCACCCATAAAAAACGCCCACTTGGGGCGCTATTTATGCATGGCGGAGAGAGTGGGATTCGAACCCACGGTAGGCTTACACCTACGGCAGTTTTCAAGACTGCTGCCTTAAACCACTCGGCCATCTCTCCATGAGTCGTGCATTGTAAGACAGGGCCGGGACTTGTCTACCTTTGAAGAAGGCTGCGGTTAAAAATTAGCTGCAAATAGAAGGGGTTCCAACTGGTGGGCACACGACTGACTGCCGAACTGCCACCCTTTCCCACAATGAACTTGGTTCATGCGGCACCGAGGCTGTTTCATTCGATGCTCAAACACAACCTACCGTCAGGAACCGCGCACCCTTGGATTGTTGGAACCTTTGCGTGCGAGTGAAAAAAGTGCCCAGCCCATGATGATCACCGGGATCAATCCACCCAACAGTGGAAACAACAACGCCGGATAACGAATCACCATCGGCACCAACTGTGTAGCGGTAGCGAAGGCTATGATCCAAATACGCCAAGATCGACGCGCGCGAGCTACCCAAAAACTGGCAATCACCAACACCAATGCGATGATGTTGAACAGGAGATCTATCGTAGGCATCACCCAAACGGTAGCGAAGCTAAGACGCGTGCCGATGACGGAGGCGAGCACGAACATGAGAAAGTAGCTGCTGTAAAACTCTACTTTGTCCCACGAGCTGCCCGCCTGCGCATTCATGCAATCTTCTCCGCACCACCCATATAAGGACGCAGCGCCGCTGGTATCGTGATCGAGCCATCGGCGTTCTGATAGTTTTCCATCACCGCGATCAAAGTACGACCTACGGCGAGGCCGGAACCGTTGAGGGTGTGGACGAGTTCCGGCTTGTTGGTTTCGGCGTTGCGCACGCGGGCCTGCAAGCGACGCGACTGAAAATCCTCGCAATTGGAACAACTGGAAATTTCGCGATAGGTGTTCTGGCTGGGCAGCCACACTTCCAGATCATAGGTTTTGCTGGATTGGAAACCCATATCGCCAGTGCACAGCAACAGCTTGCGATACGGCAGGTCGAGTTTCTGCAGCACCTTCTCGGCATGACCGACCATTTCTTCCAGCTGCGCATACGATTCACTGGCGCGCGCAACCTGCACCATTTCCACTTTTTCGAACTGATGCTGGCGGATCATCCCGCGCACATCGCGGCCATAGCTGCCTGCCTCGGCGCGGAAGCACAGCGAGTGTGCGGCGAGGCGCAGCGGCAATGCGTCGGCATCCTGGATGGTGTCGCGCACCAGGTTGGTGAGCGAGACTTCAGCCGTTGGAATCAGGTAACGCCGCGAATCACCCACTTGCGTAGCGAATAGATCCTCTTCGAATTTCGGCAGTTGCGTCGTGCCGAACATCGAATCGCTGTTCACCAGCACGGGCACGTTGCATTCGAGGTAGCCGTGCTCGCGTGTGTGCAGGTCGATCATGAACTGCCCCAACGCGCGATGCAGCTGCGCAAGCTGGCCGCGCAGCACGGTGAAGCGCGCGCCGGAAAGCTTGGCACCGGCTTCACCGTCCAACCAGCCGTGGGGCTCGCCGAGATCGACGTGATCCTTGACCTGGAAATCGAAGTTGCGCGGCGTGCCCCAGCGACTCACTTCATGATTGTCGGCTTCGTCCTTTCCGACCGGCACGGATTCGTGCGGAATATTGGGGATCAGCAGCGCGATATCGGACAGCTTGGCCTGCACGTCGGCCAGCGCCTGCTCGTTGGTCTTGAGCTTGTCGCCGATGCCAGCGACTTCCGCCATCAACGGTGCGACATCCTCGCCCTTGGCCTTGGCCTGCCCAATCGCCTTGGAGCGGGTGTTGCGCAGGTTCTGCAGCTCCTGCGTTTCAGTGGACAGCTGCTTGCGTTGGCTCTCCAGCGCCTCTACGGCGGCCACGTCGAGCGTGAAGCCTCGGGTTTCCTTCAGGCGCGCGGCGGTTTCAGCCAGGCGCGAACGCAGTAATGCAGGGTCCAGCATGATCGGATCCGAAATGAGGGCAACAAGGAGGGATTATCGCTGCCAGGCCATTGCTGCCGCAACGCGGTATTTGTCGCGCCGGCCCTGCGTTTTCCGCATCAGAAAACTTTGCGCTCCCCTCGTCCCAACCACCATGCCATCACGGCACCAGCCAACAGCCAGCCGATCAGCTGCTCGACCAAACCGGCCCAAGCGAACGCCCCAGGAAAGCGATACCAGTTCCAATAGGGCACCAACACGCTCAGCCAACTAAACACCGGCGCCAGGGCCGCGATGGCCATGCGTTTGGCAAAACCGAAGGCGGCCAGCCCCATTACCAGGGTCAGAACCAACGCCGACAAGGTATCGGAGGCCCACTCGCGTGGTAGCTCGCGGCTCATATTGGTCATGTCCCCGCCTTGCGGGAGATAGACCACCCAGGCATAGGGCGCCGTCAGCGATTTCTGCGCATAGGCGGCCCTGGCGGCCTGATCATTCCACTTGTTGGGATCGAAGGAAGGCAGGATGTACACGCCTGGCTGGGAACCAAGCCCCTCGTGCAAACTGCTGATCACCACATCCTCGTGAGCGGGCTGATGGATGCCTGGGTTGCCGAGGCCCAACACCATGTGGGCGACGAAGCCCCACAGAAACATCACGATGCCACCGAATATCGCTGCAACCAGTATGCGCATGGAGCTGCCCTCCCCGGCTGGATTGTGAGAAACACTCTAGGCGGCATGCAAAGTGGCCGCAAGAACATTCCACGTTTTCGTTGGATGGTCGACTTATTTCTTGCGCGCCTGTTTGCGCATATCACGCAGCGATTGCAGCTTCTCGCGAAGCTTCAACTCAAGCCCTCGGTCGACGGGCTGGTAGAACTCCGTACCTTCCAAGGCATCCGGCAAACACTGTTGATCGAGCGCAACGCCACCTGAGACATCGTGGTCATATTGGTAGCCTTTGCCGTAGCCAAGGCCCTTCATCAATTTGGTTGGAGCGTTGCGCAAATGCATGGGTACGTCGAGCGTGCCCGTTTCACCCACGACGGCGCGGGCCTGGTTGTATGCCATGTATGCCGCATTGCTTTTGGGTGCGATGGCTAGCCAGATAGCCAACTGGGCAAGTCCCAACTCACCTTCCGGGCTTCCGAGACGTTCATAGGTATCCCAGGCATCCAGCGCCATACGCCACGCACGCGGCTCGGCCAGACCAACATCCTCAACAGCCATGCGGGT
The DNA here is from genome assembly GCA_903970555.1 of Vulcanimicrobiota bacterium. Taxonomy (GTDB): domain Bacteria; phylum Pseudomonadota; class Gammaproteobacteria; order Xanthomonadales; family Rhodanobacteraceae; genus Dyella_B. The sequence goes on from CAJCJD010000120.1 coordinate 33,404, forward strand.
CATGCGACGCGCGAGGTAGAGCGGATCGCAACCACCATCGAGCATGCGGACTAGCCAGTACACCGCGGCATCCGGGTCAGAAGAACGCACCGACTTATGCAGTGCCGAAATCTGGTCATAGAACTGTTCGCCGCCTTTGTCGAATCGGCGTGTGCGATCGGCAAGCACCTGCTCCAACGTCGCATTGTCGATGACATGCCCATCGGCTAGCTCGGCTGCGATTTCCAGTAGCGTTAGCGCGCGTCGCACGTCGCCATCGGCAGCTTTAGCGATCAATCGCAGCGCATCTTCATTGACCTCGAGCTTCAACGCGCCGAGCCCGCGCTCGTCATCGGCGAGTGCGCGATGCAAGGCCGCGGCGATGTCATCGACCGACACTGCATCGAGCACATGCACGCGACAGCGCGAAAGCAGCGCCGAGTTCAGCTCGAAAGAAGGATTTTCGGTCGTGGCGCCGATAAACAGGATGACGCCGCGCTCGATGTGCGGCAGAAAAGCATCCTGTTGCGCCTTGTTGAAGCGATGCACCTCGTCGACAAACAACACGGTGCGTCGGCCCTGCGCGAAATTGACTTCGGCCTCGGCCAATGCCTTGCGCACTTCGGGCAAACCGGAAAGCACGGCGGAGATGGCTCGGAAATCCGCATCGGCATAGCGTGCGACCAGAAGTGCCAACGTGGTCTTGCCGCAACCGGGCGGCCCCCACAGCACCATCGAATGCACGCGGCCGGCTTCCAGTGCGCGTCGCAGCGCCTTGCCGGGGGCCAGCAGGCGTTGTTGGCCGACGATCTCGTCGAGGCTGCGCGGGCGCATGCGCTCGGCCAGCGGCTTGAGTTCGTCCGAGTCAGCCGCGAACAGTTCGGGGGCGTGGTGCGTATCGCGTCGATCCATTCGGGAATGATAGGACATCCCGCGCGGGGGTCATGCCACACATCCCGCCTTCTCGCATCGCATTGCTTGCGGCGCCAATCAAATGCTGGTTATTATTAATTAAAATAATTATTGCGGCACTTTTTCATTTCTTAGATCCAGCTTAACTTCTGGGATTAATTTACTGATTTGTTCATTGCATTTATTATTCAATTCTTAGATTAACCTTAGCGTATTATCTTTCGCATTAAATAAAATGCCGATTTAATGTATTTGTTATGTAAGTGTCATATTGCGCCTCTACGGTGTCGGCCTCTCTACCATCTCGCCAACACCGGAAAAAACAATGACGCGATCGACATTTGCGCTGTACCGCTGCCCACCGGCTTATCTAGCCCTATGCCTTGCGATGGCCATTGCCAACCCGGTTTCAGCCCAGGAGACGGCTAATAGTGGCCCTGCTCCGACGAATGACCAAACTACCCCCAATAATACGAGCAATACTCCTTCTTCCCGTAATGCAAAAACCCTGGATGGCATGCAGGTCACGGCTAGTTCAACCGCCGTAAATGCCATTGCCCCGACCCAAGGCTCGACCATTGCTACGCAGCCGCAATCGATCATCGGCAGCACCTATATTCAAGAAAACATTGCGCCTACGGGCGACTACACCGACGCCGCAGCGATCTCGCCCAGCGTGTATACCGTCACGCCGAACGGCTCGGGCCTAATGGAAACGTCCGTGGTGTCCATTCGCGGCTTCCAAGATGGCCAGTACAACGTGACATTCGATGGCATTCCCTGGGGCGACTCCAACGACTTCACGCATCACTCTACGTCGTACTTCACCAATCAGGAAACGAGCAGCGTAACGGTCGATCGCGGCCCGGGTACGGCTAGCACCTTGGGCGATGCCACATTCGGCGGCACTATTTCCGTGGACTCCATCAATCCGCAGGATCAGTTCAACATCCGTCCCTATATTAGCTTCGGAAGCTGGGAAACCGCGGTGGAAGGCGCTCGCATCGATACAGGTCGTTTTGATAGCAGCGGCACCAGCGCCGTGATCAACGTGCAAAACAGCACGTCAGATGGCTACCTCACCGACGCCGGCCAGCGCCGCCAGAGTGTATTCGCCAAAGTTGTGCAGCCGCTGGGCGAGAACACCACACTGACGTTTGGTGGCATGTGGAACAAGATCGACCAGTACGTGCCGCTTGGTGCAACCAAGGCACAGATTGCCGAGTACGGCCCAAACTACGCATTGAACAACGATCCGAACAGTCAGGCCTATTACCGCTACAACCAGGACCAGATCAGCACGTACATGGGCTACATCGGCCTCCAATCGGAATTCGACGGCTGGACGCTCGACAACAAGGCTTACACCTACGCCTACAACCATTACGGCTTCAACGGCCTGGACCCCAACGGCGAAACGCCGAACGGTACCTTCTGCAATGGCAAAGGCAATGACTGCCTGTATCCTGACAATGTACCGGGCCAGCACATGCGCAATTGGTATCGTTCGTGGGGCGATATTTTGCGTGTGAGCAAGGAACTGGGCCCAGGCGAGATCCGCACTGGCCTGTGGTACGACAAACAGGACAACTTGCGTTGGCAATACGAGTTCGACGATACGTTGGACCTGCCCGCCATCAATACGACGGGTCAGCCGACCAAGGGCAGCGATAGCCCCGTTGATCGCTTCATGACCGACTCCCTGCGCACCATCCAGCCGTTCGTGGAATACCAGTGGAACATCACCGACCAGGCCTATCTGGTGGGCGGCGTGAAGTACGAAGACTTCTTGCGCGACATCGATTCCTTGTACAACCAGAAGACCGGCTTGCCGCTGAACTACTCGAAAGAATGGAATGCCACGCTGCCCTCAGCCGCGTTCCACTACGCCTTCACCTCCAACTGGACTGCCTACGCACAATGGGCGAAGGGCTTCCTGGCACCGAACCTCAATCTGTTTTACACCACCGATCCGGCGATTTCCGATAGCGCGCTCCAGCCGGAAAAGACCACGAACTGGCAGCTCGGCACTACCTGGACCAACGACCGCCTGACGCTGTCGGGTGACGTCTACAAGATCGACTTCAACAACTTTATCCAGAGCCAGAAGGTCGGCGCCAACACCGTGTTCTACAACGGCGGTGGCGTGCATTACAAAGGCGTCGAACTTGAAGGCACCTACATGGTTGGCGGCGGCTTCAGTGTTTATGCCAACGGCTCGCTCAACCGTGCGATCCAGACCGAGAGCAACACCTGGAACCCGAACACGCCTGCCAAGACCGCTGCATTGGGCGTGATCTACAGCAGCGGCGGAGTATATGCATCGCTGATGGACAAGTTTGTCGGCAGGACCTATTACACAGCAAATGCGAATGACGATACGGTAATCGGCGGTTATGCGATAACCAACTTCACTGCCAGCTATAAGTTCGATCCGCATATCAGCGACGTGAAGGACTTCAAGATCGGCTTCCAGATCAACAACCTGTTCAACAACACCCATATCAACGCGCTAGCCGGCACCACCGTGGGCGATAGCACGCCGCTGTTCTGGACGATTCCCGCCCGCAATTTCAACTTCACCGTCTCAGCGGACTTGTTCTGATGAAACGCTATGCATTGTTGTTGTCGATGCTCCTGATCGGCCAGACCGCACTGGCTGACGACGATGACGCAAAACCCGTCATCGTCGAACTGTCGAACCTGTTGCCGCCTCCGCCGGCAGCAGGTTCGATTGCGGCTCAGCACGATCTTCAGGTCGTGCTGGCAACGCAGCAAACACGCACGGCAGCGGACATGGCCGCTGCAAAGGCCGATACGGAACGCTCCGTATTCCGTTTCGCCGATGTTCTGGGACCAGGGCTGCAACCGAAAGTGTTGCCGAAAACGGCTGCGTTTTTTGAACGCACAGCCGATTTCGACAAAGACGCTGTGAAGGAAGCCAAGAACTATTGGTTGCGGCCACGGCCTGCCGAGGTATCCACGCAGGTGCATCCGTTGGCAAAAGAGAAGCCCAACGATTGGAGTTATCCGAGCGGGCATTCCACCTTCGGTTACACCACCGCTGTACTACTGGCGAACATGCTGCCAGAGAAACGCGCCGCGATTTTTGCGCGCGCGGATCTTTACGCACAGCACCGTATCGTGATGGGCGCGCATTTCCCGAGCGACGTGGAAGCCGGTCATCTTGCAGGCACAGTGATTGCCGCCGATATCATGCAAGATCCGAGTTGGAAGCAGGACTATGAAGCGGCACGCCTGGAGTTGCGTCATGCGCTGGGCTTGCCGGCCAACCCAGCGCGAACGACATCCACTGACGATCATTGAATCCCGCTAACCAACAAAACAAGGGCGCCCAATCGGGCGCCCTTGATCTATTGGCGTTTTCTTGCCTGCTACCTCAGGAAGAAGTGCCGGTAAATCGCGTAGCTGAGACCAACCGCACCGGTGAGCGTCGCGGGTATCAGCAGCACACGCTCCTGGATATGCGCGAACCCATACGCGCCCAAGATTGCCCCGAAGATAAAGTGCCCGGCTACCAGAAGACAGACGTGGATACGCAACATGTCCACGTCCAAACCGCGCAGGCGTTGACCTAGGTAGATACCCAGGTCCGTAAAGATGCCTGAGAGGTGCGTGGTGCGCAGCGTCGTACCGCTATACGTACTGACCATGGCGTTTTGCAAGCCACACGCCGCCGAGGCGAAATAGAGACCGAGATCTTTGGCATCATGGATCAACGGCGTGGCGGCAAACAACAGTAGCGATTCAAGCATCAGTACCACCCCATAACGGCGGCCGAGCTGAAGCGTGCGCTGTTGCACGATGAAGCCACTGAGCATGGCACCGGCGACAAACGAAACGATTGTCAGACCCCAATGCAGCACGCTTGCCATATCACCACTAGCAAGCGAAATACCGAGTTCCGTGCTGGTGCCGGTGAGATGCGTTATCGGCTGATGCCGAAAGCACATATAACCAACCGCATTGATGCAACCGGCTACCAACGCCAACAGCGCGCCGCCGATCCAAGCCCAACGCGGCAGCTGGCGGATCATCGTGCGTCGATCAATTTTTCAGCGGTTGCGTGCTTATCACCGGCAGATCGCCAATCACATCCGCGCCTTTGGGTGGGGTGAAGTTGAAATCCTGTGGCGGGATCTGGGGGTTGCGCTGCCAGTTCGAGAAATGGATATCGGTGACTGAGCCGAGCTGGTCTTTGAACTGCATGCGCGCTAGACCATTCGCATCGAAACCGAGATCGGCGTAATCGAACTGCGGATCCTTGGACGCGGACGTGAGCCGCAGCCACACCAGACCATCGCGCTCGCCCTGTTCGGTGACGGTGAAATCCTTGTCCAGCTGCTTGAGGTCGGTCAGTACGGTCAACGGGCTATGCGCTTCTTCCGTGTCCTGCTTGCGCACCGTCACCTGTTCCAGATCCGGATCGTAGGTCCAAAGACGGCTGCCGTCGGCGACGATCGTTTCCTTGTACGGCGCCAGCGTGTCCCAGCGAAACTGATGCGGCGCTTCCAACACCAACGTACCGTTAGTCGTTTGACCGGTTTTGCCGCTCGGATCGGTGAGCGTCTCGGTAAAGTTGCCGGAGAGCGCGTGCAACCCTTGCGCGAAGGCATCAAGCCGCGCGCGCGCCGGTCCGGTCGCGGCCTGCGCCAGGCTGCCCAGGGACAACGCAAACAGAGCGAGAACGGTGGCAAAGCGAAGGCGTTTCATGGATCCTGTTCCTGATGGGCGGAATACGCCAAGTTTGCGGTGAAGATGCTTAATGGCGGGTACTTGTGAAAGCTTACCCCCTCCCAACCTCCCCCTACTTCGCAGGGGGAGGAGCCCCTCCCGCAAGTAGGGGAGGATTGGGGTAAGGTGCTCTCGAGCCTCAGTGTTTCGGTGGCGGGGGCGCCAGCACTTCGCGATTGCCGTTGTGCTGAGGCGCGCTGACCACACCCTCCTGCTCCATCTGCTCGATCAAGCGGGCGGCGCGGTTGTAGCCAATGCGCAAATGCCGCTGCACGCCGGAAATCGACGCGCGCCGCGTCTCGGTCACGATGCGTACGGCGCGGTCGTAGAGCTGCGCTTCCACATCGCCGCCCTCTTCGCCTTCCTGCGGAAGACCGGCGTCGTTGATGAACTTGCCGTCGCTGGTCGCCTGTACTTCTTCCAGCACGCCTTCGATGTACTGCGGTGCCCCCTGCGCCCTCAGCCAGTTGACGACGTTGTGTACTTCATGATCGTCGACGAATGCACCGTGTACGCGCTCTGGCGTGGCCGTGCCAGGCGGCAGGTAAAGCATGTCGCCGTGGCCTAGCAATGTCTCAGCGCCGGATTGATCGAGAATGGTGCGCGAGTCGATCTTGCTTGACACCTGGAACGCAATGCGCGTGGGAATGTTGGCCTTGATCAGGCCAGTGATCACGTCGACCGACGGGCGCTGCGTAGCCAGCACCAAATGCACACCAGCCGCGCGCGCCTTCTGCGCGAGACGTGCGATCAGCTCTTCCACCTTCTTGCCGACGATCATCATCATGTCGGCGAATTCGTCGATGATCACGACGATGTACGGCAGCGGCTCCAGCGGTTCTGCCGCCAGATTCGGCATCTCGGGATTCGGACGGAACAGCGGATCCAGCAGCGGCTGGCCGGCGTTCTCGGCGTCCCTCACCTTCTTGTTGAAGCCGGCCAAGTTGCGCACGCCAACCGCCGCCATCAACTTGTAGCGGCGCTCCATCTCGGCCACGCACCAGCGCAACGCGTTGGCGGCTTCCTTCATGTCCGTCACGACGGGAGCCAGCAGATGCGGAATGCCCTCGTATACCGAGAGCTCCAGCATCTTCGGATCGATCATGATCATGCGCACGTCTTTCGGGCTGGCCTTGTACAACAGGCTCAACACCATCGCATTCACCGCGACGGATTTACCCGAACCGGTGGTACCGGCCACCAGCAGATGCGGCATCTTGCCCAGATCGACCACCACCGGCTTGCCGCCGATGTCCTTGCCAAGCGCCAGCGCCAGCGGCGATTTCTGTTGATCGTATTTGTCGGAGCGCAGGATTTCCGAAAGGAAGACGATTTGCTTCTTGGCATTGGGAATTTCCAAGCCGATCACGTTCTTGCCCGGGATCACGTCGACCACGCGCACGCTGACCACGGAAAGGCCGCGCGCGATGTCCTTGTCCAAACTCGATACCTGGCTTCCGCGTACACCGGCAGCGGGCTCCAGCTCGAAGCGCGTGATCACGGGGCCAGGGTAAACACCGACCACCTTCGCTTCGATGCGGAAATCCTTGAGCTTCAGCTCAACCTGACGCGACAGTACTTCCAGCGTTTCTTCCGAATAGCCAGGCCCCTGCTCCGGCGCTTCGTCCAGCAAGGAAAGCGGAGGCAGCTCGCCGGGCTGTGCGGCGCCGACAAACAACGGAATCTGCGTTTCCACGCGCGCACGTTCGCTTTTCACCACCGGCGCGGCGGGTGGCTCGATACGCACGGGCTCCCGCTTGGCCTGCTTGATGGCCTCGGTTTTCTTCACTACTTCGCGCTCGGCGCGTGCCTGGTGCGCGGCGATCACTTCCGGCGCTTCGCGCAGCTTGCCTCCGAACCACGCCGCGAGCTTCAGGACGCCCTGCCCGGTCAGATCCATCACCCGGAACCAAGACAAGCCCGTCGCCAGCGTCACTGCAATCAGAAACAGTGCCAGCAACAGCAGGGGCGCACCGTTTTCGCCGAAGGCGCGTGCCAAGCCGTGACCCACCGTACGGCCGATCACGCCACCGGCGCCTTCTGGCCCCATGGTGCTATCGGGAAAATTGATCCAGCACAGGCCCGGCGCGGTGATAAAGAAAAACACCGAACCGATCAGGCGCAGGGAGGGTTCCCACGGCTGCACGCTGCGCATACCGTGATTGCGCAGCACCTGCACGCCAAGGAACAGCAGCAGCAAGGGGAAAAAATACGCCACGCTGCCGAACAAGAAGCGCAGCAGGTTTGCGATGTACGCACCCACCATGCCGCCCAGGTTATGCACATGCCCGCTGGTATCGGTATGGGACCAACCCGGATCGGCAACGTCATAGCTGAGCAGGCAAACCAGCAGGTAAAGCGCCAACGGCAGCAGCAGCAGCGCGCCGGCCTCGCGCAGGCGTCGCTTGAGCTCTTCGCTCAGGCCCGCCTTTTCCTTTTCTTTTCGAACGTTCGCGCTACGCGCCACCGGGGTCAGTTTCCTTGCAGGATTTTTTTATGAAGCACCCGAAGGGCAAAGGGTGCGCGACGCAGTTTAACAAGGGGAGGCTAAGTAGCTAGGGGATACGTGCAAAAACCTGCGTAAATCGCGACATAGCCTCGATTTTGCTTGCCTTCCCGCGATTTATCGAGCGTTTCACCCAGAACGGCCGACTGCCCCGCCCCAACATTCCCAGGTCGCGCCTGGCGCGGCGCCGACGATACGCAGGCGACCTTTTGGTCTGCGGATACCTTGAATAGACCCCGCGACTTCCCCATCCTTGCGGATTCACGGATCGTTCCGGCCGCTGAGGTGAAACCAACACCACGGCTGCAACGAAGACCCGTATCAAGTCGCCAGCAAACTCCTTAAGGATTCTAGCAATGACCACCCCCAAACACAGCCGCCTGCTGATCCTCGGTTCCGGCCCTGCCGGTTACACCGCTGCGGTCTACGCTGCGCGCGCCAACCTCAAGCCGACCATGATTACCGGCATGCAGCAGGGTGGCCAATTGATGACGACCACAGACGTGGACAACTGGCCGGGCGATGTCGAGGGCCTGCAGGGCCCCGTGCTGATGCAGCGCATGGCCGAGCATGCTGAACGCTTCGAAACGGAAATGGTGTTTGACCACATTCACACCGCCGATCTCAAACAGCGTCCGTTCCGCCTGAAAGGCGATTCGGGCGAATACACCTGCGACGCGTTGATCATTGCCACCGGCGCCACCGCCAAGTATCTGGGCATCGCCAGCGAGCAACACTACCGGGGCAAAGGCGTGTCGGCCTGCGCCACCTGCGACGGCTTCTTTTTCCGCGACCAGGATGTCGTGGTAGTCGGCGGCGGCAATACCGCGGTGGAAGAGGCGCTGTACCTGGCCAATATCGGCCGCAAGGTTTATCTGGTTCATCGCCGCGACAAACTACGTGCCGAGAAAATCATGCAAGACAAACTGTTCGAGAAAGCCGAGGCAGGCAAGATCGAACTGGTGTGGAACCACACCATCGACGAAATCCTGGGCGATCAATCGGGCGTGACGGGCGTGCGCGTGAAGGACATCAACAGCGGCGCGACGCGCGATATCGAAGCCACCGGTTTCTTCGTGGCGATCGGTCACACCCCGAATACCGGCATTTTCGAGGGTCAAATCGAGATGCACGACGGTTACCTGAAGATCCGCACCGGACTCGAAGGCATGGCGACGATGACCTCGGTTCCCGGCGTCTTTGCGGCGGGCGATGTGGCCGACCATGTCTACCGCCAGGCGATCACTTCAGCAGGTTTCGGATGCATGGCAGCGCTCGATGCGGAGCGCTGGCTGGATCAAGGCAAACCGGCGGCTTGAACCCTTGGATGGCGCGGGCAGTGTTCACTGCCCCGCCGCATCCGCGATAATCCTCGCGTGATTGAAGCACGCTTCCACGACAACATCGACGACATCGAGGGCGCAGACTGGGATGCACTGCGCCCGGATGATAATCCGTTCCTATCGCACGCCTTTCTCGCCGGCCTCGAACGTACTGGCTGCATTCGGCCCGATTGGGGCTGGCAGGCGCATCACCTCGGCTTGTATCGCAACGGCAAGTTGATCGCCGCCGCTCCGCTATACCTGAAAGGCAATTCGCACGGCGAGTTCGTGTTCGACTGGAGTTGGGCCAGCGCATGGGAACGCTCGGGCGGCGACTACTACCCGAAGCTGCTCAACGCCGTGCCGTATTCGCCGGTGACCGGACCTCGGTTGCTCGTAGGTCGCGATCCCGAACAGGCGCCAACGCTGCGACAGCTGCTGGTGCAGGCCATGCGCGAACAAGCCGAACGCTTGCAGCTCTCCTCGATCCACGCCAACTTTCTGGATGATGCCGATCTGGCAGCCTTCGAAGACGACTGGATGGCCCGCAGCGACGTGCAATTTCATTGGCGCAATCGCGACTATGCGGATTTCGATGCATTTCTCGCCGCGCTGAATCACAAGAAACGGAAGAACATACGGCACGAACGCCTGCGCGTCGCACGGCATGGTTTACGCATCGACATGGTCGGAGGCGCTGAACTGGAGGCCGAGGACTGGCGCCGCGTGCACGCGCTGTACACCACCACATTCGATGCGAAAGGCAATCACGCCGCGCTCACCGAAACGTTTTTCCAGTATCTGCGCAGCGAACTGGGCAACACGGTGCAAGTGGCGCTCGCATATCAAGGTGAAGCCATGGTCGCCATGGCGCTGTTCCTGCGCAGCGCGACAACGCTATACGGTCGCTATTGGGGCGCGTGCGTCGACCTGCCTGACCTGCATTTCGAGCTGTGCTATTACCAGGGCATCGACTACGCCATCGCGCAAGGCCTGACATCGTTCCAACCCGGCGCACAAGGCGAACACAAACTCGCGCGCGGCTTCCTGCCGGTACGCACACACTCGCGCCATTATTTGCTGCATGAGGGCTTTCGCAGTGCGGTACGCCGCGCGCTTGTGCACGAACGCGAGGGCATGGATGCTTACGCCGAAGAACTGCTCGATCACTCGCCCTACGCCGAGCGATGATCCGCCTACCCTTGCTCGATGAACACGCGCCGGATCGCTTTCCCGATCCGCACACCGCGCTCGTCGAGCCCAATGGCCTGCTTGCTTTCGGTGGCGATCTTTCGCCCCAGCGTCTGCGATGGGCGTACGCGCACGGCATCTTCCCTTGGTTCAATGAGGGCGACCCGATCTTGTGGTGGTCGCCTGATCCCCGCTGCGTCTTTCACACAGACCAACTGCGCCCCAACCGAAGTCTGCGCCGAGCCATGGCAGGTACAGCGTGGCAGATCACGGTGAATCAGGCGTTTCACAAAGTGATGGAAGCCTGCGCGGCGCCAAGGCCTGATCAAGCAGGCACATGGATCAGCCCCGCCATGATCGACGCCTATAGCGCCCTGCACGACATGGGTTGCGCGCACAGTGTGGAAGTGTGGGACGACAGTCGGCTGATCGGAGGCATCTACGGCGTCGCCATCGGACGCCTGTTTTGCGGCGAATCGATGTTCAGCGCCTGCAGTGGCGGATCGAAAGTTGCGCTATGCGTTCTTGCCGCGCTACTGCGTAAATGGAATTTCCCGCTGATCGACGCCCAGGTCAGCAATCCGCATCTACTCAGCCTGGGCGCTGAAGAAATTCCGCGCAGCACTTTTCTGCAGCATGTCGCCGTGCTGACATCGGCATCGTTCGACCAGCAACGCTGGCTCTGCCTGCCAGCGATCCCCGCGAACCGCTTGCTGGATGACAGCGACCTTAGTGACTGGGGTTGAGCGCGAGCGTTTTCAGCGCCGGGTAATTGTCCATGAACAGCCGTACCAGCTTCGGATCGAGCTGCCCTCCAGCGGCCTCGCGCAAATAGTTCAGCACATCCGCCTCCGGCCAAGCCGGCTTGTAGACGCGCGGAAAACTAAGCGCATCCCACACATCCACCACGCTGAAAATGCGCGCGGCCAGCGGAATCTCGTCGCCCGTCAGACCCTGCGGATAACCCGTGCCGTCCCAGCGTTCGTGATGGCTATAGGGGATGGTGCTGGCGCCGTGCAGAAAATCGATCCGCTGCAGCATGTCGTGACCGATCCGAGGATGCGTGCGCATCAAGCGGATTTCGTCGTCATCCAGCTTGCCGGGCTTGATCAGAATCGCATCCGGCAACGCCAATTTGCCGATGTCGTGCAGCAACGCGCCGAACTTGATATCGCGCAAGGCATCGCCTTCCAACCCAGCCAAGCGCGCAAGCCCCAACGCCATGCGCACCACACGCTCAGAATGATCGCTGGTTTCCTTATGACGCGCATCCATCGCTTCGACCAGTACGCGCAACGCTTGCTCATGGCTATCGAGTAGACGTTGGTTGGCTTCGGCCAGGCGATGAACCGTGCGGCCTATCAACCAGTACAGAAGCAACCCCGTACTCAGGACAAAGAACCATCCCTTGAAAATCTGGTATTGGACGATCCGGTGCGGATCATGCACAAACATTCCAAGCAGCGTGCCGGAGAACCAGATCCAGGCTGCGGAAACTAAAACATAGATACCTGCGGTGCGCAGCTGCGGGCTTAGCGTCACGACCAGCCCTCCCCCGGGGCGCGTCCGATGAACAACATTCTGCCATCGGCAAAGGCATGCTCGATGTGCGGCTATACGCAAATCATCCAGTACGCGCCGTGAATTTTTGGGCTACGCAACCATTGAGGATGTCAACGAATTCGTTCGCGATGCAATCGCCGCATGCTGATGTGGGATGTTTTGACTCGTCGGGCAGGTTTGCCACGCGGTCCATCGCCGCGACCGTCAAGTTTTCGACGCCACTGTATTTAACGCCGCAAGGCCGCCTGCAGCAGACGACGCTGCAATCGATCCCCCAACTTGACGGGTTCAGCTAAACCCATGCGTTCCAGCGCCGCGCCCTCTTCTGCTTTCGGTTGGCCGGGTCGCGATACCGCCTTCAGCAACTGCCACCGTCCCTTCCAACTGGTGCTGGCACTCTTGAGCCAGTTCAACGCCGGCAGCAAACGCTGCTCGATTTCGGTGAAATCGCTGCCGAATGGAAAGGACGGCAACCCACCTTTGCGCGCCAGCGGCGCAAGCGCCTCGCTCAGTTTCTCCGGAAGGTGCGCGCGCCACGTATCGGGAATCTTGAAATCCGCGGCCAGCTTGCCGTGCGATTTCGCTTCCGCCGCAAGCGCATCGATAAAGCGCGCATCGCTGATCGCCAGCATCGCCTCGATACACTCGCTGTCGCTCTTGCCGCGCAGATCAGCGATGCCGTATTCGGTGATGACGATGTCGCGCAGATGACGCGGGATGGTGATGGTCCCGTAGCTCCAACGAATATTGGTTTCGATGCCGTTCTTGCCTTTGCGCGTGGCACGCAGCAGCAAGGTAGAGCGACCGTCGTTGAGTTCGTGCGCCATTGCCACGAAGTTGTATTGGCCGCCCACGCCGCTGACGACATGGCCATCCTCCAGCGCATCGGAAACCGCCGAGCCAAGCAGGGTCGCCATCATGCAGGTGTTGAAGAAGCGCGCGCCGCGCCGTTGCAACATGGCTAGTTGCTGGTGGTCGCCATAAAGCTGGTTGACGTTGGAGACACGGCACATATCGATCGCATCCGGATCGCTGCCGGCCGTCACCTCCAGCCAGTCGTAGAGTTCGCGCGTGCCCAGGAAGAACGCACCGCGCAGGTAATGACCACCGGGCACGTCGTCCGCCAAGCGACCTGTGCTCGCAGCCCGCTCAAGTGCAAGATTGTCCCAGCTGCGTCGCTTGAGAATGCCCGCCTTGGCGAGGTACATGAAACCATCCATCACCATTTCGCTGCAGCCGTACAACCCCGCCTTGAAACTGCCGAGGCCGCCTAGACGCCCAGCCAGCGTATGCGTGCCGCCGCCCCGATCCAGAGCAAGCAACGCCTTCCGCCACGCGATATTGTCTTGATGCCGCAGCAGCAAGCCCTTGACCAGCGCATCGGACAGCGCGCCGATCCCGATTTGCAGACAACCGCCGTCCTTTACCAGGGCGCTGGCGTGCAATCCCAATGCGTATTCGACGGTATCTATCGGCAGGCGCGGCAACGCGAACAAGCGTGGCGAAGAAGGCGGCGCCAGCTCGATATCGAAGAAATCCTGCGGCACCTCTGCGTGGCCGCCGATATACGGCAACTCCGGATGTACCACCGCTACGCACAACGGACGCGTTTTGCCGGCAGCTTTAACGCGATCGAGGAAATCCAGCGTGAGGTCGGGATTGCAAGACAGGCTGTAACGCACGCCGGCTGACGTTTCGCGGCGCGATACCAACTGCACGAGCAGGTTGATGTCCTGCACGACCAAATCGCGCGCGACATGCGTGTAATTTTGGCTGATGTAGTTGCGTTGCGCGCTTGGCGAATGCAGCAACGCGCCGGACTGCATGTAGAACTCGTGCACGGCAACGTTGGGTAGAAGGGTTCCCCGCGCTTGATCCACCGCATACAACGGGTCGACAAAATCATCGCCAAAATGCCGCGCCAGAAAGGGGCCGAGAAAGCGCGCCTCCAGTCCTGGCTTGGGCTGCGGGCGCGTGAGCGACAACGCCGTGTACAAGGTCATCGACCGCCACGTGTCGGTTCGCATCAGGCCATACAAAGCATTGAGCAAGCCATGCGGCTTGCCCAGCCCCAAAGGCGCGGCGACGCGCAGATCCGCACCCAGCCGTTCGACGATCAGCTGCGCACAGGCGTCGGTGTCCGTAAAACGCTGCTCAGGCGACATGGGCAGATCATGCCAGAAGCATATGGAACTGAGCATGCCCCACGGTGACCCGATGTCTATCGGCGACCGGCACGGGAAAGCCAATCGATATACTCCCGGCATGGTCATGATTCCGCCCGCGCCAAACAGACTGCTCGCCGAACAGGCATTAAGCCGCGCCGCGGGTGCGCCATTGGTCGGCGGCAACGCCGTGGAACTACTCATCGATGCGCAGGCCCATTACACGGCATGGCTCGCAGCGATCCGTGGCGCGCAACAACGCGTGTTGCTGGAGAACTACATCATCCGCGACGACGAGATCGGGCGCGCATTCCGCGATGCCTTGATCGAGCGGGCACGCGATGGCGTGTTCGTCGCGGTGATTGCCGATTGGATGGGTTGCCTGGGGCAATCCGGTTCATCGTTCTGGAAGCCCCTGCGTGAGGCAAGTGGCCTCGTGCGGATCTTCAATCCACCGCAGTTCGGGCATTCGCTGGGATGGATGAGCCGCGACCATCGCAAGCAATTGGTGGTCGATGGTCGGCTGGGCTTTCTGTCCGGGGTATGCATCAGCGCGAAGTGGCTGGGTGATGCCGCACGCGACATGGCCCCGTGGCGCGATACCGGCGTAAGCCTGCGCGGGCCTGCGGTGATTGAGTTGGAGGCCGCGTTTGCCGATAGCTGGGCCGCTTGCGGCACACCTCTTCCGGCTTTCACACCTCAACAAGAAGACGAACAGGCTGGCGGCGTCGCGCTGCGCGTCATCGCCACGCAGCCAGCAACGGCCGGCATGTATCGGCTCGATCAGATGATCGCCGCGATGGCGCGCCACACCCTGTGGCTTACCGATGCCTATTTCATCGGCGTCGCGCCCTACGTGCAGGCGCTATCGGCCGCCGCACGCGATGGCGTCGACGTACGCCTGCTGGTGCCCGGCACCAGCGACATCCCCATCGTCGCGAACATGTCCCGCTCCGGTTACCGCCCGCTGCTGAAAGCGGGCATTCGGGTGTTCGAATGGAACGGCTCGATGTTGCACGCCAAGACGGCGGTGGCGGATGGCCAATGGGCACGCGTGGGCTCGTCCAACCTTAACGTTGCCAGCTGGTTGAACAATCGCGAGATCGATGTCGCCGTGGAAGACGCCGGCTTCGCTACGCAGCTCGCCGACCAATACGAAAAGGATCTACAGAACGCCACCGAGATCGTACTGACGCCACGCCGATACCGACGTGGCGAGCGCGTACGCCGCAGCGAAGCGCGTCGACCAGAGCACAAACATCTCGGTGGCAGTTCCAGTCGCGCAGCGGCAGGCGCCCTACGCATCGCCAATTCGGTGGGTGCCGCACTGACGGAACGGCGCGTATTGGGGGACACCGAAAGCGGCACGCTGGCGGGTACGGCTGTGTTGCTCGCCGTGCTGGCTATCGTGGCGATCGCGTGGCCGGCCGTTATCGGTTGGCCTGTTGGACTGATCGCCATCTGGTTCGCGATCAATACGGGCATTCGCGCCTGGCATTTGCGCCGGCGGCATCTGCGTCGTACCCGAGATATCGACCCGCACGATTGAGGGCACCGCCCCGCTAGAAATCGTTAAAATTTCCTTTCAATCAATCATTTGAACGCCAAGCCTGAGAGACAACCTGCGCATGAAGCGCCAATCGGATGTTCTCCAAGCCGTTCGTGCTAGTCTCCCGCCTCCATGCACGCGCCCGACGACCTCAGCGACGATGCCGGCGGTCAGCCGCCACGGCACATCCTTACTCCCAGCACGCTCAACCGATTGGTGCGCGGCTTGCTGGAAGATGCGCTGCCGCTGGTGTGGATCGAAGGCGAGTTATCCAACGTGGCCAGGCCCGCATCGGGCCATCTGTACTTCACCTTGAAGGACAGTGCGGCGCAGGTGCGCTGCGCCATGTTCAAACCCAAGACCACTTGGCTGCGCTTCAAGCCAACCGATGGCATGCAGGTACTGGTTCGCGCGCGTGTCGGCTTGTACGAACCGCGTGGTGAATTCCAGTTGGTCGCCGAGCATATGGAACCGGCCGGCGAAGGTGCCCTGCAACGCGAGTTCGAACGGCTAAAAGCGCAGCTGGATGCCGAAGGCCTATTCGCTGCCGAGCGCAAACGCGCGCTCCCCCGTTTTGCTCGCCGTATTGGCGTCATCACCTCCGCCACCGGTGCAGCAATCCGCGATGTGCTGAGCGTATTGGCACGCCGTTGGCCATTGGTGGATGTGGATGTCCTTCCTGTTCCCGTTCAAGGCCGCGAAGCACCCCCGGCAATCGTAACCATGCTACGGAAAGCGGCTGCATCGGGTCGCTACGATGTCTTGCTGCTCACCCGCGGCGGCGGTTCGTTGGAAGACCTCTGGGCCTTCAACGACGAACGCGTCGCCCGCGCGATCCATGCCAGCACGGTACCGGTCGTTAGCGCCGTCGGGCATGAGATCGATTTCAGCATCGCCGATTTCGTCGCCGATCTGCGCGCACCAACCCCGTCGGCGGCAGCTGAATTGCTGGTGCCCGACGCCCTCGCCTTGCGGAGGCATCTCGAACAACTTCGTCAACGCATTGTTGCCATCCAGGAACGGCGCCTGCAGGCGCGTATCCAACGCATCGATCACTTGCTGGCGCGTCTGCAATCACAACGCCCTCAAGCCCGTCTGGCACGCGATCGCGAACGCTTGGTGCAACTGCGTCGCCGTCTGCTTGGCGCGCGACAAGCACAGTCCACGCAATGGATGGTTCGTCTCGAACGTGCACACGCGCGTTTGCTCGCCCAGCACCCAAAGCAACGCCTAGCCCTATGGCGCCAACAACTCGACCAGCAGGCCACAAACCTGCGCCGATCGATGGAACACACGCTGGAACGCGAGCGCCTGACCTTGCAACAAACCGCACGCGCCTTGCATGCGGTCAGCCCGCTGGCCACGCTTGAACGCGGCTATACGATTCTGTTCGATGCCGATGGCAAGGTGCTGCGTTCGGCACAAAATGTTGCCGTCGATACACCACTGCGTGCCCGCCTTGCCGACGGTGAGTTGCCGTTGCGCGTCAGCGACGAGTGACTGCTGACATCTCACAGGATTTGAACGGGTCGAGTAGCATGCTTCGCATCTTCACCACGGAGGCGATCCATGAAGGCTGCGACCTTGTTCGTGAAAGCGTTGGAAGCCGAAGGGGTGCACAGCATCTTCGGCGTACCCGGTGAAGAAAACCTGGATTTCGTCGAAGCCCTGCGCGAATCCTCGATTCGACTGATCGTTACTCGTCACGAACAAGCCGCCGGCTTCATGGCCGCCACGTGGGGCAGGCTTACCGGCGAAGCTGGCGTGGCACTCTCCACGCTAGGCCCCGGCGCCACCAACCTGGTCACCGCTGCCGCATATGCCCAGCTCGGTGCGATGCCGATGCTGATGATCACTGGGCAGAAGCCCATTCGCACGCACAAGCAAGGCATGTTTCAGTTGGTCGACGTGGTCGACATGATGCAGCCGCTGACCAAGTACACTCGACAGATTGTCTCGGCGGGGACGATCCCCGCGCGTGTTCGCGAAGCGTTCCGGCGCGCGGAAGAAGAACGCCCCGGCGCTGTGCATCTGGAACTACCCGAAGACATCGCCCGCGACGAAGTCGACGACGCGATCCTGCTACCCACCGAATACTCGCGCCGGCCCTCGCCTGACGATGCGGCATTGGTGCAGGCCGGGGAAGCGATCTGCAATGCCAAACACCCGATCCTGATGATTGGTGCCGCGGCCAATCGTCAGCGCACCGCCGTCGCGTTGCGCGCCTTCATCGACAAACTCGGCATCCCCTTTTTCACCACGCAGATGGGCAAGGGTGTGGTCGATGAGGATCACCATCTATGGCTCGGCAACGCCGCGCTGTCCGATGGCGACTTCGTCCATCGCGCCATTGATGCGGCCGACGTCATCATCAATGCGGGGCATGACGTGGTGGAAAAGCCGCCGTTCTTTATGCATCGCGGACGGCGCACGGTCATCCACATCAACTTCTCCTCGGCCGAAGTGGATACGGTTTATTTCCCGCAGATCGAAGTGGTCGGCGATATTGCCCACACCATCGAACGGCTGACGGATGCACTGAGCCCCCAACCTCACTGGGACTTCAGCTTCTTCGATAAAGTGCGCAACGCTTTTCACGAGCAGCTTACCCACTACGTCGACGATGAACGCTTTCCCATGCACCCCGTACGTATCGTGGACGACACGCGCAAATACATGCCGGACGACGGCATCCTGTGTCTCGACAACGGCATGTATAAGCTGTGGTACGCGCGTTACTACAAAGCGCGCCAGCCCAACACCGTGCTACTCGACAATGCGTTAGCCACGATGGGTGCAGGACTGCCTTCGGCAATGGCCGCAAAGCTGGTTTACCCGGAACGCAAAGTGCTGGCGATTTGCGGCGATGGCGGTTTCATGATGAATGCGCAAGAGCTGGAGACGGCCGTACGCTTGAAGCTCGACCTGGTGATTCTGCTGGTGCGCGACGATGCCTACGGCATGATCCGTTGGAAACAGGCCGACATGGGTTACGTGGATTTCGGCATGCAGTTTAGCAATCCCGACTTTGTTCGCTTTGCCGAAGCGCACGGTGCACATGGTCACCGCCCCGCGAGCGCCGATGAATTCCTGCCCACATTGAAACGCGCCTACGACGAGGGCGGCGTGCATCTGATCGATCTGGCCATCGACTATTCCGTCAACCATCGCGTGCTCGACGAAGAAATCCACCGTCTAAGCGCTGCTGTCTGATTCTCGGGAGTGACCGTGTTGGAAAAGACCTATCCCTACTACCTTGCCAACCAGCCACAGACCTCCAAGACCACGATGGAGGTCTACGACAAATACAGCGGCAAAGTCGCAACACGCGTGGCGGTACCTGATGCGAGCGCTACCGAAAAAGCGATCAAGGCGGCGGTGAAAGCCACCGCTCCGATGAAGGACTTCCGTCCATGGGCCCGGCAAGCCGTACTTCAGCATTGCGCCACGCGTTTCCAGGAGCGCCACGAAGAACTGGCCATGGCGCTTTGCATCGAGGCCGGCAAGCCGATCAAGGATTCCGCCGGCGAAGTGACGCGGTTGATCGAAACCTTCCGTATTGCCGCCGAAGAAGCCGTGCGTATGAACGGCGAAACGCTGAATCTGGAACTGGCCCCGCGCTTGAACGGCTATCACGGTTACACCAAGCGCGTGCCGCTGGGGCCGGTGTCGTTTATTACGCCGTTCAATTTTCCGTTGAACCTTGTTGCTCACAAAGTGGCCCCGGCAATCGCTGCCGGCTGTCCCTTTGTGTTGAAGCCTTCTGAAAAAACGCCGATTGGCGCACTGATCATCGGCGAGATATTGGCCGAAACCGATCTGCCGAAAGGCGCGTTCTCCATACTGACGCTAGATGGCAAACACGCCACACCGCTGGTCGAGGACGAACGCCTGAAACTGCTTTCCTTCACGGGTGGCCAGATCGGCTGGGATCTCAAAACCAAGGCCGGCCGTAAGAAGGTGACGCTGGAGCTCGGCGGCAATGCAGCGTGCATCATCGATGCCGACCAGAAACCGCACCTGGATAAAGTGATCGAACGGCTGATCTTCGGCGCCTTCTATCAATCCGGTCAAAGTTGCATCAGCGTGCAGCGTATCTACGCACACGCATCGATTTACGACGAATTGAAAAAGCGCCTTGTCGACGCGGTGAAACAGCTCAAGGCCGGCGACCCCAAAAAGAAGGACGTATTCCTCGGCCCCATGATTGACGAAGCCGCCGCCGAACGTTTGCAAGGGTGGATCGATGAAGCCCAAAAAGCCGGCGGCAAAATTCTCTGCGGCGGCAAGCGCAAAGGCAACATGCTCGAAGCGACGCTGATGGAAAACGTGCCTAAAAATACCAAGGCCAACCGGATGGAGGCCTTCGGCCCCTTTGCCCTGTTAGAACCCTTCAAAAAGATCGACGATGCCATCGCCATGGTCAACGATTCGGACTACGGACTGCAGGCCGGTATCTTCACCGATAGCCTCGATCACGCGATGCGCGCATGGAACGGATTGGAGCAAGGCGGGGTGATCGTCAACGACGTTCCCAGCTTTCGCGTGGACAACATGCCCTACGGCGGCATCAAGCTTTCCGGCATAGGTCGCGAGGGTATTCGCTATGCGATCGAGGATATGACGGAGATCCGCTTGATGGTGATGCGCGAAGGCTAACGCGCGTCGGCAGAACTCGTCGCATCATTTGCCACTTGCCGCAGCCGATTCACGTCGCGCAGCGGCGGGGCGCCGTGTTGTCGGCTGTATTCGCGGCTGAACTGCGAAGGGCTTTCATAGCCGACACGGTGCGCCGCCGTGGCCACATCGCAGCCCTCGGTCAACAGCAGGCGGCGGGCTTCATGCAGGCGCAGCAATTTCTGGTATTGCAGCGGGCTCATCGCAGTGATTTCGCGAAAATGATGATGCAATGACGAAGCACTCATGTTCACCATGTTCGCCAGATCCCTGATACGCAGCGGCTTGTTGTAATGCTGCTTCAACCACTGGATCGCACGCGCAATGTGTTGCCCCTGGCCGCCCGCTGTGGCGATCTGCGCCAATCGGGCGCCCTGCTCTCCGGTAAGCAAGCGGTAAATCAGCTCACGCTCGATCAGCGGCGCGAGCAGCGGCAGATCGTGCGGGGAATCGAGCAGTCGCACCAGGCGCAGCAATGGATCGAGAATTTCCGTGCTGATCGGACTCAATGCCAGCCCACGCGCCGTGGCCGTTGCCGGCTTGGGCAGCTTCACCTCGGACAACCACTCGCTGATACGCACGGGATTAAGGCGTAGCGTGATGCACAAACAGGGCTGGTTGTACGAAGCGCGCATGACCTGCGCCGATACCGGCACGTCGATCGAACTGATCAGGTAGTGCCCGTTCTGCTGCTCGAAACGCTCCTCACCTAACAGGATGTGCTTGTCGCCCTGAAGCAGCAAGCCTAGACAGGGCTCGTAAAGGGCACAGCTGCGGTCGCTGGGCGAGTCCGCGCGGAAGAACGACAGCGCCGGCCATGCGGTAGGCGTCACGCCCTCCGTCTGGGCGTATCGTTCAACGATGGCTGTCAATTCCTCGCGCCCCTTAACCAGGGGCGAGTGCAGCGCAATCGGCTTCAGCTGGCTATTCATAAGAGCAAAATAAGGTTCTGCTGGAGTCCATAGATTGCCTGTTCCTGCAGGCGATGGCGAGCCGTCGCCGAGAGACTTTGCAGAATCGGGCAAGCATTTCGCAGGATCCGGCTACCTGAACGTCGCCACGCTGCGCATACTTGTCGCCTGCTCGTCCCCCGTCCTCAGGAGAAGAACATGACCCTCAACATTCGTGGTTATGCGGCTCAGTCCGCCACGACACCACTGGCACCTCACCAGTTTGAGCGACGCGACCCGCGTCCAGACGATGTGGTGATCGATATCCTGTATTGCGGCGTCTGCCATTCCGATATCCACCAAGCCCGCAACGAATGGGGCGGCAGCAAGTACCCGATGGTGCCCGGCCACGAGATCATCGGCCGTGTCGCCTCCGTCGGCGGCAAGGTCACTGCGTTCAAGCCCGGCGACATGGTCGGCGTGGGCTGCATGGTCGACTCCTGTCAGCACTGCGACGCCTGTGCGCAAGGCCTGGAGCAATACTGCAAGGAAGGCGCCACCTTCACCTATAACAGCGCGGATCGCCACGACCAGCGCCCCACTTACGGTGGCTATTCCGAGCGCATCGTGGTGTCGGACAAGTTCGTGCTGCGCATTCCCGATGGCGTCGATCCGAAATCCGCGGCGCCGCTGCTGTGCGCCGGCATCACCACGTGGTCGCCACTGCGCCATTGGAACATCGGCAAGGATCACAAAGTCGCTGTCATCGGCCTCGGCGGCCTGGGTCACATGGGCCTGAAGTTCGCCAAGGCGATGGGCGCCGACGTCACCTTGTTCACCCGTTCGCCAGGCAAGGAAGACGAAGCGCACCGGCTGGGCGCCGATCACGTGGTGCTATCCACCGATCCGGAGCAAATGAAGGCCGTGGCCGGGCAGTTCGACTTCATCCTCGACACCGTGCCGCACCCGCATGATCTCAATCCTTACCTCGCGACATTGAAGTTGAATGGCGTGCATGTACTGGTCGGCCTGGTCGAGCCGATCGAGCCGCCGGTGCACTCCGGCGCGCTTATCTTCGGTCGCCGTTCCATTGCCGGCTCGCTGATTGGCGGCATTCCCGAAACACAGGAGATGCTGGATTTCTGCGCCAAACACGGCATCGGTTCGGATGTGGAGATGATCAACATCCAGGACATCAACGATGCCTATGCGCGCATGCTCAAGAGCGATGTGCGCTACCGCTTCGTGATCGATCTGGCTTCGCTCTCGCGCGAAGGCTGAGCCCTTGCTGCTTGCTGGTCATTCCGGCGCAAGCCCGGAATGACCAGCGCCAGAGCAAACATCAGGGTGCGCCTTTCCTGCTTGGCGGCGCATTCCATCCCATCATGTTGTAAAAGCTATACGTGGCCACGCCGACGTACTCGTGCAACGCGAGATCCGTCAGCGCCAGGTTCCAACTGTTGGGCATCCACGACATTCTTACGTCGGCGTAGTCTCCACGCACCGGTATCGGGTCCATCCCGAAGTGTGCGAAATACAAGCGCGCACGGTTCAAATGCGTGGCGGAAGAAACCAGCACCGCGCGCTGAGGCGCATAGGTGTCGAGCAATGGGCGAACAAACTCGGCGTTCTGCCATGTGTTCATGCTGTGCGACTCAAGCAGCAAATCCGCGTGAGCCACGCCCAGCTGCTGCAAGATCGCTGCATAAGACACCGCCTCCGAAACACCGTTGCGATCGGCATCGCCTCCGCTAACGATGAGCTTGCAATCGTTGTTGGTCTGCCGGCATGAACGGTAAAGCGTAGCCGCTTCCACAATGCGACCATTCGCAAAGATCGTGGGCACCACTTCCGTGCCGCGGTCTACACGCGAAGTGCCTGCACCGAGCAATACGATGGCGTTGCGCGAAGCCCAAGTGATGGTTGGCTGTACGGCATAAGCGGACTGAAGGCGAGCCAGCAGCCACGCTGGCAAAGGGCCGCAGCCCGCGGCAAGCAGCAACAGAATGGTCAAACTGTAGAAAAACCAACGAACGCGGAACCAGCCCATGCAGCCCACTAAATAGCCTGCCAATACGAGCACCAGCAACAGCAACATCACCATGCGTGTCATCCCTCTGAAAGTGGGCAGCGTAGCGCAAGCAACACTATGTCATGCAAGGCTGCTTGGCCTAACCTTCACCCATGAGCCAAACGCCACAGACCCTCGTCGCCGCTTTCCAACACAGCGTGGACATCAAAAAAAGCCGCTTCCTGGCCCAGGCGACACCGGTCGAGACATCGCAGCAGGCACTGGCTTATGTGCAACGTGTGAGCGATCCATCTGCGACGCATAACTGCTGGGCGTACCGAATCGGACAGGATTATCGTTTCAATGACGATGGCGAACCGGGTGGCACTGCCGGTCGCCCTATCCTTCAAGCTATCGAGGGACAAGGTATCGATCGAGCGGTTGTCGTGGTGACGCGCTGGTATGGCGGCATCAAGCTTGGCGCGGGTGGTCTGGCGCGCGCTTATGGAGGCACCGCTGCCGAATGCCTTCGACTGGCCGAACGTGTCCCTATCGTGGTGATGGCGAGACTGGGAGTGCATTGCGGCTTTGCCGATCTCACCCTCATGAAGGCGCGCCTGAAAGAAATCGGCACCGAATTCGAGCAGGAAAATTTCGATGCCACGGGCGTGACACTACAGCTGCGCCTGCCACAGGATCAGATCGCCGAGGCCAAAGCGCGCATCGTCGATATCAGTCGCGGCCGCAGTGAAGCTTATTCGTTGGAATGATACGTTTGTCGGCGTGATGCACGACTGTCATTGAAACGCCCGAAAGCGGCCTTGTGCGTTGCAGATACGCCTTCCACACTCCCCGCGTTATCGGGCAATGTTCTCCGAGCGAGGGGTTCGGATATGCCCCGACCAAGGGAACCATGAATCGCCTGCCTGGCCTCGATCTTCTGCGCGCCATCGCCATCCTGTGGGTGATGCTGTTTCACTCGTGGATCGTCGGCGGCGTGAATGATCCCTACAAACCTCTCGCGGATTACGGATGGATGGGTGTCGACCTGTTCTTCGTGTTGAGCGGATACCTGATCGGTTGCCAGTTACTCAAGCCACTGAGCCGGGGCGAACCGTTTCGTTTAGGTGGGTTTTATCTGCGCCGTGCTTTCCGCATCTTGCCGGCCTTTTGGGTGGTGCTTGCGGTATATGCCCTATTCCCTTCGTGGCGCGAGGCGCCGGGCATGCAGCCGGTGTGGCAGTTCTTGACGTTCACGTTGAACCTGCTGATCGATTACAACCATAACCAGGCGTTTTCGCATGCGTGGTCATTGTGTGTGGAGGAGCAGTTTTATCTTCTGTTCCCACTGCTCGCATGGTGGCTGACTCGTCGCCCATCCATGACAACGACGGTTTGTGCGTGCATGGCGGTAGTCGCGACGGGCATGCTGATTCGCGGCTATGCGTCGCTTCACAACATGAATTATCTCGAAAGCATTTATTACCCGACCTATACGCGACTCGATGGA
Source organism: Vulcanimicrobiota bacterium (assembly GCA_903970555.1). Taxonomy (GTDB): domain Bacteria; phylum Pseudomonadota; class Gammaproteobacteria; order Xanthomonadales; family Rhodanobacteraceae; genus Dyella_B. Next base: position 58,434 of record CAJCJD010000120.1, read on the forward strand.
TTGCTCGCGGGTGTCATACTGGCGGCTATCCAAACGTATCGCTCTGCTTGGTGGCTGGCACTGCAGTCGCGGGCAAACGTGTTGGCCGTCATGGGATTGATCACGGTAGCTGTCGCCATCTGGATGTTTGGCGATCGCGTGGCATTTGTGCCGAGCGTGTTCGGGTTTCCGCTGCTTTCTTTGGGGATGGCCCTGCTGGTGGCCGCGGCTGCGGGGATGCAAAGTTTCGGACGCTGGCGCGTGCCTGGTGCGGGTTGGGTCGCTGCCATGTCTTACAGCCTTTACCTCAGCCACAAACTGGCCCTGCATGGGGTGGCAACTGCATTGGCGTCGCACCCGGCCATCCATGGCGTGGCGGCATTTACCAGCTATGCCGTGGCCATCCTCCTGATCGGCGCGTTGCTTCATTACGGCGTGGAGCGCCCCTTCCTGCACCTAAGGGGCTGGCTTGAGAGCCGCAGCCCGAAGGCACTTGGCCAGCCCGACGCCTCCCCGGGCTAGCGCGCTGTGATTGAATCGCACAGGGCTAACCCCATCTGAATTCGATCAGGCCTAAAGCGAGACCTCATGAGCACCTCTCCCGCCAACGATCCGAAACCGCCCCGCCGTATCGGGTCCTTGCGACTGCTGTGGCCGTTCATAAGGCCCCATCGGACGTTGGCGCTGGGCTGGCTGCTTTTTCTGGGCATTTCCTCGGGAGCCACGCTGGTGCTGCCAATGGCAGTGCGGCACATGATCGACCATGGTTTCCGCAACTCCAGCACGGCAGCGATCAATGAGAGTTTCTTAGCGCTGTTCGCGGTGGCATTGGTGATGGCCTTTGCGACCGCGGCGCGTTTTTACTGCATCACCTTGCTAGGCGAACGCACGCTCGCCGCGCTGCGCTCGAAGCTCTATGCGCATGTGATTCGGTTGGATGTGGGCTTCTTTGAACGCAGCCGCGTAGGCGAACTGATTTCACGCCTTGGTACCGACACCGAAGTGGTACAAGCGCTGGTTGGCTCTGGCATCTCAGTGGCGTTGCGCAGCGCGGTCATGCTTCTGGGCGCTACCGCCGCCATGATCTGGACCAGTCCGCGCCTGGCAGGCCTCACCGCGTTAGTGATCCCCGCCGTAGTGTTGCCGATCCTGATATTTGGGCGTCGCGTTCAGAAGCTCTCGCGCGCAAGCCAGGATCGTCTTGCCGACGCCTCGGCGATCGCCAACGAGACGCTCAACGCGGCACCAGCCGTCAAGGCCTACGCGCGTGAGGGCATCGAAAGTGACCGCTACGGTGGCGCCATCGCACGCGCGCTGGCCACGGCGCGCCAGCGCATCGGTATGCGCACGGTACTCACGGCGGTGGTCATCACGCTGTTCTTTGGCGCCATCACGCTCGTGCTTTGGGTAGGCGCGCGAGACGTACTGGCGGGAACGCTCGATCCCGGCGTACTAGGCCAGTTCGTGGTGTATGCGTTCTTATCCGGCGGCTCGATGATGGGCCTTTCCGATGTGTGGGGCGATGTGTTGCGCGCTGCCGGCGCCATGGAGCGCATCGGTGAGCTGTTCGGTGAAGAAGCGACCATTGCCGACCCAACTAGCCCTATTGCATTGCCGCGACCTGTGCGCGGCGCGCTACGTTTTGAAGGCATCGACTTCCACTACCCCACTCGGCCCGACGCACCCGCGCTGCACGATTTCAACCTGGATATCCGTCCAGGCGAAACGGTGGCGTTGGTGGGACCATCGGGCGCGGGCAAGAGCACCGTGTTCGCGCTGTTGCTGCGCTTCTACGATCCGCAACGCGGCCGCATCAGTTTCGATGGCGTGGATCTGCGCGCGATGACGCTGCCGGAGCTGCGCGGAGCCATTGCATTGGTGCCGCAGGAAACGGTTCTCTTCGGTGGCACGGCGGCCGACAACATCCGTTTCGGACGACAGGATGCCAGCGACGACGAAGTGCATGCCGCCGCACGTGCAGCCGAAGCGCACGACTTCATCCAACTGCTGCAAGACGGCTACAACGCGGAGTTGGGCGAACGCGGTGTGCGTCTGTCCGGTGGCCAACGCCAGCGCATCGCCATTGCCCGCGCAATTCTGCGCGATGCACCGTTGTTGCTGCTGGATGAAGCAACGTCATCGCTCGATGCGCAATCGGAAGCGGCTATCCAGCAAGCACTTGAACGCCTGGAAAAGGGCCGCACCACGCTAGTGATCGCGCATAGGCTGGCCACCGTGCAACGTGCGGATCGCATCGTGGTATTGGATGGCGGCCGCATCGTCGCGCAAGGTACGCACGCAAGTCTGTTGGCCGAAGATGGCCTCTACGCCGAGCTGGCTCGCTTGCAGTTCGTAGCCTGATTCCAAAAAAGAGAAAGCCTTGCACAAGGCAAGGCTTTCTCGGAACTGCATACGACTGGTTGATCAGACCGCGAGTTCGACCCCGGAAGCTTGGGCACCCTTCGGGCCCTGGGTCACTTCAAACTTCACGCGCTGGCCTTCCTGCAGGCTACGAAAGCCCTTGGAGTTGATCGCCGAGAAGTGGACAAACACGTCCTCCCCACCGTCCTCGGGTGCGATGAAGCCGAAACCCTTGGCGTCGTTGAACCACTTGACCGTACCGAAACGCATTGCGTGAACCTCTGAATCTAAAGGACTGGATGCACCAAGTCTCTGCGAGAACCCCCTCTACCCCTAGGTACCCCGCCCCTGGTACAGGGAAAGTATCTGCATGTTTCAGGGTAAAGCGCAATATGCGCGAGCGTTTGGTATGACCCAGGCCCGGTCGGTTGCTTAGCTTTTGAGCAATTCGGCAAGTATCGGAGGCACGGCGGCGGTGGCTGCTGCCAGGTGGGCAAAGATTTCCTCGATGCTGATTTCCGCCTCGTCGCCGCAGCCAGCCGCGAAATTGGCCACCAACGCAAGGCAGGCGTAATCCAGCTCCAGTTCGCGTGCCAAGCCTGCTTCGGGCATGCCGGTCATGCCGACCAGATCACAGCCATCTCGCTTCATGCGAGTGATTTCCGCCCGTGTTTCAAGGCGAGGTCCTTGGGTCGCGCCGTAGCACCCACCATCGATCACAGCGATCCCGGCTTTTTGCGCTGCGGCAAGGAGTGCGTTGCGCAACGACGCCGTGTACGGTTCGCTGAAATCGATGTGTTTGACCTCGGCACCTTCGACGTCGCAAAAGCTCGTATAACGCCCGTGTGTATAGTCGATGATCTGATCCGGCACAACGATGGCGCGCGGCCCCATGTCATGACGAATGCCGCCCACGGCGTTCACACCGATCACGCGGCGAGCGCCTAAATGGTGCAGTGCCCACACGTTGGCGCGGTAGTTCACGCGATGCGGTGGCAAGGTGTGGCTCTCGCCGTGACGCGCCAGGAAGGCAATGCGTCGACCTGCGAAATCGCCGATCACCACGTCGCCGGATGCCGGACCAAAAGGGGTGTCCACGCTTTGCCGGGAAGTGTTTTCCAGGCCCGGGAATTTATACAGGCCGCTGCCGCCGATCACGGCGAGGTCGATCGAGTGGGTCATGGGTATACCTGGTGCCGAGACTTCAAAAAGAAAGAAAAAGAAAACGCCGTATCGCCCTATTCTTGCAGCGCGTAAATGGCCGGAAGATTACGGCCCTGTTCGTAGTAATCCATGCCGTAGCCGAAAACGTAGCGGTCGGGCAGCTCGACGCCGTTGAAATCGCTATCGATACCCTCGACGCGACGATCGTGTCGCTTGCAGCACAGCGTGGCCACCAGGACGCGCTTGGCGCCACGATGTAAACAATCGTCACGCACGGCCTTGAGGGTGTGCCCCTCGTCGAGGATGTCGTCGACCAACAACACCGTGCGCCCTTGCAGCGAAACAACCGGTTCGCGCAGCCAATGCAAGTCGCTGCCAGAGGTCGCTCCGCGATAACGGGTGGCGTGGACGTAGTCGAATTCCAGGTCGGTGCGAATGGTTAGCGCCAACTGGCCGCCGAACATCAGTGCGCCGTTCATGACCGTGAGAAATACAGCGCGCTCGCCATCGAGCGCCGCATCGATGCGGCGGCCCATGTCGGCGATCAGCGTGTCCAGCTCTTCCCGCTCGAACAATATGTCGGAACGAACCAGCGCATCGGCGAGTGACGGAATAGCCGAGGTCGGCGTGGATGTACTCATGGCGATTCCTTAGTGATCCAATGCAGTAACGCGAGCGACAAAGCGATCGCGTTGCGGGTTGTCGAGCAAACCAGCCCAGGTCGCGCCGATGGCGCCACGCAGGGTAGCGACGCGCTGCACGCTGGCGGCTGAGGGCGGCGGCAGCGCGGCAATTGCCTCTTCCACCACCTCTGGGAAACAGGCCAGCACCAGGTCGCAACCCGCGGCAAGGTGCGCATGTACGCGCTGCGCGACGCCACCGGCGACGCCAGCCGCGGCCATGCTGATGTCATCGCTGATCACCGCGCCCAGAAAGCCCAGCTCATCGCGCAGAATGCCCTGGATCCAACGATGGGAATAACCGGCAGGCTGGTCGTCCACGGCCGGATAGACCACGTGCGCCATCATCACGGCCTCGGCGTGCGCGGAGAACGCTTCCACAAACGGACGCAGGTCATTTTGGCGGATCTCCTCCAACGGACGCGGATCGATCGCCTGCGCCTTATGGGTATCCACGGCCACCGAGCCATGACCCGGAAAATGCTTGAGCGTCGCCGCCATACCGCCCAGATGCATGCCGCGCACGTAGGCCTGGATCAATTCACCGGCGATGTCCGGATCGGCATGGAAAGCACGTGTACCAATCGCAGCGTTGCCGCGTGCTAGGTCGGCCACCGGCGCAAAGCTGAAATCGATACCACTGGCGCGAAGCTCGCTGGCCATCACCCATGCGTGCTCTTCGGCAAGCCGCACAGCCTCGGTCGGATCGCGCTCATATACCTCGCCGATCCTGGCCAGTGCCGGCAGACGCGTAAAGCCTTCGCGGAAGCGCTGCACGGGGCCGCCTTCCTGATCGACCGCGATAAGGGTTTCCTCGCCCGCCACAGCGCGGATCGACTCCACCAACGCAATCAACTGATCGCGGTGGGTGAAGTTGCGCGAAAACAGAATGACCCCGGCCACACCCGGCGCAGTTAACCACGCGCGTTCATGCGGCAGCACTTCGGTTCCAGCGATCCCGATCAGCAGCATCAGGGATGTCCTCCCTGGGCGAGCGCCACATCGGATGCATCACGCTCGTCTGCGTTCCAGCGGGCGAACGGATGATCGATCAGGTTGACGTTGTAGTAGCGCGCCAGATTGCTGACTTCGCGCCCCAGCCACGCAGGGCGTGGAAACGATGCATCGGCTGCAGGCAATTCGATTTCCGCCACCATCAGGCCATGGTTGTCGCCGAGGAATTCGTCGACTTCAAACAGCCATCCGTCCACGTCGACATGATGGCGCGTTTTCTCCAACACGCCATCGCACAACGTATCGAGCATGGATTGTGCGTCGGCGAGCGGCATTGACAATTCGTACTCGGCACGCGAGATACCAAGTTCTACCGACTTGATATTGAGCCAGGCCTTTTCACCGCTGATGCGCACGCGCACGGAAGCACGCGTCGCACCGTCGCGCAAGGCGCGCACACCGACGAGATAACCCTGCGCGATGTGCATGCTCTGTGTGACGGCCGCGCGCCAATCGTCGTTGGCGAGCAGAAATTTGCGTTCGATTTCGATACCCATCGCCGGATGTTACCTGCTCAAACCCGTTCGAACAGCGCGATGGATTCGACATGCGCCGTATGCGGAAACATGTCCATCACGCCCGCCGAGACCAGCCGAAACCCGTGCTGGTTGACCAAGATGCCCGCGTCACGCGCCAGCGATGCCGGATGGCAGGATACGTACACGATACGGCTCGTTTCCTTGTGCGGCAGGTATTCCAATACTTTATCGGCACCCGCACGCGGCGGATCGAGCAGAAGTTTGTCCCAAGGCTTGCGCGCCCAGTCTGTGCCACGCTGATCCTCAAACAAGTTGGCTACCTGAAAGTTGGCGTTGGCAATGCCATTACGAGCGGCATTATCGGCGGCGCGCATGACCAATCCATGTTCGCCCTCCACGCCCGTTACTTCGGCCACGCGCCGCGCCAGCGGCAAGGTGAAGTTGCCCAGTCCGCAAAACAAATCCAGCACGCGATCCTGCGGTTGCGGATCGAGCAGTTCCAGCGTACGCGCCATCATTCGTCGGTTCATGCCCGCGTTGACCTGCACGAAATCGAGCGGCTGAAATTCCAGCTCGACGTCGTCCACGCCTTCACCTGCCGGAACGCGGAACGCGAGCCTCGGCTGCTCGGGCCACAACGGGTGCACGCTGCTGATGCCACCGGGCTGCAAGTAGATGGCGAAACCGTGCTCTTGGCCGAACGTAACCAACGCAGCGCGATCGCGTTCGCTCAACGGCTTGAGATGACGGAAAACCAGCGCGATGGTGTCGTCACCGGCAGCGAATTCGATTTGCGCGATCTCGGCCGCCGCATCCATGCTGCCGACCAGATCGCCCAGCAAACCAATCTTCGGCCCGAGAGCGGGATGCACCACGTCGCAATGCGTGATGTCTGCGACGAAACGCGGATTGCTTTCCTCGCGAAAACCCACCAGCACGCGCCCTTTCTTCGCCACCGCTCGCACTGACAAGCGTCCCTTGCGGCGATAGCCCCAGGGATCGTCAGTCAGTGGCGGCAGCCAACTTTCCGGCTCTACTTTGCCGATGCGTGCGAAGTTGTCCACCAGCACGCGTTGCTTGGCTTCGATCTGCGCGGTGGCATCCAGATGTTGCAGCGAGCATCCGCCGCATTGACCAAAGTGAATGCAACGCGGCTCGACGCGATGCGGCGACGGCGTGATCACCGCGATGGTCTCCGCCTCGTCGAAATTGCGATGGCGCTTGCGTATCCGCATACGCACCTGCTCGCCGAGCAACGCACCACTGACGAATACTGTCTTGCCATCGATGCGTGCAACGCCCCGGCCGTCGTGACTCAAATCAGTGATGGGGGCTTCGAACTCGTTCATCGGCACTCTTTGAAAGCGTGGTGCCAGGATCAGGGACCCAGGCGAAGGGATAAGGGAAAAAGACAGGCCAGGTCCATGAAGGGCCGGCTGCAGGTTCACATGATACCAGCGGGTCCGATCAGCGTTCGGCGACGCTGCCCTGGGCGGCCGTTTTCAGGCGATGAACCAGTACCGGCCAATCGATTCGTGACTGCTCCCCGACCACACGCATCGATGGCAGCCCACTGCCCTCGACGATGGTGTAACCGCTTGCATCCCTGTCCAGGCCGCTCAAGTTACATACGCCGTCTTGCAGGCTGCCGTTGAGAGCCATCTGTTTGTAGTTGAACGTCTTGAACAGCTTCAACACCGCGCCTTGCAGACCGCTGGCGGGGCTGCCGCCGGTTACGATCGACAGGTTGTTGGCCGCACGTAGGCTGATGCGTCCGCCGTTTTGGGCAAGCAAGGAAGCCTTGAACGCGACCGGATTTCCGCCTACCAACCGCAGGCCGTCAATCGAGCCGTCCATCCGCCCGTTGATGCTGCCGAAGTTGAACGTGTCCGTCAGTGGCGCCAGGTCCAGCTGATGCAGGGTGATGTCGCCTATCACCACGGGGTTATCGCTCAACGGCTGCTGCGTGGCCAGATGGGTGAGCACGGCCGATCCGTCGAAGGCTTTGATCGTCAGCTCGCCTTCCAACGCATAACGGTCGCCGGTCCATTGCATACCGGTGATCGCGCCACTCATCGTGCCCGCAAACGGTGTCCAGCCGAAGGTCTGGTTGAGCGTGGGCATGTCCACACCCACCACGTTCGCAGCAAGACTCAAGCGTTGCGCCTTGACCGCAGCAGGGAGCCACTCCAGCGATGTGACATGCACCTGCCCTTTCCATATCGGTACGTCGAGCGGTGATTGCAGCTCAAGGCCGCCATCGTGGCTACGCCAGTGCGACTGCGCCGCTGGCACCGCGACGCGACGCAGGACCAGCTGATTCCAGCCGAATACTGTTGGAGCCTTGTCGGCTTGCGCAGACCAATCCACGCCGCCATGCAGGCCATTGGCTTGCATCTGGCCGGTGCTGTCGGCGATGTCGAGTCCATCGGTGTGAAAGGCAAAGCTGCGCCAGGTATCAGCAGCGTAGTCGAGGTGTCCATCCAACTGGCCGGCGATATGCAGGTTCGGCGCAGCCATAGTGTCGAGCCACGGTTGGCCGTAGCGATCGTAGGCAGCCGGGAAATGCGCCTGGAAATGATCCAGCTTGAGCTTTTGCAGGTTGCCCTTGGCGTCGACGGACAGGGTGCCGTCCACTTGCAAGGCATCGGCGTCATCCACGTGCAGATGATTGATGTCGAAGCCGCTATGTTGCATATCGGCGCCGACGTCCAGCACCACATCGTGCGCAGGAAGCCGGGCAAGCACCGACCCAAATTGCAGCACGCCGCCGTGCAAGCCGCCATTCAGCGCCAGCTGCGCCGGACGACTGGTGCCGTCGAAGGCGAAGCGTCCATGACCGGCCACGCCATCGCCCACCAGGCTGCCGGTCGGCGTGGCGTATTTGAGGTCGGCGACCGTGAAATCCCCGGACGATTGCAGCCCCTCATTCCGCGCGTCGACAGCAAGATCGGCATCCAGCTTTCCTCCGGTGATATGCCCCGCCCACAGGGTTCCAAGCATCCCTTGCAACCAGCCCGCGGGCAGGTTGCGCAGATTGACCTGGGCGTGGCTGGGTTGATCCAGCGGGAACGCGGCACCAATGCGTATGCCTCCTTGGACCGCATTGATCTCCAGCGTATTGGCCGAGGCATCGACGACGAGATTGACCGTAGCGTTGCCCAACGCCCCACCAGGCGCCCCCGCGAGCTGCACGGTGCCATCGAAAAACCAGCGCATCTGAACATCGCGCCGCAGGCTGCCCTCCAAGGTCAGCCCGACCCGCCGCCAGCCGAGCGCAGGGATATCGGCCTTGCCCGCATGCAGACTGACTTTCACGCTGCTCGGATCGGTGCCGGGAACCAACTGGGCCCGCACGTCCTGCAGGCTGGCCCCAGGCAGATCGATCCGCTTGGCAACAACCACGGTGTCCGCCCACGACGGCATCGCCCAAAGCAGGCCATAGAGGGCGAAGAGGCATAGCAGCGGACGGCTGAATGGTCGGAACATGTAAGCGCATTCTGCCAAACTAAGATGAACGAAACGGACTACTTCGATGCCGTACCCGTCAGCCACCCTACCCGAGTGCCCTCCCGGACCCTCCGTGCTGGTGGCGGATGACGACGCCATCAGCCGCAGTTTTCTGGGAGATGGCCTGCGTCAGCTGGGTGCGCGGGTCATGCTCAGCGTCGATGGCGAGTCAGCGCTGGAGGTGGCAACTGCCGAGACGTTCGATTTGCTGCTGCTCGATTGCCGCATGCCCAATGCCGGTGCGGTCAACGTGCTGACCCGTCTGCGCAACGATGCGAAGGCATCTTCCTCCTGCAGTCCTGCCGTCGCCAGCAGCGCGGAGCTCGACGCAAACGATCAACGTGTTCTGCTCGCGGCTGGTTTTCATGCGGTGCTTCTCAAACCGTGCACGTTGCTCGATCTGCAGAATGTCTTGCAGCTGGCCAACACGGAACGCCGCCGCCTGCCCGTGCTTGACGATGGGCTCGCGCTTAACGCCAGTGGCACGCCCAACGTGGTTCAGGCGCTGCGTGGGCTGTTTCGGCAGGAGCTGTTGAACATTGATCAGGAACTTGACGGCCTATGCGCAGATGCCGGCGGACTTGAAGCGCGCCTGCACAAGTTGCGTTCCTCGTGCGGATTCTGCGGCGCATCCTCGCTAGCCGAACACATTGTCTCGCTGCAACAGCATTTGAAGTTGGCGCACCGCGGCGCCATGTTGCCGCTGGCTGATTTTCGTCAATCGCTACGGCAGACGATTGAAGCCTTGGACGCACGCTAGTAGCTAACGCCGCGCGAGCCCCGATCGAAAAACACGCCACGCGCGCAGCTCGACACCGCCCAGGTGAAAGCGGATCAATTCGCGCATCATGCCGCGCAAAGCATGCAAGCCTTGAGCATCGGGCATGCGATCTTCAAGCAATGACAGCAGATCGTCGCCACGTAGTGCGTGCGGATCGTTCGCGCCACATCGCATTGGGCCGTGCTCAGGGCGATATGTATAAAGCGCATCGGCCTGCAACAGTTCACCACTGTCCGCATCGTTATCCAGTTGCAAGGCGTAACCCAGCGCGGCCAGCAGATCGCGTTCAAAACGACGCAGGTGCCAACCTAGCGACTCGCTGGTGGCGAGGCGAGAAAGGGTCTGTGCGTAGGCAGCGTAGAGCGATGGATACGGATCCTGCCGTTCGGTGAGGCGTACGACCAACTCATTGACATAAAGACCCGCCACGCCTGCATCACCGGACAGGCGCAACGGTGCCGCTACCGATTCGGCGCCACGCAAGGTTGCCAGCTCACCGCGCAGTTGCAGATCCAAAGCCAGTGACTGAAACGGCTCGAGCTGCGACCGTTGCAATCGGCCACGCTCACTTCTCACACCGCGCGCGACGACGCCAAGACGCCCGTGATCGCGTGTCAGGCATTCGAGCAACAGCGAGGTTTCCCGATAAGGACGCGAATGCAATACGAAGGCAGGCTGTTGCTCAAGGAGCATGACGACGATGGCCCCTTCCTAGTTAGCGTCGGTCAATCCGTGTAACCGAACTGCTTCAACATGCCCTCGTCGTCCACCCAGCCCTCGCGCACCTTCACCCATAGGCGAAGAAACACTTTGCGATCGAACATGCGCTCCATATGGCGACGGGCCGCTGTACCGATCGCCTTCAACTGCTCGCCACCCTGGCCGATCACGATGGCTTTCTGTCCGTCGCGCTCGACCCAGATCACGGCATGGATTTCCGCTATGCCATCCGGGCGATCGGTGAATTGCTCGATCTCGACCGTCGTGGCATATGGCAATTCTTGATCGAGGCGCAACATCAATTGCTCGCGCACCATTTCGGCAGCAAGGAAACGTTCGCTGCGATCGGTAATTTCATCTTCGCCAAACACCGGTGCGCGCACCGGCAGGCGTGCCAGGATGTCGCGGGTGAGCGCCTCAAGACCTTTGCGCTTCAGTGCGCTGATGTAGTGCACGGCTTCGAAGCTGTGCTTCTCGCTAAGGTCCGCGACAAAAGGCAGCAAGGTCGCCTTGTCCTTGCTCAGGTCGACTTTGTTGATCACCAGCAGGCGAGGAATTTTCTGTTCGGCAAGCACTTCGTAAAGCGCCTCATCCTCATCGGTCCAGCGACCGGCTTCGATCACCTGCAAGGCCAGTTCGACTTCGCTGATGGCCGAACGAACGGCGCGATTGAGGCTGCGATTCATGGCCCGCTTGGCGCCGCGATGCAAACCGGGCGTGTCGACATACAGGATCTGGCCAGCGTCGCTGGTTGCAATGCCGAGGATCCGATGACGCGTGGTCTGCGGTCTGGGACTGACGATCGACAGCCGAAAGCCGATCAAGGCATTGAGCAGGGTCGATTTGCCGACGTTCGGTCGGCCAGCCAGCGCTACAAATCCGCAACGGAAATCCGGATTCGGCAATGCGTTATCGGCGACGTCGTCGCCTTCGCGTTCATCATTCATGGCACGCAAGTACTCTTCGTAGACAGGTGTAGCATGGCGCCGCGCGTCGCCGAACGCCACTGGATGGGGCAAATACCCCACGGTGAGAAAGCGGTTAAGCGGCCCCGGAGCGATCCTGATTGGTTCTGGGGCGATGTATCAATGCTTGTCCTGGGCGTCCAGCAAACGTCCAAGCACGATTTCGGCGGCATCCTGTTCAGCGAGGCGCCGACTGCTGCCGCGACCGGCTGCAGTAACGGAAAACGGCTCGGCCACAACACAGTTCACATCGAAAATGCGCGCGTGATCCTCGCCTTGCGTTCCCACCAGATCGTATTGAGGTAAGGGCCAACCTTGGGCCTGCAACCATTCCTGCAGGCGGGTTTTGGCATCCTTGGACGAGCGCGGCAACGCCACGACGCGATCGGTGAACAAGGTTCGCACGGTTTCCCTGCAGGCGTCGAAACCACCGTCGAGGTAAACCGCCGCGACCAGCGCCTCGAACGCATCGGCCAATATCGAATCCCGACGAAAGCCACCGCTTTTGAGTTCACCGGAACCGAGCTTGAGGCGATCGCCGAGCTCCAGCTCGCGCGCCATGACAGCAAGGGCCTGGCCGTTGACGAGTTGTGCTCGCAGGCGTGACATCTCGCCTTCGGTGGCCTTTGGATGCGTTTCGTACAACATCTCGGCAACGATCGCCCCAAGCAGTGCATCGCCCAGGAACTCCATGCGCTCATTGTTAGGCTTGCCCGCGCTACGGTGGGTTAAAGCGAGCGCGGCGAGCGACGCATCACGGAAGCGGTAAGTCAATTCCACTGTTATTGCGGGACGGCCATATTGCCTTGCACAGGCACGCCCTTGTCGAAATGAATCACGAAATCGATGTTGTACATGAACGGAATTTGCTTGTCGTAGGAGACGTGCAGCTCGTTACCGCTGGGGCCCGGCCCCATCGTGATATCCGCGGGATGGATCGTGGCGTCATCGACATATTGGAAACCCAGCTTGAACATCAGTTCGCGGCGAATTTGGTCGAGCGACTTGCCCTCGACGCCCTCGCTCGAAATCTGGTTCATCGCCTTCACGACACCTGCGTATTCAATGTAGGAAGGCACCAGCTTCATCCCCATAAAGACGAAAAAGCCGACCACCACCAACACCATCAAAAACCCCATAAGGGTTATGCCTGCTTGCTTCGATTTCATAGTCCCCTCGCTACGCCGCGAATGCGGCCCGCCCTGATTCGAAACCAACCGCCCTGCCATACTTTGCCCGGTCGGCGCGCGCATCGCCAGCGACATGTTCACGATTCCGCGCCGAGCCGACCATGCGACCTTATCAACGAATGATGGTGCCGATCCGGTGGATGTCGACTGCACCGGTGTGTAACCCCTTCCAGCTGAACCAGATCATGAACGCCTTTCCGACCAGGTTCTGTTCCGGCATGCAGCCCCACCAGCGGCTGTCCTCGCTGTTTTCGCGGTCGTCGCCCATCACGATATAGCAGTTCGGCGGCACGACCGAGGGCACCTTGGCATTCGGAATCGGCGGCGTTGGACCGCGTGACGGCATGCGTGCGATCTGGTGATTGACCGAACCGAGCTGCTCGCTCCAAATGGTGGCGTTGTTGTACAGCAGCTCGCTGTCCTCGGTACGGTTCGGGTTGCCGGTAAAAGGCCCGATCTCCGTATCGACGACGGGCTTGCCGTTGATGACGATCTGGCTGTCATGCACTTCGATCGTGTCGCCCGGCAACCCGATGATGCGCTTGATCCAATTTTGGTTGGCCACCGGCGCGTGCGGATCCGCACAAGAAATATCGCCGCTGCGGACGGTGTTGCCGTCCTGATCCTGGCAGATGTAGCCCGGGAAACGGAACACGATCACGTCACCGCGCTTGGGCTCGCCCAGGCTCACGACCTTGTTGTTGAAGGCCGGCAGGCGCAGGCCGTATGCAAATTTGTTGACCAGGATGAAATCGCCAACATCCAGCGTCGGCATCATCGAACCGGACGGAATGCGGAACGGCTCAGCCACGAAAGAACGCAGCAGCAACACCACGAAGATCACCGGGAACAGTGAACGGGCCCAGTCCACAGCCGCTGGATCGCGATATTCCTCGCCAGCGGCGACATAACGTGCCTGGCGCTTTTTATAGAAAAGCAGGCGATCAAGTCCCCACACCACGCCGAACACGACGGTGAGGACCAGCAGAATTGCCGAAAAATCAAAATCCATGCAATGACTCCATAGCCCGCTGCTATTTGTCTACTTTGAGCACGGCGAGGAAAGCTTCCTGCGGAATCTCAACCCGACCGACCTGCTTCATGCGTTTCTTGCCTTCTTTCTGCTTCTCCAGAAGCTTCTTTTTACGGCTGACGTCACCGCCATAGCATTTAGCAAGCACGTTCTTGCGCAAGGCTTTCACTGTCGAGCGCGCGATGATCTGCGCACCAATGGCAGCCTGGATGGCGACATCGAACTGCTGGCGTGGAATTAGGTCTTTCATACGTTCGACCAAGTCACGCCCGCGACGATCGGCATGGCTGCGGTGCACGATCAGGCTGAGCGCATCGACGCGATCGCCGTTGATCAGCACGTCCACGCGCACAAAGGGGCCCGCGTCGAAACGCTCCAGGTGATAGTCCATCGACGCGTAACCGCGTGATACCGATTTCAGCTTGTCGAAGAAATCCAGCACCACTTCGGCCAGCGGAAGCTCGTAGCTGATCTGCACCTGGGTAGCGAGGTATTGAATCGAGCGCTGCACGCCTCGCTTCTCTTCGCACAGCGTGATGATGTTGCCGATGTAATCGGGTGGCGTAAGGATGTTGGCCACGATGATCGGCTCGCGGATCTCTTCGATCTGCGGCGACGGTGGCAACTGCGCTGGGTTGTCCAGCTGCATGATGGAGCCGTCGGTCTTCAGGATCTGGTAGACCACCGTAGGTGCGGTGGTAATCAGATTGAGGTCGTACTCGCGCTCCAGGCGTTCCTGCACGATTTCCATGTGCAGCATGCCGAGGAAGCCGCAGCGGAAGCCAAAGCCCATCGCCTCGGACGATTCCGGCTCGAAGAACAAGGCCGCGTCGTTGAGGCGCAGCTTGTCCAGCGCTTCGCGCAACGCCGGATAATCGTCAGCGGAAACCGGGAACAGGCCCGCGAACACGCGCGGCTGCATGGTCTGGAAGCCGGGTAGCGGATGCGGCGCTGGCTTGCCCGCATGCGTGAGGGTGTCGCCCACGGGAGCGCCGTGCACATCCTTGATCGACGCGGTAATCCAACCCACCTCACCGGCGCCGAGCTTGTCGAGCTTTTTGCGCTTGGGCGTGAACACGCCCACTTCGCTGACTTCGTGAGCGCGACCCGTCGACATCACAAGCAGCTTCTCGCCGGGCTTGATCTCGCCCTGCATCACGCGCACCAATGACACCACGCCCAGGTAGTTGTCGAACCAGGAGTCGATGATCAGGGCCTGCAAGCGATCGGTATCGCGCGGCTTCGGCGGCGGAATGCGCGCGACAATGGCCTCGAGCACTTCGATCACGTTCTCGCCCGTCTTGGCGCTTACGGCAACGGCATCTTCTGCATGGATGCCGATGACCGCTTCGATTTCGCCCTTCACCTTCTCTGGATCAGCAGTAGGAAGGTCGATCTTGTTCAGCACCGGTACCACTTCCAGCCCCTGCTCCACCGCCGTGTAGCAGTTGGCCACCGACTGGGCTTCCACGCCCTGCGCGGCATCCACTACCAGCAATGCACCTTCACACGCAGCCAGCGAGCGGCTTACCTCGTAGGAGAAGTCGACGTGACCGGGGGTATCGATGAAATTGAGCTGATAGGTCTTGCCGTTGCGCGCCTTGTACGGCAGCGACACCGACTGTGCCTTGATGGTGATGCCACGTTCGCGCTCGATCGGATTGCTGTCCAGCACCTGGGCTTCCATCTCACGCTCGGCCAGACCGCCGCAGATCTGGATGATGCGGTCGGCAAGCGTGGACTTGCCGTGATCGATGTGGGCGATGATGGAGAAATTGCGGATCAGTTCCATGGAATACGCTGTCAGCCTCACCGCCTCGCGCGATGCACAGGCAGCCTATCACCGGGATGGCGATATTAGCCGCTCATTATCGCATGGAATGCGCGGTGAGACTGTACGAGCGAGTCCGCAAATTCAGAGGCCTGCCCGCTCGAGCAGGCCTCTGGCGTGGTTCAGTCATTCTTCTCGGTGGGAACCGTCAGGGCAATAAAGTTGCTGGAATCGCCACGGCGAACCAACAAAAGCACGGTATCTCCCGGCTTCACGCCTGCCGTAGCTGCGCGGAATGCATCGACACTGCCGACTTTCTTCTGGTTGACCATCAGGATTACATCCCCAGGCTGCAAGCCTGCCTGAGAAGCGACTGGACCGCTCACATTCGCAATGCCAACCCCTTCTCCTGGCTGCAGGCCGAGCTGGCTTCGCGTGGCCTGATCAAGACCTTGCACACTCAGCCCCAGGGCATCAGTGCCGGTGCTTGGGGCCGGGGCACTCATCGACGCGCTAGCGTTGCCGTCACGCGGCATCGTGCCGACGGTGACTTCGACCGTTTTTTCACGGCCGTCGCGCAGGATCTGCATCGGCACCGTCGTGCCGGGCTTGGTCATCGCGACCAGCGGGGGCAAATCTGCGCCCTGCTCGATGGAATGACCGTTGAAGGCAAGAAGGATGTCACCCGATTGCAGGCCAGCCTTCTGCGCCGCACTGTTCGGCGAGACGCTGACGACGATCGCGCCCTTCGCACTATCCAGCTTCAGCGCCTTGACCACATCGTCATCGACGGGCTTGATCATCACGCCAAGCTCGCCGCGCGTGACATAGCCCTTGGTCTTGAGCTGGTCGACCACGTTCATGGCCACATCGATCGGAATCGAGAACGCCACGCCCTGGTAGCCGCCGGTATCGGAATAGATCTGGGAATTGATACCGACTACCTGGCCTTGCAAGTTAAAGAGCGGGCCGCCGGAATTGCCGCGGTTGATCGGCACGTCGGTCTGGATGAAAGAGGTATCGGGCTGGTCCTGCGAACCGAGGTTGCGACCTACGGCGCTGACGATGCCCTGCGTTACGGTGTAATCGAACCCGAATGGCGAGCCGATGGCCAACACCCACTGGCCAGCCTTCAGCAAACGCGAATCGCCGATGGTGACGGAGGGCAGGTTTCCGCCCGCGTCGACTTTCAACAAGGCGATGTCGTAGGTCGGATCCGTGCCGACCACTTTTGCGGTCAGCGTGCGGCGATCCTGCAACCGGACAGTCACCGTGTCGGCATGATCGACCACGTGATTATTGGTAAGAATGTAGCCATCGCTGGAGATGATGAATCCGGAACCCAGCGATGTGTGCGCCTGCTCTTCGGGCGACGGCATCATCGGCATACCGAAGAAGCGCCGAAGCATTTCTGCCTGATCAGCATCCGGCCCCTGCATCGGCGCACCACCGGCGCTCTTGGGGCGGCGCCCGGTGTATTTCGATTCCACATGCACCACGGCCGGGGCGTTTTTTTGCACGATGCCGGTGAAATCCGGCAACGCAGCGGTAACTGGCACGGCCTGTGCCTGTGCTGCACCCGGGCTGGCGAAGCCCACAACCAGCGCGCAACACAACAAGCCGCCAAAAAACTGGCCGCTGACGAGACGGGGGTGACTCATGGTTCCTCCTCGGTTCTGGGCGCCCCACTCCCGCGCCATGGCTCGTAGGGTGGAGCAGGAGGAGGCGTAGTTGAAGAAAGCGGGAAACGCTCGCGGCCAGCGCCGGAAGCGGCGGGACTTAGCGCCCCGCGGCTCCTTGTGAGGCCGGCGTTTGCGCCGCGGCGTTTGCCTGCGGCGTATCGATCAGCAACAGGTAGCTGCCGTCGTGATTGTTCAGCGTCTTGTAGCCATTCGTGGAATAGCGCTGATTGCTGATCGGATAGCGCTGGAACAGCGGATTGTCGGATGGGTCGCCCAGCGTGACCGAGGCCCGCTGGCTCAGCCCCGAGGCCGAATACGCGCTCAGCGAGGGAGGTACGGCTGCCAGCATGGCGTTGGAACGTGTAGATGCGGCCACCGACTGCACCGCCGATGCGGCGCTGCCATGCGGTGCCACGTTGGCGGTAAGCGGTGCTGGCCCGTCGGCGTCGGGGCCGGTGGGCTGCGAGATCATCAATGCGGCAACGGCAACGCTGGCGGCAATGGCGCCACCCACGGAAAGGCGCAGCCAATCCCGGTGCTTGGGAGCTGCCTGGGAAGCGGACTGTTCGTCTTCGATAAGCTGCATCACGCGCGTCGCGAAGGTGGAACCGGCCACAGTGGGCAGCTGGCGGCGCAAGCCGTCGCTGGCGACGTGATAACGGCCCCAGACCTCCAGCAACGAATCATCGTGCTCGAGCCGGCGCAGCAAAAAGCGCAGTTCCTCTCTCGATAGCTCGCCGTCCATCGCCGCAGAGAGGGTTTCCATATTGGCTTCAGTCATGACATTCGATCCTCGCGGTCTGAAAGCAATGGCCGCAACTTTTCATCGATCGCCTCTCGTGCCCTGAAGATGCGCGAACGCACCGTACCGATAGGGCAGCCCATGGTTTCGGCGATCTCTTCGTAGCTGAGGCCTTCCACTTCACGCAGGGTGATAGCGGTCCGCAGCTCCTCGGGCAATGCTTGGACAGTGGCAAACACGGTTTGTTCAATTTCTTGACGCATTAATTCGCGTTCGGGGGTGGCACTTTCCTGCATACGGTCGGCGCCCGGCACGAAAACGGCGTCTTCGATCGCAATATCGTCCATCGGGGGGCGCCGCCCCATGGCCACCAGGTGGTTCTTGGCCGTATTCACGGCAATCTTGTACATCCAGGTATAGAAAGCGCTTTCGCCCCGAAACGAGCCAATCGCCCGCCACGCCCTGACAAAGGCCTCCTGGGCCACGTCTTCGCACTCGGCGTAATTGTGCACATAACGGGAAATGAGGCCGATGACCTTGTGCTGATACTTCCGCACCAGCAAATCGAAAGCGCGCCTATCCCCATTTTGTACACGCTCAACCAGCGCACTATCGAGTTCGTTATCGCCCATCCGGGCCGTCTCCTTCGTCACTGGGCCATACCGGGGTGCCGTCCATCGGATGGGTGATCTGCTCAGACCCGTACTACGCCAGCAAGTTCAGCGCGAACGACGGGATAACCAGATGATTCTAAAATAGGGGCGGCCGAAGCAGGCTCAAGCCGGGAGTTTGTCCTGCACGCCGGAGAGCAAACGCTCACGCTCGCTCAGCAGCCGCTCGAAACTGCCATGTGGCAGCGGGCGACAGAACAGATAGCCCTGAAGCTCATCGCAATGATTGGCGCGCAGGAACTGCAAGTGCTGTTCGATCTCCACACCTTCGGCCACTACGCCGCGCTTCAGCCGATGCGCCATTTCGATGGTGGCGCGCACGATGGCCTCGTCGTCGGGATCCACACCGATGTTGCGCACGAAGCTCTGGTCGATCTTGATGCGATCGGCAGGCAGCTTGCGCAGGTAGTCGAGCGAAGCGGCGCCCGTGCCGAAATCGTCGATGGCGATATGACAGCCCTGACGATGCAGTTTCTGCATGTTCTCCATCAAATTGGGGGCCGCCTTGATGCTGATGCTTTCGGTCACCTCCAGTTCCAGCAGGCCTGGCTCAAGACCCGTTTCCTCCAGCACACTGGCCACGACGTCGGAGAGATCCGACTGCATCAACTGCACCGCCGAGAGATTCACGCCCAGGCGCAGTCGTAGACCGAAACGATCCTCCCAAGCCTTGGCCTGTTTGCAGGCCGTGCGCAACACCCATTCGCCGATAGAAACAATGAGTCCGGTTTCTTCCGCCAACGGAATGAAAAAGCCGGGACCAATGTTGCCGAGTTCGGGATGCTCCCAACGCAGCAAAGCTTCCATGCCGACGATGTCCTCCGTGCCCGAATGGATCTGAGGCTGATAGAAGACACGCAACTCGCCATTGCCCTCGGCATGACGAAGCCGCGCTTTCAAAGCCGCGTTCTGTTGCTCTTGTGCGGGGCTGACGTCGTACACGCGGAAATTGTTGCGCCCCATGCTCTTGGCGGCGTACATCGCTTCGTCCGCGTGCTTGAGCAGGGTTTCGGCATCCGGTGCATCCTCCGGAAAGAAACTGATACCGATGGATGCTGTCACTTGCAATTCCGGACCATCGTCCAGATGCAATGGCACATCCATCAATTGCACGATTTTTTCGGCAATGCGCAGCACGTCGTCGGTTTTTACGATGTGCCTGAGCACGATCGTGAATTCATCGCCGGCATAACGCGCCACGGTATCGGAGGCGCGCACGCTGCTGCGAAGACGTTGCGTCACAGCCACTAGCACCTGATCGCCGACGGCGTGACCCAAGGTGTCGTTGATGAACTTGAAACGGTCCAAATCGACGAACAAGACGGCGAAACATTCGCCCGTGCGGTTCGCTTCGCGAATGATGGTATCAAGGCGATCGTTGAACAGCAGGCGATTGGGCAATCCGGTGAGTGCATCCAGCAGACCTTCCGCACGCCCTTGCTCGCGTGTGCGACGCAGCTCGAGCATGTGTGCGAAATGCGCGGCGGCGCAATGCAGCACCGGTTCCACGATATCTGGCTCGCCGAACGGATTGCGACTACCTGCAAGCAACGCGCCTAGCACGCTGTGCCGCTCGTCGAGCAGCGGCAGGCCGACGAAACCACGCAAGCCGAGCTGACCGATCAGCGGATCGACGTCGGCGAGTCGCCGCGCATCGTTCGGATGCATCAGCGTGCGACCGCCGAGTACAAGCCGCAACGAACTTTGCAGTTGCGGTCCGGGCCAATTCTGCTCATCGCCGCGCCAACGCTGCACGATCTGTGTCGGCACGCTGCTTTCCTCGGGACGGGCCGACCACACGGCAAGGTAGTCCATCCCCATCTCATCGAGCAGCAGCTGCGCGGCATCCATCACGCCTGCATCGTCGTGACTACCGCTGAACAAACGGGCCAACAACGTCAAGGCAACAGCCGGTCTCACACCCGCACGGTCGCTGCGAAACTGCAGCGCAATCACTTCTCGCCCGTTCTGGCGAACGCGACGCACGCTCGCTTCGCCGGTGTCGTGGCCGCGGATCGATTTGCGCTGACAGGCAAGCCAATGCCGATCGCAATCGGCGAAGGCCTTCTCCATGCTCACGCTTTCAAAAGACAGCACTTCGCGCAACGCCAAACCGGTCAATACGCTGTTGGCCAGACCGCTGTGTCGCATATAGGCAGGGCTTGCTTCCACCACGCGCTCAGCCTGGGGATCGACGATAAGCCAATCGCCTTCGCCGTCCTCGAAAACAAAACGATAGTCGCCACCGGTCTGCGCTACAGGCAGCGCGCTAGGCGCGCTCGGTAGGGTCGACGACTTTTCTGGCGTAACCGGTGTACCGCCACTGCGCAACTGCTGCCAGCGGGCAATCAATTCGGTGCCGACCTGCGATGCATACAGCCATCCATTGACCACGGCAGGCAGTTGCGTAGGCTTGATCGTCGCGTCGTCGACCAACACGGCAATGATGGGTGCTTCCGCGCAAGGAGGCAGCAGCCGCAATTGTTCGCACAACATTAGGCTCGACCGTCCGTCGCCGTCGAAGGCGATGACGATCAGGGACAGCGGCTCACGCCCTTCCAGCAAAATGGCTGCGTGCGTGGTGTCGCGTGCCGAATGAATGGGCGGATGCCCCTGCCCATCGAGCACATCGAACAGCTCGCGTCGCAGCTCACGCTGAGCGGCCACCAGCAAAATGCCAGATTGAAATGTCTCGACGGTCACAACAGCCAGCGTCCATCGCGCAATCGAGGGCGCTGCGAAGCCGGCGCCATGCCACTGAGGCGCACCGCCACATCGTCCAAACTGGCGATCAGTGTGGGCGCCGCATCCAACAGGACAACGCGGCGCACATGTCCGGCTGGCGCACGCGCAAGCTGACGCAACAGGGTGCTATCCATCGCCGGCATCGGCAAAGGAAATTGCGTGATCAGATAGACACCGAAATGAATGCTCTGCTGGATATAGCGCAACGCGTTGCCGAGGCGTTGCGAACCCGGAATACGTGCATGCGCCTCGCGCAGATTGCCCATGCCCGTTTCGGACTGCCAGACATACACCGATTGGCCATTGTGGCGCGCGATGGTTCGGAACTGCTCGATCAGCGCCTCGCTGTCGGTATCTTCAAGCACAACCAGCCCGCCGGGCGCAGTCAGAATGCGCTCGTAGATGTCGCTGCCGGCAAGCGGCGCTGGAGCCAACAGGGAAGTCATAGCGCCCAAACGGAAGTTATCGCGTCAGCCTAGCGTTGCGCGCCCGCGCGCGAAGCGCAATAGCCCGAACGCCAAGGCGTGACGCATGCGACACCCCAGCTTGCCGCATTGCGGCATAAGGGCTTTTCCTGAACTGCGGCGTCTCGCAATCGTGGCGGCGGGACGGTATGGTGAAGGTCTCTCGGCCATCCATCTATCCCCCATGTTCGAAGGACTGCGCTTCAATCACTGGAAGACGAGCCTGGACGACAGCGGCATCGTCACCCTCACCCTGGATCGCGCCAACAGCAGCGTTAACGCCATTTCCCGCGAAGTGCTGGACGAGCTGGGCCAGATCGTCGAACGCCTGGCGATCGAAAAGCCGGCCGGCGTCATCATCCATTCGGCCAAGCCCAATGGATTCGCGGTCGGCGCCGACATCAAGGAGTTTGTCGAGTACGCCAAGCGGGGCAGCGTGCAGGAGAACATCGAAAACGGCCAGCGGGTCTATGAATCGCTGGCGCGCTTGCCCTGCCCGACCGTGGCGGCCGTCCATGGCGCCTGCATGGGCGGCGGTACGGAGCTGATCCTGGCCTGTCGCCAGCGCATTGCGGTCGACGACGATAAGACGCGAATCGGCCTTCCCGAGGTCATGCTCGGCATTCATCCCGGGTGGGGCGGCTCCGCTCGCCTGCCGCGCCTGATCGGTGCACCCGAAGCACTGCCGGTGATGTTGACCGGCAAAGCCCTGTCGGCGCGTCGGGCCAAGAGCCTGGGCGTGGTCGATCGGCTCGCTCGTCCGGATGAGCTGTTACCCGAAGCACGCGCACTACTGCGCCATCCGCATGCACGTCCGTTTGCACAACGTGCCACGGCGTGGGCGACCAATACCTGGCTGGCACGGCAAATTCTTGCGCCGGTGGTGATCAAACAAACCGCCGCGAAGGTACGCAAGGAACATTACCCGGCACCGTTCGCGCTGATCGATGTGTGGAAGCGCGGTGGCAGCAGCATCCAGCAACGACTGAAGCTGGAAGCGCGCTCGGTATCCAAGCTCGCAGAGACACCCACGGCGCAAAACCTCATTCGCATCTTCTTCCTGCAGGAGCGCCTGAAAGGCCAAGGTAGCGGTGTCGATCCGGAAATCCGCCATGTGCATGTCGTTGGCGCCGGTGTGATGGGCGGCGATATCGCAGCGTGGGCCGCGTTCAAGGGCTTTGACGTCACGTTGCAAGATCGCGAGATGAAATTCATCCAGCCTGCGCTGGATCGTGCCCGCGCGCTGTACGAGAAAAAACTCAAGACGCCCGAAAAGGTGGAAGCCACGCAACGTCGTTTGCGCGCCGACGTGGAAGGCGCGGGCATTGCGCAAGCCGATCTGGCCATCGAAGCCATCTTTGAGAATGCGCAGGCGAAAGAGGCGCTCTACGCAACTATCGAGCCGCAATTTCGCAACAACGAAATCCTGGCCAGCAACACGTCATCCATTCCGCTCGACGAACTGCGCAAGGGGCTGAAAGCACCGCAACGCTTCCTCGGCTTGCACTTCTTCAATCCGGTTGCGCAAATGCCGCTGGTCGAAGTGGTGCGTCACGACCAACTCGATCCGACCATCGAAAAACGCGCCATGGCGTTCTGCAAAGCCATCGGCAAACTGCCTGTCGCCGTCAAGGGCACGCCAGGCTTCCTGGTCAATCGCATCTTGATGCCGTATCTGCTCGAAGCCATGCGTTTGTACAACGAAGGCGTGCCGGGCCCGGTGCTGGATAAGCTGGCCAAGAATTTTGGCATGCCGATGGGCCCTATCGAACTTGCCGATACGGTCGGCTTGGATGTCTGCGCATCGGTGGGCAAGGAACTGGCGCCTTTCCTGGGCTTGGAACTTCCGCCCGGGCTAGAGGACAAGCTCGAAGCAGGCAAGCGCGGCAAGAAAGATGGCCAAGGCCTGTATACGTGGCACGACGGCAAGCCACAAAAGCCCGAAGTCGATCCCGATTACACCCCGCCGCCAGACCTGCAGGATCGCATGATCCTGTCGATGGTGAATGAAGCCGTGGCCTGCCTGGGGGATGGTGTGGTGGATGATGCTGACCTGCTGGACGCCGGCGTGATTTTCGGCACCGGCTTTGCACCTTTCCGTGGTGGCCCGATCCAGTACGTGCGCAGTGAAGGCGCGGAAAACGTGCGCCAGAAACTCGAAGCGCTCGCGAAGCGTTATGGCGAACGCTTCATGCCAAAGAATGGCTGGGATCATCCGGCGTTGAAGCAGGACGGTTTCGCGTTTCCGTCAGCCGCCTGATGGCCTACCGATCACTCGCGAAGGTGCCGTAGCGCACCTTCGCGAAAGCACTCACCACATCAAATCATCCGGCACGCCGTCTTCGCCCACGCCACTGGCTGACGGATCGACGAGCAGCGCCAGCAAATGCGCATCGATCGCACGCACCTGCTCCGCTATGGACTGGGTGACCAGCAGATAGCGGCCGCCATGCTGGACGATACCCAGCTTGCCCGCGTTGAGCTCAGTCAACTGGGCAGCGTCGACATAAAGCCGGCGAATCTTGCCACCATATTCGAAGTGACGAACCTGATCGACATCCGCTTTGTTCAGCGCGTTGCCATCAAGCAGCTGCTGCACTTTCGCTTTGCGCTCGCGCTTTATGCGCGCCTGCTCGGCGGCCTCCTGCTCCGCACGTTTGCGCTCGTTGGCTTCCGTCTGCGCGCGGATGGCATAGGCCTTCGCCAGATCGATCTCCTCCTGGCTACGGGCAGGTCGCGGCTTGTGCGGCGGCTTACCTTTTCCGTGAAAAGGAGCTGGCTTGGCTGCGGGTTGCTGCCGCTTCTCTTCTTTGATTTGTTTGACGATGCCGCTCTTCAGCAGCTGATCTCGTAGTGAATCGACCATGATCGATATCCGATGTTTCTAGTTTCTTTTCAATAATGTGGCGGCGGCGGTTCGCTATGCGGATCGTGCCCTGAGCCCGTCCGCACCGATGCCAGCTCGCTGCGCAAATCGCGAACCATTCGTTCGAGCGTTGCGATGCGCATGGACTGTTCGGCATCGGCGGCGACCAGCGCCTGTACGGCATCGTCAATGAATGCCAAGCGCACTTCAAGTTCCGTCAAGCGTTCTTCTTGAGTAGCCATGGTCACTCGGCAGGCAAGACGCTGCGTCCGCGACCGATGCCGTAGTACGCCAACCCGGCCTCTTCGACAGTCTCAGGCTCATACAAATTGCGCCCGTCGAAAATCGCCGGCTCCTTGAGCGCCGCGCGAATGCGCGCAAAATCCGGACTGCGGAAGGCCTTCCATTCCGTGACGATGGCAAGCACATCGGCGCCTTCCAGCGCCTGATAAGCGTTCTCGCACAGCACCAGATCATTGCGCTGTCCGTACACGCGATGCGCTTCCTCGCGAGCCTCCGGATCGTAGGCACGCACATTGGCGCCGGCTTCCCACAGTGCCTCCATCAAGCGACGACTTGACGCTTCGCGCATATCGTCGGTATTGGGTTTGAATGCGAGTCCCCACAGCGCGACGGTGCGTCCGCTCACGCTTCCGCCGAAATGGCGCAGTATGAATTCGAACAACTTGGTCTTCTGGCCTTGATTGACCGCCTCGACCGCACCCAACAAACGTGCGTCGTAGCCTACGCTGCGCGCCGTGCGTTCCAGCGCCTGTACGTCTTTGGGAAAACACGAGCCGCCGTAACCGGCACCCGGATAAATAAAGTGGTAGCCAATACGTGGATCGGCACCGATGCCTTGACGCACCAACTCCACATCCGCACCCACACGCTCGGCAATGTTGGCGATCTCGTTCATAAAGCTGATCTTGGTCGCCAGCATGGCATTGGCGGCGTACTTGGTCAGTTCGGCCGAGCGCTCATCCATCACCACGGTACGATCGTGGTTGCGATTGAAGGGCGCATATAGCTTGCGCAGTAACTCGATTGCACGCTCGCTGGAACTTCCCAGCACGATACGATCGGGACGCAGGCAATCTTCGACCGCATCGCCTTCTTTCAGGAATTCCGGGTTAGATACCACGTCGAAGTCGATCTCGGCACCGCGTGTCGAGAGTTCGGCGGCGACTGCCTTGCGAACACGATCTGCAGTGCCCACGGGCACAGTCGATTTGTTGACGATGACCGCGTAACGATCCAGATGGCGTCCGATGGACTTGGCGACACCCAGGACGTATTGCAGATCTGCGCTACCGTCTTCATCGGGCGGCGTACCCACCGCGATAAAGATGATCTGCGCATGCGCGATGGCCGATGACGCATCCGTGGTGAACTCAAGCTGCCCATTGGCGTGATTGCGCCGAACGATCGGCTCCAAACCCGGCTCGAAGATCGGTATCTCGCCGCGATTGAGCCGGTCCACCTTGCCCTCATCGATATCGACGCAAACCACGTGGTTGCCCATCTCGGCCAGGCAGGCTCCGGTGACCAGGCCCACATAACCGGTTCCAAAAATGGTGAGTTTCATCGGATGGAGTCACAACCTTCGTTCGTGGTCGCCAATTCTAGCAGGGCATATAAGAAACCCCAGTGTCAGCGGACCGGCAACGGATGCGCACAAACAAACAGGGCGCGAATTGCTTCGCACCCTGTTCGATGTACTGCTTACGAAGTACTGACGATTACTGCTGCTCGCCACCACCGCCGCCGGCTTCACCGCCCTGCGGGGGGGCTGCGCTGGCCGTGGTCGGACCGGTGCTCACCAAGGTCACGTCGAAGATCAACGTGGAGTTCGGCGGGAACGGACGCTGCGGCTCAGCACCGTAAGCGAGGCTTGCCGGGATGAAGAGCTTGTAATGGCCACCAACCTGCATCAACTGCAGACCTTCGCGGAAGCCCGGGATCACGCGAGCCAGCGGAATCGCGGTCGGCCCCGGCGGGTTGTTCTTCGAGGAGCTGTCGAAGACTTCACCATTCACGAAGGTACCGGTGTAGTTCACCTTGACGGTGTCATTCGGGCCCGGACGTGCGCCAGTGCCCTGCGACAGCACCTGGTACTGCAGGCCGGAAGCCGTGACCTTCACGCCAGCCGCGCTGCGGTTCTTGGCGAGGAACGCATCGCCTTCAGCCTTGTTCTTGGCCGAAGCGGCGTCGAATTCTGTCTTGGCCTTGGCACGCAACTGGGCCTCGAACGCCTGCGCGGTAGCGTTGAATTCCGCTTCGCTCATCGGCGGCTTTTGACCGGACAAAGCTGCCTGGACAGCCTTGGCGACGGTCGCCGGGTCTACGGCATCACGCATGATTGGCGGCACGGAACCTGCCAATTCATAGCCGACCACGGTGCTAGCCTTGATCTTGTCCACCGTACCCGTAGCAGCGGTACCGGTGCTGGACGTCTGGGCCTGCGCGCCAGCAGTCATGCCCAGCGCAACGGCCAGCGCGGCCGCCGTCAGCGTGGGTCGCAGAAAATGCTTCATTTGGAACTCCCTCGTATATGGATATGCCGGCGTGCCGGCCGGACCTCCCCCAAATGGAGGCTGGCCCCGCATTGTGCGGTGTCCTGTCCGGTCTTGGCAACGACGTTCAGACATTGACCATGAACAGCGATAAAGGTTCAGCGCTGTGATTGTGCGCAATTTCTCATTCAGTTTGATCAATGACTTGTGGATTAAGGCTTTTCCAGTGTTTCGCGCAAGGCCGCCTGCAATCGCGCGTGTACCTTGACGAGCCCGCGCCACAGAACGATAGCTAGCGCCACTGACACAGCGACAAGTGATAACGCCACACCACGCGGTGGCAAAATCGCAGAGCCCAGCACGCTGACCAAAACCGCTAAAACCAGCAGGGTCGCCAACGGGATCAGCTTCGCAAGAACCTGCCGAATGGTCTGCGTATACGCGCCGGCGAAGCGCTCCCTGATGCCCAATTCGGCCAGTAGCATGCCCAGGGCCTCGGCTTTGCGATACACCGCAATCAACAGTGGCAACGATAAAAACAGCGCGCACGCCCAAATCACTGAGTGACGCATCTCGACATCGAAGCCCCACCACGAAAACCAGTGCGCGTTGTGTGCGTTCACGTACGCGCCGATCACGAACAATGTAATGACCAACGCCACGTTCACCGCAATGTGCCAAAGAAGCCGGCGAAACATCGCCGCCAACGTCGCGTTCTCATTGACGGGACGCAGATTTTCCAACCACCCGCTGTAGCTACTTACCAGCAAGCGCAAAGGGCGCGGCAAGATTCGCCTTCCGGCACGTGCAAGCAGATCGGTGGAGCGAAGCAGGTAGGGCGAAGTCAACATGCAGATCAGTGCGGCGGCGACGGCGATCGGATAAATAAAATCGTCCACCGCGCCAAGCGTCAGCCCCAGCGTGGCAATGACGAATGAAAACTCACCGATTTGCGCCATGCAAAGCCCGGTGCGCAAAGACGTTCGTGCGTCGTGCCCGATGAAGAACATACCCATGCTGCAAACCACACTCTTGCCGACCATCACGGTCAACGCGATCAGCACAGCCGGCAACGCGTAATGCGCAAGTTGCGCCGGGTCGATTTTCAAACCGATGGCAACGAAAAATAGCGCCGCGAACATATCGCGCAACGGCTCGACCAAGTGCGTCACACGCGGCGCCGTGCGCGCCTCCGCGACAACGGCACCTGCCAGAAATGCCCCCAATGCACCGCTGAAACCCAGCCATTCGGCAAGCAGGCTCGTACCAAAACAGATACCGAGCACGCTAACCAGAAGCGTTTCATCGCGATCGAAGCCAGCGATGTAGTCGACCAACCGCGGCAATAACAACAAGCCGACAATCATGCCGGCGACGACAAACAAACCCAGGTGTCCTATCACGCTGAACGCGGCACCGGTTTGCACCGTTCCCCGGATCGCCACGGCCGTGAGCAAGGTGAGGATCACGATGGTCAGCATGTCTTCGGCGACCAACATGCCGACCACCAAACGGGCGAACGGCCAATGCCTCACTCCGCTTTCGACCAATGTGCGCGTCGCCACCATGGTCGACGACAAAGCCATGATCGCGCCGAGGAACAGCGCGTTTCGGTTACCCCAACCGAAGATCAATCCAAGTTCATAGCCGACCCACAGCATGAACCCCACTTCGATCACCGTGACGAGCAGTAACGCGCCACCGACCTGGCGCAACTTGCGCACACTGAACTCAAGCCCCAGCGTAAACATCAACAGCACGACACCGAGATTGGATATATCGCCGATCGTGCGCGGATCGGCCACCAGCACACCGGGTGTATGCGGGCCGATCACGACACCGGCGAGGATGTATCCTGGCAACACAGGCAAGCGCAAACGCTGGAACAAAACGGTGGTGGTGCCAGCCACCAACATCACCAGCGCAAGGTCGCGAATAAAGCCAATATCGTGCATGCCGTTCCTCGCGACTGTGTCTCGTTCACAGCTTAAACCGAAGCGATACCCCGACCGCGCGTCGAGGCGTAGTATTCGGTTCATCGAACAGCGTGTTTTCTCCAAAAAAAAACTTGACGGAATTATGAACCCACCCTATTCTTTCGGGCTTCCAGCGGCGGGGCCATAGCTCAGCTGGGAGAGCGCCTGCATGGCATGCAGGAGGTCGGCGGTTCGATCCCGCCTGGCTCCACCAACACATACGTCCCCATCGTCTAGAGGCCTAGGACATCACCCTTTCACGGTGGCGACCGGGGTTCGAATCCCCGTGGGGACGCCAATTCAACCGATAGCCTGACCGGCCATCACGTCGAATTGGAAATGGACTTAGTGTGTTAGTTCGCTGGAAGGTAGTACAACGCGGAGCGGTAGTTCAGTCGGTTAGAATGCTGGCCTGTCACGCCGGAGGTCGCGGGTTCGAGTCCCGTCCACTCCGCCATTTACGAGAAAGCCCGCCAAGTGCGGGCTTTTTTGTTTGCATCTGCTCGCCCATCCATGCGCGTAGATCAAGAAACAGCCAGCCACGCCCCACTCTTCGACAAGCTCCTTATTCTCCGCCGTTTACAGAGCCCGCCTGTTGGAGCTCCAGCGTACCGACGGAATGCCCCTGCTCCGCCAGGTACTCCAGCCAGCGCGCCAGAAAGCCGTTCATCTGCAGGCGGTGCTGAAACACCGTATGCGCCGGCGCGAACGGACCCAGCACCTGCCACAGATGCCGCCC